>CAZXCE010000829.1:0-3406 GCA_964639175.1 uncultured Clostridia bacterium
GGTGAGTTTTTGACTTCCGAGAGAGTTTGTTTCGGTTGACCAGGTTATTTTGTGTGCAGTCCTAAGGGACTTAATCCAACTTGAGCCGTAACCGCCGGGTTCCTGATACTCATCTTGAGCAGGATCAGTCACTTCATCGCCAAAAACCCTGCCCCTGTTTCATTAGGATTTTATTTTCTCCTGGCTCACTAAAGACTTGCTCTGGGCAACACACCAGCCTCAGTACCTGAGCTGAGAACCAAAAACCACTTCACCCCTTTCCCTGGCATTATTATTTCTTAACCACCAATCCTTTCTCTGAATCACTCTCAGATTTGACCGCTTGCTCAGGAGTTTTTGACCAGTCAGGTCGGCGGCGATGGAACTTGGCTTCAAGCTCATCCCATTCGATACACATTTCACCACCAGTCAACTCGTGTTGCTTTTCCCAATTCATCAACAAGTCCAGGCAGGCATGGTCAATGTAATCCAGCGACTCAAAATGAACCTGCAATTCAGCCCCGGCTGGCACCTGATCAAGCAATGCCGCCAGTTTTGGCAACATTACAAAGGTGGCACTGCCACGCATGGTTAATCGGGCCTGTTTTCCCCCGTCAGTGATTTCAAGGCGCGAATCCAGATTGGTAAAGACATAAATCAATTTAGCAATTGACATTCCCAGCCCAATCAGTACCCCTTCCAACAAATTGGTGGCCACAATGGCAACCATGGTGCCGAGATAAATGGCGAACTCACTGCGGCCATAG
The DNA here is from genome assembly GCA_964639175.1 of uncultured Clostridia bacterium. Taxonomy (GTDB): domain Bacteria; phylum Acidobacteriota; class Blastocatellia; order Chloracidobacteriales; family Chloracidobacteriaceae; genus JACQXX01. The sequence continues at coordinate 747 of CAZXCE010000829.1, forward strand.
GCCAGGATCTCTTTCATCTTTGAAGGGTTGACCAGCTTATAGCCAGTAAACACCAGAATCGCGGCCAGACTGGCAGTTGGGATTTTCTCAAGCATCCAGGGCAGACACAACACAAACACCAGGAGCCAGGCGCCGTGCAAAATCGTTGCCAATCGGGTTTTAGCGCCGGCTTCAACGTTGGCCGCACTCCGGACAATCACACCGGTCATCGGCAAGGCGCCCAGCATCCCGCACAGGGCATTTCCAATCCCCTGGGCAAACAGTTCCCGATCATAGTTGGTTCTCACACCGGAGTGCATTTTATCAACGGCGGCGGCGCTTAAGAGTGTCTCAGCACTGGCAATAAAGGCAACCGAAACGCTGGCCAGGAAAATAGGAAGATGGGTAATGCTTTTGACCGATTCCATGGAGGGCACGTTGAGAATATCAAGAAAGCTTCCTGGAATTTGCACATACTTGATATCCAGATTCATCACGCCAGAGACAACCACCGCACTGACCACAGCCACGAGTGGCGCTGGAATCATTTTGATTTTTTTCGCAACGGCGTTCCACACCAGAATAACAATAATGGTCAACACTCCAATCGCGGCAGCTAAGTGGTGGGTCGAACCATCAAGTGGAAAAAGTCCCTTCCATACCGATTCCGGAATCGACATCAAATTTGCAATTCCGCTGGATCGAGGTTTGTCATCAACCATCACATGAAACTGGCTGGAGAAAATCAGGACGCCAATTCCTGCCAGCATGCCATTGATCACTGCCGGCGATACCGCACGAAACCACTGACCAAAGCGCATCAGCCCGGCGGCAGCCTGAATAATACCTGCCAGCAAAATGATGATGCCAAAGGTATCAAGTCCATGCTCTTGAACAATTTCATACACAATGACCGCTAAACCGGCGGCAGGTCCGCTGACCTGCAATGGTGAGCCGGCAAGTGATCCAACCAGCAAACCACCAATAATCCCAGTGACCAGCCCCAGGGCTGGGGGCAGCCCGGAAGCGATGGCAATGCCCATACACAAGGGTAAGGCAACGAGCACCACCACCACAGATGCCAGCAAGTCAGCACCAAAAGTTGAAGGTGGAAAGCTTCGTTTAGCTACAGTTTCAGTCATTGTCATTTCTCCATTGTCGTCTAAGTGATCAGACGGAAGTACATCTCAATCGTTTAATATGAGTTTGTCGTCAGCAGGTTACTCAGTTTATTTGATTGAATTCGTTAACTATTTTCTAATACAGGCGCTTCAGTGCAAAATGATCGTCGTGTTGAAGCGTGAAACGTGTTCCAGAGATCAGGGATAAATCGGAACCCGTGCATACTGCCTTTAGAATGCATTTTTAAGCAAGAATAAATCTTTGCACTCAATCACCATCTTGAGGTGTTCCCCGCCAGATCGAAAGCCTTTTGTTTTTCGGATGATTTCTTTTACAAAAACAAAAATTTTCCGGTTGGGTTTTGCAGCACACCAACCGGAAATATTCTGAAACGTCTTTCCAATCAACCGGGCAAAGTTGTCACTCTGGCCAGTTATTTAATGACCAGGGTTGGCGGTGTAAAGCTAAACCCAACATTCCCAGAGGCATCTCGGGCTTCGATCAACACTGAGCCGGTTTTGGTTTTGGCAACCGTTGATGGAACTGTCCAGGTAAATTTCTGGACCGTACCTGCCAGCCCTGAAACCACGACGGTTGAAAAATCCTGACCGTCGGTTGAGTAACTGATATCGTGGCGAGCCACCCCAACGTTGTCACGCGAGGTCCAGTTGATTTCAATACTCGCATCTTTGTTGCGGACGACTTTTTTCTTTGACAGTGTGATTTGCGAAACAACTGGCTTCTCAGAATCTGCCACACGCGGCGGCACCACGGTAAATTCACTCGACGTCGCTTCGCCAACATTTCCGGCTTCGTCTTCAGCCTGAATCGTCACCGTCGCTTTGGCAATTGAGGTGTTGAACGGGATATTCCAGATAAAGCTTTGCGCGGCACCTGGCAACCCGGAGGCCAGCGTTTCAAGTCGTCCATCCCGGTTGAGGGTCACCCGATGCTCAACCACATCCACATTGTCAGTTGAAACCCAGACAATGAGGGCTTCCGCCCCGAGTTTAGATTCATATTCCGTCCCTTCAGTCGGTGCCAAAATGGAAACCTCAGGTTTTTCGGTTTCCGGCGGCGGCGGTAAAACAACTGAAAAGACTCCGGATTCACCGCGCCCAATATTGCCAGATGGGTCAACGGCTTCCACCGTGACCAACCCTTCGCTAAATACATCATCACGAACGACTTCAATTGAGAAAGTCGAGGTCTCTCCCGGTAACCCGGTGGCTACGGTCTGGCTAAAAGGCACATCATTGCGTTTTCCAGCAAGCTTCACCGTGTGGCTGGCAATGGTTTTGTTGTCGGTTGAAAACCATTCAACATCAATTGTGGCATTTCGTTTCGATTGAATGATTTGCTCTTGCGTTGGGGAAATGACTTCAACCACCGGTTCTTCGGTATCTGGTCGTGGCGGAGCACCAGCCACTTTGAGAGTCCGGGAAAATTCAGAGGTTTCCAGATTGGCGGTAAAGGTGGCCGTCAAAGCATAGACGTTGGCGGCCCGCGATGCCGGAATGACCATGGTGAACATCCCACGGTCGGTCCGCTTGATCGGA
>CAZXCE010000830.1:0-3397 GCA_964639175.1 uncultured Clostridia bacterium
GCTAGGGGCCAGGGGCTGAAGAAGATGGGTTGAAGATTTGGGGTTCAAAACTGAATTACCCATTTTCTTCAGCCCGTCTTCTTCATCCCGTTTCTTCAGCTCCCAGCCCCAAGCCCTCAGCCCTGGTTCTTCAGTCCTCAATCCCACCGTCTTCACTCAATCGTCATACCAGGTTGCAATGAGTTCTTTGTATGTGAAAATAGTCAAGTGATTCAATCAAATAAACTTAGCGAACCACTAGCTACTAACTACTGACTGCTGACTACTGTCTGACATCATTGTGAATAAAGCTCACCGAAACTGGAAATATGCCCTCGTATTTTTGGCATTTGCCGGGGTATTGATCTGGTGTGCTCTGGTTGTGCCAGAACTGGTAGCCAGACTGATTTTGGTCAATACGGCTGTGGCCTTTGGGTTGGTCGGGGCTGGATATGCCAGCGGTCGCCCCGATATTTTTTTCAAACGTTCAGATGGTCGGTTACCCTGGGGAAGCTGGGTCTGTTTCTGGCCGTATTTCGCCGTGCAGTACCTGGCGCTGTTTGGGTTTCGGATGGCCAGATGGGAACTACCGGTACATCAGGTTGATGACCAGATTGTGCTGGGTTGTCGCCTCTGGCAAGGGGATCAATCACTTCTGAATCAGGTGGATGTGGTGCTTGATCTGACCAGTGAATTCAGTGAAGTCCGATTTCTGCGGTCAAAGCCTGTCTATCGTTGCCTTCCACTTCTGGACAATACGGCACCATCATTGGAGCAACTCCAGGATGGAGTTAGCTGGATTGTCCATCATGCCCAAACTGGAAAAGTGTATGTGCACTGCGCGTTAGGGCACAGTCGCAGTGCTTTGTTTGTGGCTGCCTTCTGGTTACTTGAAAAAAAAGCGGTTAGCGCCACTGATGCTATTGACAAATTGCGTGAAATTCGGAAAGGTGTGCGGCTGACAAAATCACAATTTTTCGTCCTGCAACAATTTGAACACACTTTGAACGTGAACTGAGGAACATGAGCAAACTGGCCCATTCTTTTCCTGTGAGCCCAGGTTCTTCAGCCGAAAGTCAAAAAATGAGAGAGCACGTCTATTCTGATCTATATTTGCGGCGACTTCTGTGCCTGGCACGGAGTCGAGCGCTCACCTTATTGAATGAAAAGGACTGCTATGCGATTCACTCTTCGAACGCTCCTCTTATTGATATTGATTTCGACCCTGGTGCTGCCAGGGGTTATGTTGACTCAGTCTCCGGTTACAGCCAGCCGTCAGGCTGGTCCGACGCTGCTTAAGCGGACCGTCGGAATAACATTAAAAAAATATTTACGCTTTTGGAAAAACCCGCAGGTGGCTGAACCGCAATATGACACCTGGTCGTGGGTGCCGCGGATTGATTTTGAAATGATTGGGCCCATTCCTGAAGGAAGCCAGGTGCTGGTGGATTTCAGTTTTCCAGACGGCAAGCCCTGGATGCAGTATCCGCTTCGGACTGAAGAACTCCCCGAAGATGGATGGGGCAAGTTTTCCAGTTACGATCTTCCAATTTCAGATTCCGATCTGGAAAAAAAGGCGACCATTCAGACGGGTGCCTTTCCATTCAAGATCATATTGAAAAATTCGCTGCTTGGAAGCAACGATGTGTTGTTTGCTGGAAAGTTTAAAGTTGCCACGTTTACGCCAGACCAGAAAATCCCCGAATTCAAAAACAAGCAGGAATTTTATATTCAGGAAGACTGGCGGCTGCCCTTTGGGTATATCTGGCTGGATCCGAGTTCTGACGAGAATGTACCGACATTTAAAACTCAATTCTGGATTCGCAATGCGGATAATTACGCCAAAATGGAAGCTTTTTTGTACTACAAAGGCAAACAGGTTGGGGAAACCCAAAGTAACGAGGTCGAAAGCGAACTAACCACCGCTGTTGATGATAAAGCCTACAAGTGGACCTTACGAACATTTCCATTTCTGAAGGTTCGTGGGTTTAACCATGACACCTCATCTGCCAATGATTATTCAGCCCTGTTTTTCCTCGATAAGAATCCTGGCGAGTACGAATTAAAAATCCTGCGCAACAGCAAGCTGGATCGAATCGCGAAATTTACCGTCGGTGCCGATGGAAAAATTGTGGATAACGGCATTGCCAAAGCCAATAAACTGGGTGGCGTTCGGATGGTGCTCCCGGTCGCCATTGTCAGCGATGCCGATGGAAAGTGGGATCGCGCGGCCTGGAAAACAGATGCGCTCTATGGCAACCCGTTGAGTGGGTTCACGGCAATTGAAGGTGGCGCCGCGCCAGAAACAGGTTCAACGGCTGCGGCGAGCACTTCGGGAACTTCAGCCACCTCATCTGAACCCACCGCCGCGCCGGCAAGTGGAGGCCCAACGTTGTTGAAATATTCGCTGCACGTTCGTGCCCGGCGCATGGTGCGGTACTGGAAATTCCCGGACCAGGACAATTACTGGAGCTGGATTCCCGAAGTTGAGTTTCAGGTGTTAGGCCCGGTGGCGGGCGGAAGCCAGTTCCAGGTTGATTTTACATTGCCTGATGGCAAACCCTGGACAACGCTCAATTGTAATTCCGATGCCGTGGCTGCCGGGCAGGTGTGGAAATTCAACACCGAATGGGAACGTGGCCACGATGACAAACGCGCGATTACTGACGTTGGAACATTTGGGTTTAAAATCCGACTCAAAAATGAGTTGAGCAATTTGAACTATGAAGTGTTTTCTGGAAAGTTTAACGTCAACAAGTTTCACGTAGGCAATGAGTTGCCGCAATTCAAAAACCAGTTTGAGTATTATGTTGACCAGGATTGGAATCTGCCGATTGGCTATCTCTGGCTCAATATTTTTGCAAGTCAGGATGCACCGCCGCTGGTGGCCACCATGTGGTTTCGCGGCGAAAACGACGACACCAGGCTGGCAGGCTATGTGCTCTATAACGGCAAAATCATTGCCAGCACCAAAGACACGACCTCGGGTGTGGCTGGTTATGATAAGGTGATTTTGACTTCCGGCAATGATGCCGACCCACGCTGGGAACGCTGGAATTTCACCTGGAACAAAGTGCGCGGCTGGAAACTGGAAAGTCCAACCGAATACCCCGGCGCACATTTCCTGTCAGTCAATCCCGGTGAATATGAAATCAAGGTGTTGAATCAGGGCGAGTTAGTCCGGCAGGCCAAATTCACAGTTGGAGCAGATGGCCGAATCGTTGACAACGGCATCGCCACTCAGAACAAACTCGGCGGTATCAGCATGGTTTTACCAGTGAAGGTTTTAGGACCACCCACGATCAAAATGGACCTCAATGCCTGGAAAACCGATGCCTTTTACAAAAATCCATTGACTGGATTTACTGCACCCCAGTAGTGGAATGAAGAATGAAGAATGAAGAATGAAGAATGAAGA
>CAZXCE010000831.1:0-3390 GCA_964639175.1 uncultured Clostridia bacterium
GGGTTCCGGAACCCGGCTTTCCTCACTTCCCCCCAGCCTTCCACACCACTACTTCGCGATTTCGGCGGGCAAAGTCAAAGAGCCCAGGTGCCTGCACCCGCTGCTCGACAACAACTCGTTGACGTTCTTCATTTCGTTCGAGGATTCGTCCCTGAGCATCCGTTACCAGAACCTGCGGTTTATTCTGAGATGGATTGTCGGCAAAGCTCGTCACGGTGCCGAGTTTGATTTCTTCATACAATTGCGGAACGCGCACCACGCCATATCCAAGCCATTCGGCCAGCGTAATGCGGCGATCTTTCGGGTTGAAATCTGCCTGACGGGCTTCGATCCCGTCGTGCATCAGCGAATAGGTCAGCAACCCGTGTTGAAGGCGATTGTCTTCGAGTGCCACATTGTCGGCCTGGGTTGCGGTCAAAATCCGCATGCCTTTGTCATAGGAAAGTTGCCCCAATCCCCGGCTTCCCATCGGGCCTGGTTTAAAGCCTCCGCCTTCGACGGCGGCGGCGGACTGGCAGGCATCAATCACCATTGTCAGTTCTCCGGCGTCAATGTCACGCAGCCAGCGGGTCAATTCGTCGCTTGAAATACAGCGGTCCAGAAACGCTTTTGACAAAACTTCACTCTCGCCAGTATCGCTTGGCACTAAATAAAACACACCGTCGGCATCAGCGTAGCCGTGACCGGCAAAGGCAAAAATCACCACATCTTCAGGTGTGGCGGATTGTAACTTTGTGGCATTTGGGATCGCGCGCAATTGTTCAGGGCTGAGAGGGTGGCCAGCCAGCGCCTCAATCACGGCTTGAAGGTTTGCTTTGGTGGCGAAATCCACAGATTTTTTGTTTTCCACAGATTTTTCCACAGCTTCTGAGGTGAGCAGAATCGGGACCACCTCTTCATAGGCCCCTGACTGACCAAGCAAATTCGTCAATGTGGATTGAATCCGCCGCGCATCGTTGGCGGCATAGCGGAGATTGAGTTTCGGGTGCTGATTGGTATTGACGCCGACGGCGATCACATAGGCTCGCCCGCGAGCTGGTGTGACGGTGGATGGAATTTTGAATGTCTGACGTGAGGTGGCTGATTTCACCCGGTCTATGTTAAACGCATAGGCCGAAAATTCGACTTCTTTCACATTGCGTGAGCGTGGAAGTTTAATCCCTGCAAAGGTTAACGTGGCTTTTCCGGTTGTTGGATCAACGGAAACTTCGCCAGTATTTTCAGGTGCATAGCCGACCAGTTGTCCATCTCGAAACAGCCGCACGTCGTATACCCCGGTCGTTTTCTCCAGTTTTTGCGCGCCCCGCTGGATGGTGCCGCTCGCTCGGGCGACTTCAAGGGTGATCTTGACCGTTTGAGGTGAATCTGGGGTAATTCCAGTAATCGCAATATGTGGCTGAACCCGGTTGAGCGTTGTGATGTTTGGAATTGCCGGAAGTGATTCGCCAGCCAGCAAGCGGGCCAGCAGGCGAGGTTCATAATACTGCCGGAGAAAAATCTCAGGTGCCAGCGGGCGGGTTGGTTCATCGGGCGCAATCCAGTGAATGCCTCGAATCTGATCGGGGTTGTTGGTATCAAAGCGCCCATCAGGGGTCACCACCAGCCAATCACCGGTTTCAAATGAGGTCAAACACGCAAGCTCCGCGCCGGTCTGGACATTCCAGATTCGGGAAGTACTGTCAAAGCTTTGTGAAAGCAACAACTGGTCATTGGCAAAAAACTCGACCTCGCCAACCGGCCCGACGTGACCTTTCAAGACCCGCAATTCGGCCCCGGTCGCAGCATTCCACAAACGGATGGTTGTGTCCCAGCTATTGGTGGCAATGGTCTTGCCATCGGCTGAGTAGGCAACCGCCTGGACATAGGTTGAATGACCTTTGAGGTGACGAACCAGCTTTTCGGTTTCGAGGTCCCACACCTGGACATCAAACAACGTCGCATCATCCATTGAACTGGTGGCCACAACCATCTGTTTTTTATCAGGTGAAATGGCGATGTCCTGCACCCAGGTGTTGCCATCAGTGGCAGCCAGTAGCTTTTTCAGCACCCGGCGAGACATCAAACCCTGCACATAGACAAACAGTTTGCCGCTTTCATCCGGCTCAATGGCATAGGCAATCTGGGTACAGTCCGGTGTAAAAGCAATCGGTGTTTCCAAATTCGAAGTTTTCTTGAGCTGCAGGCGCTCTTTGCCGGTTGCAAGGTCAAACATCCGCACGGTGAAATCAAAACTGTTGGTAATCAGGTATTTGCTGTCAGGTGAATAAGCAACGGCTGAAACATCATCGGTGTGACCAGTCAAGGTCAGCAGTTGGTGTCCGGCCTGGATATCCCAGATTCCGACATTTCCACGATTGGTTGCGGCCAGGAATCGGCCATCCGGCGAAATTTTGGCGTCTGGCCGCAAGATTTCATAAGCCGAAGTCCCCACCTCGACGGCTCGCCCGGTGGCGGCATCCCGTACAAATACAGCGTTTCCCTGAATGGTTGCCACTTGTAGCCCCGCTGGGGTGATGGTTGTTCTGGCAACGACACTTGGATTCCCATTCAGGCGGCTGACTTCCGCGCCAGTGGTCGTGTCCATAATCCGAACCACTTTTTCCTCAATCATCGCTTTGAGTTTGCCATCCGGAGACAGATAGGCTTCTGGGCGGAGGTCCGGTTCACCTTTTCCACGTTTGCTTTCAATGATTTTCCCAGTTGCCAGGTCCCACACTTTGCGTGAAATATTGTTCTGCCAGATGAGCCGGGTTTGATCGAGCGAAAACGAAAACTCACCGCTTTCAATATAATCGCCATCAGTGATTCGAATCCGTTTGACGAGTTTCCCGGTGACCAGATCCCACAACCGAAAACTGAATTCGCTGAGGACCACGACCAGTCGTTTATCTGGTGAAATCGCACCGCTGATCCAGCCATCCTGATAGCCTTTGTTGTCGGTGTTGCCGGTAAAGCGTCGAATCTCACGTCCGCTTTGAACGTCCCACACAATGGCGGTGCCTTCCATCCAGCTTCCAGTCACCGCCAGCGAACCGTCTTCCGAAAAAGTCACCGAATCAACATCCATAGTGTGCCCAAGCTGCACGACCAGGCGCGGCTGACTGTAATCAACTTCAACCACTGGATCTTTCGGTTTGGGTTTTGGCGGTTGAGGTTTAGTTGAGGGTTTGGTCGAAGCTGGCAGTTTTACCGTGCGGGATGGTTTGGGTGAACCAGTCGAAGGCTTCTTTTTTTGAGCCAGACCAGGAACCAGGCAGTTTACAACCAGAAAGAATGCGAGCAGGAAGCAGCAGGTGAAACGGTTCATAGTTTTCTTTGGGGTTCAGGGTTCAGGGTTCAGGGTTCGGGAAATAATAAAAGGACATAAGGGACAAAAAGGACCAAAAGGAC
>CAZXCE010000832.1:0-3374 GCA_964639175.1 uncultured Clostridia bacterium
GGTTGCACCGGGGGCTACTCTCTTTTACCTGCTTCGCAGGCTGAAACTGAATTTCCAGTTGTTCCAAAGAAACCTATCACGGAAAAATTTACAGAAGGAATTCTTTCATGCTGCCATTTTGCACGGCACCCTTGCTGAGTCTGCGTGCCATAATCTGCCTCAAGTTCTGAGCCCGAGTTTGCGGGTCATTCACCCTGGTTTTTCATCCCGAAAGGTATTTCAAATGGTTTTTCCCACACTGGTGCTTTCACCACGGTTTACTCCCGATTCAATTGCCCTGGCGGGTGCTGCGACCCAGCTTGGTTGGAATGTCGAACGGCTGGTGAACTGGCGACCACCGGACGAATTGAAAACGCAACCAGTTGTTTTGTATGGCGAACCACTCTTTGCGGCTGTCATTGCCAGCGAATTGGGCCTGACCCTGGTTGAACCACCCTTTCACTGGCTGACGACGCTTCCGGTTCAGTATCGCAAACGCGACATTCAGTTTCTGTCACTTGGTGACGCCAAAGCGATCAACCACCCGGCGTTTTTCAAGCCTGCAGATGACAAATGTTTTCCCGCAAAGGTGTATCAATCAGGTTTGGAGTTAGCGGACTTTGGCTATTTAGAGGAGGATGTCCCGGTACTGGTCTCGGAATCTGTTGTGTGGGAAGTCGAATTTCGATGTTTTGTCCATCATCGGACGCTGGCAACGTTTTCCCCCTACTCGCGATTTGGAGAACTGGCCTGTGATTCAAATGGCAACTGGCCCGCGACCGCTGATGAAATTGCAGCAGTACGCCACTTTACCGATTCACTTTTCAATGATCGGTCGGTTTCGATTCCTGAAGCGGTGGTGATTGATGTCGGTGTGATTTCAGGGAAGGGCTGGGCAGTGGTTGAAGCAAACGCCGCGTTTGGATCGGGGATTTATGGCTGTGATCCGGCACAGGTTTTGCCGGTTTTAGCTGAGGCGACCTGTCATAAGTACCTTACCGAAAATTTCCAAACATTTTAACCACGGAAAACACGGAAAACACGGAAAAGAATCAAGCACTTACCAAACCCAATATCTCAGAAAATTTATGACAAGGTACTTATCAGTTTGTAGTCAGTCGTCAGTAGTTAGCAGCTCGTCAAGTTCTTTTGATTGAGGCGACTGGCTGTCTTTTGATGCGAACACAATTGGTCTGCCGATACAGGCAAGGTCTGTTATTTCATTGCTCAACCTTATCCAAATCTGACTGGCTGGTGACGATTTGTGAACCGATAGAGCCATCAGAAATCGGCCACTGGTGCCACCAGTTTTCAAGGGGTGTTCCATTCACAATGTAGTGAACGCCATGGGCTTCGGTCCGACTGGGAATGTCGAGCTTGGCGGCGAGTTTGTAAATGACCCGATTGGGCACCACCGCCACACGCTGGGCATTGCGTTGCAAAATGGTCTGAAGCGGGGCTTCAAGATAGACAATTGTCGTCCGGGCCTGATAGGCCGCAAACAGGTCAATCAACTGGGTTCGCACGGCTGCCGTGACATTGGTGGCATTCCAGATAAAGGGTTGCTGACGGCGGAGGTATTCACGTGCCTGAGCTTTGGCCGCCACCACCACCGGTCCCTGATTGTCAACTGGGGAAATATCAAGGCTCAACCGAAGGTCATCGAGTGAAATGACAGGGCGATCTGCCGCAAAATCAAGGACCCAGGTATCTTTTCCCGCCGCCGGGATGCCAGCCAGCAGTACCACGTCAAACTGGTTGGTATCATAGGCGGTATATGGCAATTTGCCCGGTTCGCTCCGAAAAAAGACAAATCGGCTGTGGTCCGAAGGAAAGACATAGGGATGAGCCAGACAGTCATTTTCACGGCAGAGTTCTCGAAAAAGCTCTATTTTCTCCAACTGCTCCAGCTTCTTGAAATCATCCTGCCCCTCAACGTTGACTTCGGCCAGTAAGGCCAGCCAGTCACACCTCACGCTTTGACTGGCCTGAAGAACTGTCCGAATTGGATCTGGCTGATCAATCCAGTGAACTGGCACATTGAGGTATCGAATGAGATTGACGATCATTTCCCGGATGAGAAAGGGTACGGGGTGAGTCTGGAACCGCACGTCATCCCACAGGATCATGCGTGCCTTGTGCATTCCCCGCCGGCGATGGCCCGGGCAGGAAACCTGGTTGTCCGCATCAATAACCGTACATTCAGGTTTGGCAATATCATGCAGCAGTGCGGCAGCAAAGATCAGCGAACGTTCAACTGCCAGCCGTGATCGCCAGCCGTGGTTGGAAACCAGGGCCTGGCAGACCTTCCGGGTATGAGTCAGGACATTGTTTTCATCCTGGAGGCTCGGGCCCTGCGGACACTTCCGCAGTGGTTGAAGCCATTCAAATTCAGTCTCAATCTGTTCCCAGGTCAATTCCCAGTCGGGAGGTTGTGGGCAGAAAGGGAAGTTCCAGTGAGTGAGCGGCATAAAGTGATGATGAACCAGGTACTCAACCCTTAAAATTCAAACAACTCAGCCCCAGGTTTTAAGCGATTTGGGAGAATCGGACGATTGAGCCAGTGGCCTTCTGCCTGATCAACCGCCTGCCGGAACGTATCACGGACATACTTAAACCGCCCGCACACCTGGCCATTGGCTTCGATCTTCAAATACAGCCCTTCCATCAACGGTTTGGGGTCAGTTTCTTTCAGTGCACGAGTTTCATCCAGGCCGAGTTCGCGACAGGCGTGGACCAGGGTTTCCAAATGTGAATCAGAAATAAAGGTGGACTGTCCCACCAGCTTCAAGAGGTCCTGAACAGATGTGATTTGACCTGTAAACAACACCGGTACCGAGACAACCGGCAACCCCGCCAGCAGGTCAGTCCGGCGGTCAGTGCTCAGAAACTCTGAACTCTCAGTATCGAGGACGTCAAATTCCAAAAAGTAATGGGGCAACAGGTCATAAAATACCGTGTGTTTGGCATATACCCATTCTCCATAGACAACATACCGGTGCCCCAAAACTTCCCACAAACTGGGCAGCAGGCTGTTGGCCCATTGTTTAAACAAGTTGAAGTGCCGCTCACGCGTGCCGCCAAGTAAAAAATGTCCACGACTTTGAAGCTGGAGCTGTCCTGTTTCTGAAAAACTAATGGCCGCATTGGCACCGTCAACTTTTTCCTCAACCACGATGGTCTGGCCGGTCAGGTCATCAATATTGAGTTGTTCGAGGTCTTCATCTCCTGGCTGGATGCGAGAGCCGGTTAAATGCGGTGTTCGTGGGAATTTAAACAAATCATCAGGCATAGGTCAGGGAAAACAATCAACCGGACAAAAAGAACGAAGATAAAGCCACCTTTCGAAAACCCGGAACCCGGAACCCGGAACCCGGAACCCGGAACCCGGAACC
>CAZXCE010000833.1:0-3363 GCA_964639175.1 uncultured Clostridia bacterium
ACCGGCTATCCGAACGGCAGCCTTTCAGGATGCTCAATCCAAATGCCTCCCCCAACGAAAACGGGAAGTTAAATTTTAACGCTCCCTAAGCAATAAACCGTGACACTTCAGATTCCCACTTGCCCTGGGCTTTGAGCAGGAGTTCGACCACTTCGCGGATGGCCCCGCGACCGCCAGTCACCTGGGTCACATAGTGGGCGTGCTCGCGTACTTCGGGGACTGCATTGTGGACGGCAATGCCAAGGCCGACACGATGCATGACGGGGATATCGGGGAGATCATCACCGACAAACGCAATTGTCTGCGGGTCAAACCCTTGTGCTTGAAGGAGTTCATCCAGGCATGCACTTTTGTCTTTTGCATTCTGGTAAAGAAATTCGATGCTGACTTCGCGGGCACGCTGTTCCAGTGCGCCAGATTTTCGGCCCGTAATCACCCCCGGTTCGGATGCCGCCACGCTGGGCTAATTTCAAACCATGACCGTCTTGTGAATTGAAAGCCTTGACCTCTTGCCCGTCGGGAAGCAAGATAATCCGGCCATCGGTGAGCACTCCATCGCAATCCATGAGCAGCACTTTGATCCGCTTTGCACGTTCCAACACCGTTTCATCCATACATTTTCACTCATAAATATCAGGATTTTCCGGGAAGCGAACGAATCATTCCCGGTGTAGAAGGACTTTGATTGAATCATGAAAACAATCCGCATTGCTAGTGGGCAGGGATTTTGGGGTGACTGGCTGGAAGCCCCATTTCGTCAAGTTGAAGGCGGCCCGATTGACTACTTGATTCTCGATTATCTGGCCGAAGTCACCATGTCAATTATGCAGAAACAACGCGCTCGTGATCCCAAAGCCGGGTATGCCCGTGATTTTGTGGGCATGATTGATCGGGTACTGCCGACGCTGGTTGATCGCAAAATTCGAGTGATTGCCAACGCCGGTGGGGTGAATCCACGAGCCTGTGCAGAGGCAATTCAGGCCGTGGCCGCCAAACATGGACTTTCCGGGCGCTTCAAAATTGGAATTGTGGCCGGTGATGACATTATGGATCGGCTGGATTCGATTCTGGCTGACGGCCATGCCTTAAAGAATATGGATACGGGCGAGCCGCTTTCCACTATTCGTCCTCAGGTTCAGAGCGCCAATGTGTATTTTGGGGCGCAACCAATTCTGGAAGCCCTCCAACAAGATGCCCAGATTATTATCACCGGTCGGTGTACGGATACCGGGTTGACGCTGGCGCCGTTGCGACACGAATTTGGCTGGGCGGCTGATGATTGGAACAAGCTGGCTGCCGGAACCATTGCCGGGCATACGATTGAATGCGGGGCTCAGGCATCGGGCGGAAACTGTCTGGTGGATTGGGAGACCATTCCAAATCTGGAAAATGTTGGTTTTCCAATTGTTGAAGCTTCTCCGGATGGGACGTTTGTGATTACGAAACACACTGGGACGGGTGGTCGCATTACGCCCGCTGTGATCAAAGAACAACTGGTCTATGAAATGGGTGATCCGCACGAGTACATCACCCCAGATTGCGTCGCCGATTTCACCACGATTCATCTTGAGGCTGATGGGCCGGATCGGGTGCGATTTTTTGGAATCGAAGGCAAGCCGGCCACCGAGTTTTATAAGGTTTCGATGAGTTTCTCATCTGGCTATAAAGCGGTTGGATCGCTGGTCTATGCCTGGCCGGATGCCTATAAGAAGGCTCAGGCGGCTGACCGTATTTTGCGTGTCCGCCTCCAGGATTTAGGGCTCCGATTTGAAGAAATCCTGACTGAGTTTGTGGGTGTGAATGCCTGTCATGGGCCGTTGGGTGGTGACCCGTCACCTGAGATTGCTGAAGTTGTACTTCGGGTTGGTGTCCGGTCAAACGACAAAGCCAGTGTTGATCGCTTTACCAAGGAACTGGCGCCGCTGGTCCTCACCGGCCCGCCAACCGTAACTGGTTTTGCCGGAGGGCGACCCAAAGTTGAGGAAATTGTGGCCTACTGGCCAGCCTTGCTTCAAAAAGAGGTGGTGACGCCGCACGTGGAAGTCATTGAGGCATAACGCTTGCTCTGTGGTGGAAATTATCCGGAAGACGGGCTGAAGGAAATTCAACTTCAACTTAAATTGAATTTTGCCAGGCTGGGTTCCAGACAATTTCCACCACGAAGTGAGGCGCTATGCGTGACGATGTGCGAGATTGGATTGCCCTTAGTTTAACCACGGGCATTGGGCCGGTGACAGCCCAAAAAGTATTGAAACGGTTTGGTTTTCCGGGAGCCGTATTCCGGGCAAATCGGCAACAGTTTGAGGGGGCTGGACTTTCAGAAGACACCCGAGAGGCCATTCTCAGTCAGAACGGATATCGTGAAGCCGATGCCCAACTGTGCTGGCTCCAGCAGCAGGGTGCTTCGGCCATCACGATTCAGGATGCGGAGTACCCTCTGCACTTGCGCGAAATCCCAGATCCCCCTATTGTGCTGTATTTCAAGGGTGATCTGACGTCAGCATTGGAACAACCCTGTGTAGCGATTGTGGGTGCACGGCATTGTTCAACCTATGGACAGAACGCGGCCACCCGATTGGCACGTGATTTGACAACTCACGGAGTCACGGTGGTTTCTGGATTGGCACGCGGCATTGATACGGCGGCCCATCAGGGAGCAATCGAGGCTCGGGGCTACACGATTGCTGTCATGGGGACCGGGCTGGACGAGCGATACCCAAAAGAAAACAGCAAACTGGCCGATGCGATTCTGGACTCTGGCGCACTGGTGACTGAATTCCCGGTCCAAAAGCCGCCATTGCCTCAAAACTTCCCGTATCGCAACCGCATCATTTCAGGATTGTGTCGAGGCGTGGTTGTGGTCGAAGCCTCAGAGCGATCAGGTTCTTTGATTACCGCCCGCATGGCAATGGAGCAAAACCGCGAAGTCTTTGCCGTGCCGGGAAATATCACTTCCGCGAAATCAATCGGCCCAAACCGGTTGATCCAGGATGGTGCCAAACTGGTGCTGGACTGGCAGGATGTGGTAGCTGAGTTTTCATATGATTTGCAGCGTCAGTTGCGCCAGGCTGATGAAGTCCCTTCGGGTGATCTGATCAAGGCTCGTGCCGATCTGGCTTCACTCACTGAAGACGAACGTCAACTCTTTGGTCTGATTGGGCTGGATGAACCGATTCACATTGATGTTTTGTTAGTCCAAAGTAAGCTCAATCAGCCACGCCTCGTAAACGCCCTGTTTCAACTGGAACTCAAAGATCGCATCCATCAATTACCAGGGAAGTTGTATGTGAGAAAACTTTAATACCAGTTTGTAGTCAGTAGTCAGTAGTCAGTAGTCAGTAGTCAGTAGTCAGTAGTCAGTAG
>CAZXCE010000834.1:0-3361 GCA_964639175.1 uncultured Clostridia bacterium
GAAAAAATGATGAAGTTATTTAATTTTCATTCCTTAGCCCCTGGTTTTCTCATCCTTTGCTTTGCACTTTGCGTGCAATGATTCCTTGATGATGACGGTAATGGTAAATGGTAAACAGCATCATTTCCCGAACCGTGAGCTTTCCAATCAGCGGATGCGGTAACTGGTATTGATCCAGCTTTTTTTCAGTCCAGCCGTCAAGCGCCGAAGACAAATCCGTAAGGGCCGCACGACAATTTGCGATCACTTCGGTTTGCCAGGTGTGAAGGTTGTCGGGTGTTTCCTGTTCTGACGGTGTAAATCGCCCGGCGGAACCGCCATTTTTCAACGCTTCCTGATATCGGGCGACAAGTTCGCTATATGAAATTGATGGGTTCGGCGCCATTCCAAACGTTGCTCGCAGCACAAGCCCAGGCAGAT
Organism: uncultured Clostridia bacterium; assembly: GCA_964639175.1. Taxonomy (GTDB): domain Bacteria; phylum Acidobacteriota; class Blastocatellia; order Chloracidobacteriales; family Chloracidobacteriaceae; genus JACQXX01. Next base: position 421 of record CAZXCE010000834.1, read on the forward strand.
GAAGCGCTTTCACCACTGGTTTCGTGGATTTTTCAAGGTGGCGAACCGTGTCAGACGCCGACCATCCGCCCTCAAGTGGTTCAATAAAGTCAGCCGGTGAAAAGCCAAGCCAGAATTGGAAGTCAGTTGAGTTGATCTGGCTGAGTGCGGCCAAAATTTCGGCTTTAGAGGACGGGGTGTCCAGGTTCATAGAGTCTCCAGATAGGTGGTCCCAGGTTTTGCAGGTGTTGTTTGCGAGAAGATAGGCCCAGAAAGCAGGGCAATTCTAACGGTGAACCCGATATTGGACAAGTTGGTCTGGGGACTGAATTTTTTCACCATACCTCCTATACTGGAAGTTCAGAGTTGCCCAACTCATTCTGCTTTTATCCTCACGGAATTTGTGCTTATGAAGCATTCAAGATCTCACGTACAACGCGCTTTGGTTCAAAAACTTACAGGCTGTATTTTCTTTGGCGCCATCCTTTTGACAAGTCATCAACTATTTCACCCTGTTGTTGAAGCGCAACCACCATCACCGGCGCAGAGTGCCATGATTTATGTTGCTCTGAACGGGAGCGACACTGACACCTGTGGGAGTGCTGCATCGCCGTGCCGGTCTATTCGACAGGGTATCAATCGGGCAACGAGCGGGCAGACGATTGCCGTTCGTGCCGGACTCTATGAAGAAAGCTACCTGGAGTTAAAAAGCAACACGACGCTGGTCTCTGCCGATGGACCGTTCAAGGCCAGAATTTTTTCAGGCGAAACCAGTGCCATCCGGTTTGAAGGAATTTCGAATGCAACATTGGATGGCTTCGAAGTCTTTGCCAGCTACGATCAGGGTCCTGAAGGTGACGGGCTGGTGCGGGTTCTGGATGCTGCCAACTGCACGATTCGCAATTGCTTGCTCCACGACGCGGCCCATGACTCGGATGTTGTCAAAGTTTCTGGAAACGTTACTGGTTTGCTGCTTGAAAATTTGATTGCTTATAACCCAGGTCGTCGAGCGTCGCCCAACCCGTGTGATGAAACGAAGCCATGGTTTCAGGAAGTAATTGACATCTATGGCAGCGGAACGCCCGGTGCGCCTCCGCCAGTGGATGACGTCATTGTGCGTGGATGCTGGCTGTTTCAGACTCCGGAACGCGGTGGTGACTATTTGCTCTATAGTAAGATCAACTGCCAGAACATTTTGTATGAAAATAACATCTTCGGTCCGTCAGTTGGTCAAGGGTGTGGGAATACCGCCGTTGGCATCGGCACCAGCGAACCCGGCGAACCTGACCCGGATGCCGCGGTTGTCCGGCACGCGATTGTCCGCAACAACATTTTTGTCGGGTGTCAGGGAGACGGCGTCTTTGGGATTAAGAATTCAGAAGATGTCTGGGTCTATAACAACACTTTTTTTGCCAATGGCGGCCCAAACTTGCGGTCAGTGATTGAGCTACGCGGCAATTCGCATGCACTCGGACCGGTCTTCATTTTCAATAATGTATTTCAGAACAATCAGCCGGAACTGGATGGCGCGCTTTTCTACTGGGTGCGTGAAAATGGGCAGCCTTCGACGTTTTTTCACGCCAACAATCTATTTCTCAATAACATAGCTGTGACTGACACCCCAGTTACCGGTGAATCCGGGAGCCTCTACGCGGTTGATCCGCTGTTCACCGGCCCGGCAATTCCATCGCTGACGAACCTGACGTTTGAACGACTTGAGCAAATTCGGGCTGGATTCGCGCTCAAATCTGGTTCTCCGGCCATTGATCGTGGGTTGAATGCGATTGCCCGAACTGGTCATCCAAACTGGAAACCTGGCGTGACAGACCGACGCTGGGATTTCCAGCAACAGGTGCGTCCTGAAACCAATACCTGGGATTTAGGGGCTGACGAAGTGATGGCCGCTGATACCACACCGCCCGCCGTCAGAGTGATATCACCCAATGGCGGCGAAACCATTTCCAGCGGAAGTCAACTGACCATTTCCTGGGCTTCAAGCGATGCCGTTGGAGTGGTTTCACAGGCAATCAGCCTTTCGACAGACGGAGGCACTTCATTCCCAACTTCAGTCACAACTGGACTTGCCGGCAATGTGACTGAATTCCAATTTGCCGTTCCCGTCTCAATGACTACAACTGCTGGCCGTATTCAGGTTATTGCTCGTGACGCGGCAGGAAATACAGGGCTGGACGCATCGGATGCGAATTTCACCATTGGTCCGGCGTCGGATAGTCTGGCGCCAACGGTAAAAGTTCTTGCTCCAAACGGCGGTGAAATCGTCGAAAGCGACAGCCCATTGATGATTTCGTGGTCATCAACTGACAACGTCGGGGTGGTCTCACAGGGAATCAACCTTTCAACCGATGGCGGAAACACATTTCCAACTTCAGTTGCCACCGGGCTTTCGGGAATGACCAGTGAATTTCAGTTTTTGGTTCCAACTTCCATGACAACCGATTCGGCCCGAATTCAGATCACTGCCCGTGATCTGGCCGGAAATGCAGGCACCGACACCTCAGATGCCAGTTTTACAATTCGTTCGGCAATGGATACCACACCACCAGTGGTCAGAGTGATTGCGCCAAACGGAGGCGAAAAGCTCAAAGGCCGCGCCAGCGCCACCATCAGTTGGGAATCTTCGGATGATACAGCGCTTGCCCGGCACGATGTGCTGCTCTCGACTAACGGAGGGGCAAGTTTTACGACCGAACTGGCCACCGGCCTGGCCGGGAATCTTCAATCCTTTACGGTTACCGTTCCAGCAACCAAAACCAAAACTGGACGGATCCGAGTGGTCGCGGTTGACACAAGCGGCAACCAGTCTCAGGACGAAAGTGACGGGAATTTCAAAATCAAGGTGAAGTAAGGGGTGCTTGGTGCTTGGTGCTTGGTGCTTGGTGCTTGGTGCTTGGTGCTTGGTGCTTGGTTTCGAAAACCCGGAACCCGGAACCCGGAACCCGGA
>CAZXCE010000835.1:0-3361 GCA_964639175.1 uncultured Clostridia bacterium
GTTCTGGTAGCGGCCGGGGTCGTTCAGCGTGTAGCCCTGTGCCGCGAAACCGGGGAGTTCGGATGGAGTTTTGCCAAATGCCACCATGGCTTCAAAGCACAACAGCGCGCTGAAGATTCCATCGCGTTCAGGAATATGGAGTTTGCAGCCCAGACCGTTGGATTCCTCGCCACCACACAAAATGTCGTGGGTGAGCATCAATTCGGCCACGTGTTTAAAACCAACCGGAACTTCATAGAGCGGCAGGCCATACTTTTCGGCAATCCGTTTGACAATCACGCTTTGTGAAATAGTGCGCACCACGCCGCCAGTCATTTTCCGCTTGCGGACCAGATAGAGCGTCAAAATCGCGAGCAACCGGTGGGTGTTCATATAGTTTCCGAGATTATCCACCGCGCCAACCCGGTCAGCATCGCCATCAGTCGCCAGCCCAACAAAGGCACCCCGGCGAACGATTTCATCCGCCAGCGGTTGGAGTTGGGGCATCATCGGCTCTGGATGGATGCCCCCAAAGTAGACATCCCGGTCTCCGCGAATGGTCTTGACCCTGAGTTTTCCACCACTGAGGAAGTTTTCCAGATAATGGCCGCCCGTGCCATGCATTGAATCAACAATCACTTCCAGGTCCTGGGCTTTTAATTGTTCCAGATCAACAATTTCCGGTAATCGTTTGATATAGGCTTCAGAAGGAGGAACCCGCTCGATCCGACCATCGGCCAGGGCTTCGCGGAGCAATACCCGTTTTGGAGGGTTGGCTCCAAGTCTGGCTTCGACCTGATTGGTATAGACTGGCAGGGCTGATCCGCCAAACGGCAATTTGATTTTAAAGCCGGAAAATTCAGGTGGATTGTGACTGGCTGTAATGATCACACCGCCCCGTGCGTTGAAATAGTGGCAATCATACGACACCATTGGCGTTGGCACATCTGTATCGTAGAGTTTGACCCGAAAGCCATTGGCAACCATGACTTCAGCCACCCGGGCGGCAAAATCCTCGCCTAAGAATCGCCGGTCATGCCCAACAAATACCAGTTGTTCTGATTGGGTCGGGTTATCTGCCAGAAATTGCTCAGCCGTGGCCTGAGCCACAATTTCCACATTCTCAAAGGTAAATTCCTGCGCGATGCGCCCGCGCCAGCCATCAGTTCCAAATTTGATCGTCATAAGTTCAGGGATTTAGGGTTAGGGTTCAGGGTTTCAAAAGAATGAAGAATGAAGAATGATCAACTGTCACACCATTATGGGATGAAACCGTCGTATTATGAGAAAGCTAAATCATTGAAAGAATTGTATTTCCCTCAGCCTTTAGCCCGACACCCTCAGCCCCAAATGGTATCACCTTGTCACTTCTGTCACCCTGTCATTTTGTCATCTATCATGGTCGTTTCCCGATTTCTCGAATTTCAACCTGACTGAGATAAATCAGCGATTTTCCAGGCTGATTGCGACGGTTGCTGACGGCAATTTCGCCATCGCCGCGCGCATTGGTGGCAAAAACAAGATCAACCGGGACATATTGCTCTCCGGGTCCAACCGCCAGAGGCTCAGACAGCCACAACCCGGTTTGATCGCGCGGGCCAACCAGGCATCCTCCCTCAGCTACGCGGACAGCCGTTTGCAACCGATACAAAGTAAAGGGTTTGAGTTGAGTTTGGATCGGTATGCGGACCCGGGTGTTATACAGTGACAGATCGGTGACGATGCGTAGTGAAGAACGCTCATTGTCACGATGGACCGAGGGAGGCTTGGCTTCAGGCGGAGTACTGGCTCTGGACAATCGCTCCAGTTCGGGTGGCCCGGCCAGCCAAATGACTTTGGCGGCCTGCCGCTGTTCTTCGCTGTAATATCCTTTGCGGGCATATCCTTTATGGTAGCCTCCCATAAAGTAGTAGTGGGCAGGTGTGTGGTTTTGAAACCGACCGTCCAGCCCCGTGTAATAGACTTTGATACTCCCGTACAGCGTGTCACTCAGTTCGGCCAGCAACGTGAAATTTGGAACCTGTTTGGCAAACAACCGGTTATAGTTTTCCCGCTCGATAAACTCATCATCCACCACCAGCACCCCAGGCAGACTGGTGATATCCTGATCTTTCCAGACCTTTTTGCTGGCCCAGACATAATTCGGATTATCTTGAAATGACAGCCAGTGAACCGGACGACTCACCACCAGTAAATTCTGGGGCACAATCGTGCGCAAAACCTGGGTTACATCTGAGTAGGGCGCCGGCTCAAAGGTTCGTGACCACCGATAGAACCGCCACACCACGCGGGAAGCCGAAGTTGCATACCCAATCGTCGGAATCACCACCAGCAGGAGTGCCCCAAGGCCCATCAGTACCCGTTTTGCACTCCGTTTCCGCTGCTCAACCCCCCATCGAATACCGTCTACAATCCCGACACCACAACACAACGCCAGCCACACGGTGATAAAGGGCAGGTGAAACGCGCTTTTTTGAGCGTCAAACAGGGCAAAAAAGATGATACTGGCCAGCGAAACCAGCAATAGACCGGCGCGCGAGGCGCGCCAGGCAGGGTGAGATGGCGCCCCCAGCGCATCCAGCCAGGTTGTCACCGGACGGGATTCTTCTTCCAATTCGTGGAGCGCAACAGTTAATTTTCGTCGCCACCCACCCTGGCGCGCCATTGAGCGAAGCAATGATCCGGTATATCGAGGCTCATCAGGTCCTAAATGAAAAAACTGTGACCGATCCTGGGCCAGGGCCTGACCTTCAGGGGTCATGCTCTGCAACATTTCAGTAAATTCCTGCCATCCGTGAGAGCGGGTAAATGCCACCACCACCCGAACCCCCAGATACAATAAACTCAGTCCAATCAACAATTGAAACAGGCTAACGGACCAGAAATCCTCAGTTGCAATTTTTAAGACGCCGCTTTCCCACTGGTCGTACCGCAGGTGCTCGCTGGCCAGGTTTTTAAAAAGATTTGAGATCCCAAAGCCTCGGAAATACAGGGTTTCCGGGTGCCACTCAGAAGAAAGCTCAGAATAATGTCCCCACCAATAGATACTGCACGGGAGCGCGAGGATCCCCGACCCGATGAGCAAGGCACCGATTGAACGATTATGAACAATCCCCCGCCCATGCTCAACCAGTGACCAAACCAGGATCAAAATCGTGACATACACGGCACCAACTTGCATTAAAAGCGCCAGAATCACCAACGCCCCAGCACCAAATCCCCACCCCCATTCGCGGCGTGGATTGGCGGCTGATTGAGATCGCAAGTGAAGGTAAAAGGCAGCTAAGGTACAGGCCAGTGTTGGAAAGTCTGTGGTAAGAAAGCGAGCGGTGTGAAAAAAATTGGCGTCAAACGCAAGCCCAAACACGGCAATCAGGCCCGC
>CAZXCE010000836.1:0-3355 GCA_964639175.1 uncultured Clostridia bacterium
AAGCTGCCACCTAAAGGTGGGGGTTTCTACCTTCCCAGCCTTGTGACAATGAAACCTCAAAAACGAATACTGATTCTAAAGAACTTACCGGTTCAGATTTTCATCAAAATACTAATTTTCACGGCAAATACCAAAGAGCCAAATTGTGAACGCGTTCACAACGGGTTAAATTGTTAAAAATAGATATTTTAAGTGGTCCCAGAGGGTTTTGGAGGTACAGCATGAACGAGGATGATTCTGGACTGAGATTTCTTCGTCAAACAAGAAGCCTGCTGGCTGATTTACTTGATATCAGTGGGGCAATTTGGATTGGTTTGTATGACCAGGGCGGGGGGCTTCTCTGTTCAATTTCAGGTGAGGCGGATTTTTTGAGTGAGCCCGAGTTCTTTTCAATAGATTACTCACCAGACGAGGACTCTGATCTCAAACCGGTGGTCATTCAGGCACTACCTGAACGCTGGCGGACAGTTCTGAAGGTAAAATTTCTGGCAAAAGGAAAACTGTCAAACCATCCGCTCCGGCTCTATTTGGGTTTTTTAACCTTCCCCTCGCTTTCAGAGATTGAAGCTGACTTCCAATCCACTCTCTGCCAGTTGGATAGAATTTTTGATGAGTTGACAGAAATCGCAAGAAACAGAAACGTCAATTCAAATATCTGAGCTTTGGCAAAATTGATTGACGAATCGCTTGTTTGCTCAATTTGTGAACGCGTTCACAACGGGTCAAATCGTTGGAAAAACGTATCTTAATTGGTCCTAGACCAAAGAATTCTTCTTCTTTTACATAAAGCCTTCCGCTTGAAAAATAAGTTAACTTTAAGCGGTTTTGGAAGTGGAGGCAGCCATGAACGGAAAGCACAGACAAAAGACGAAGCCAATAGATGGACTATTTGGGCAACTCCATCAACGGATCACAATCTGTTTAAAACTTCTTGTGGAGATAACACACTCCGATTGGGCTTTCATTTATGACAAATATGGTCAGGTAGTGGGTTCTGAATCGAAGGAACTCAATGTCATTCCAACCGATTTATTTTTGGAACTGGATCTTCCGAAAAGTGATGATGAGCGTCTGGAAGGTCCTTTTCTTCTGGTTGTTCCTGAAGAATGGCAATCAAAGGCCCAGGCACAATACCTGGTACGGGATAGGTTGCCGAGCCATCCTGTCTGGCTTTGCCTGGGATTTCTTGACAAGCCTTCAATTTCTAAACTTGAGGTTGAGTTTCGCGCTGCGGTGAATGAGCTGGGCGATATTTTTGACGAAGTGAACCAGGTTCTGGAACTTGCCAGGAAATTAGAAAATGACCCGCCTTCAGGGTCTGGAAACGATGGTGGTTTGCCGCCATTAGATTCCAGACAATGGATCAATTAGGACACATGAATGAGAAAATTGTGAACGCGTTCACAACGGGTTAAGTTGTTGTGAAAAAATGCTTTCATTGGTCCTAGAAATTTGGCTCGCGTATTCTCAACATTCTATTTTTTACTCACAACCCGCTACCCGCTTTTCTTCGAATGTGCCCAACATACCCAATGGCCAGTGCCCGAATGTGATCGGCCTGAACGACTTGTTGCACGAGATGTGGCGGAATCGCGGTTTCGCCAAGTTTTGCGCCCATCAATCCCCCGACAATCGCGCCCAGCGTGTCAACATCACCACCAAGTTTGATGGCGGCTGAAACGGCGGCGCTCCAGCTTTCGCCAAATTTAAGCACACACCAGAGCGAGGCCAGCACGGTTGGAATGACAAACGGCGTAATGATTGGACGGTCAAATTCGGGAAAATGCATGCCCGCCCAGGCAATGAATTCAAGTGCCGGCGCGTCTTCGATGCGGATCAATCGTGGCAGTTCCCGAATGTGATTGGCAAACGAAGCCTCAATTGGTTCAATTGTTTCGGCAATGGATGCGCAAAATTCAAGCGGGGAAATCTCAGCGGGTTGGGAAAGCAGACGTGCGGCCTGGGCAATGGCGACACCTCCGGCGATGCTGCGTGGGTCGTGATGGGTGATTTGGGAAATCTGGGCCACAGATGAGGCTAATGGTTCCGGATGATGAAGAAACCAAAGTCCAAGGATGGCCGTCCGCATGGCGGTGCCGTTCCCAGCATTTCCAACCGGAGCACCACAGGTCTGCCAGTTTTGAGTCTGGAAATACTGACGTGACGCCTGACTGCAGGCACCGCCGGGACCAATGACGCCTTCAGTTCTCCACAGTTGAAAGATGGATCGGGCGATATCCGGCAGGTTGATGTGTCCGCAACGAACGATTGATTCCACCGTGGCCAGTGTCAACTGCGTGTCATCAGTGTATTGTCCGGGAGGAAATCCTTCATAGAGGGCATATCCGGCCAGCAGTTCGTCCTGGTCAGGAATTGTTTCTGACCATAAGCCCTCAAACGGAGCGCCAAGCGCATCGCCAACGGCGCCCCCGAGCAGGCATCCAGTCACTTTGGCGGTTAAATCAATCATTGATGAAAGTCACTCCCCCTGAAAGGGTCGAGTCAATTCACGGGTTTCGGGGCTGAAACGCTGGAATTCTTCCTCTGTGAGCAAATCGAGGGCTTTGAGATACGCGAGTTGACTGAGTGCTCTGGAGCGGCTGAAACGGTCAAACCCAATAAATACCTCTTTGCGACGGTCACGGGTCAATTGACTGATTTCTTCAAACCGGTCGAAGTACGTTTTGGAGTCATCTGCCGCAACCGCTTCGATTTCCTTCAGATATCGCTGATAGAGCCGCTCAAGTGCTTCGGGGAGAAGTTTGCTGAAGATTTTCCAGTCAGATTCTTTGATAGTGTTTGGCATCTGCAATGCAGCCTCTTGATTTCAGGGAAAATGAAACTCACGTTTTCCGAACTTGTGTTGCGTGAGACAACATATTAGCCAGAGGGTAACTGAAAAACAATTTGGAAATCTGAAACCCTGGTCATTTCGTCAGCTTCCGATAATTCAGGCTAAAGGGTTTCAACAAATTTCTAAATTATTGAGTAGGGAGATTATCTTGAATAAAAGATCAATAAAGAACGCTTACTTGAAAATCATTTAAATCTCGACGTGATCAGGGATTTTGGGGCAGGTCGCTTGTGAGCGACTGACTGGAAGGGATGAAATCAAAGAAAATTGAAAGAACGAAGGATCCCAAGATGTCAAAGCGGTCTGGAGAAAAAAAAGACCTCACTCCTTATGTCAGGGTGGGGAGTGAGGTCTGTAAAATAAGTGAAAGCTGAGCGAGCTTTAGGAGAAGTCAAAGATCTACCTGATACCTATCCTAAATATAGAGAGCATTAAATAGATGGACAGCGCATAACCAACTCTTAAAACAACCAAAAAATATATCACTAAAAAAGGAATTTT
>CAZXCE010000837.1:0-3340 GCA_964639175.1 uncultured Clostridia bacterium
TGAAACCCCGACCCCCGACCTCTGAACCCGATACCGGACAGATCGCTGGACTTTGGCATTTTGCCGGAATATTGTCGCCGCAAATGGTTTCGACCCTGTACCCAAGAAACCCCGCGCTGTTCGGCGCAAACGAGTTTGTTTGACCAAAGGAACTGAGTTGCATGAGCGATGTCAAATCATCGAAATTTACCAACCGGCTGATCAACGAGACCAGTCCTTATTTATTACAACATGCCCATAATCCCGTGAACTGGTATCCCTGGGGCGCCGACGCCCTGGCGCGCGCAAAGGCTGAAAACAAGCCGATTTTACTCAGCATCGGGTATTCAGCCTGTCACTGGTGCCATGTTATGGAGCACGAGTCGTTTGAAAATGAGGCGATTGCGAAATTGATGAATGAGCACTTCATCAATATTAAAGTGGACCGTGAAGAGCGGCCCGATCTCGATACAATTTATATGAATGCCGTTCAGATGCTCACCGGGCGTGGTGGTTGGCCGATGACGGTATTTTTGACGCCGGATCAGAAGCCATTTTTTGGTGGCACCTACTATCCACCCCAGGACCGTTATGGCATGCCTGGATTTCCACGGGTGCTGCTTTCAGTTTCAGATGCCTATCGAACCCGTCTGGACGACATCCTGGGGCAGGCTCAGGAGATTCTGGCCGAACTCGACAAAATGCAGGATCTCAAGCCGTCAGCCGCGCCGCTTGAAAAATCCATTTTGAGTGCTGCCGCCACGCAATTAAAGAAGCGCTTTGATTGGACTCACGGCGGGTTTGGTCAGGCCCCGAAGTTTCCAAATTCAATGGCCATGTCGTTTCTGCTGCGCTACTGGCACGATACCGCCGACCCACAGTCACTTGAGATGATCGAACAATCACTGCTGAAAATGGCGCAGGGCGGGATTTATGATCAGCTTGGTGGTGGGTTTCATCGCTATTCAACCGATGCCCGGTGGCTGGTGCCGCACTTTGAAAAGATGCTCTATGACAATGCTTTGCTCAGCCAGTTGTACCTCGAAGTTCATCTGGCCACGGGTGAAGACATCTATCGCCAGATTGTTGAAGAAACGCTCGATTATGTTGTTCGCGAAATGACGTCGCCGGAAGGTGGTTTTTACTCGACCCAGGATGCTGATAGTGAAGGCGAAGAAGGGAAATTTTTTGTCTGGAAACCATCTGAAATTGAGGCGCTGCTTGGGAAAGACGACGCCGACCTGTTCTGCCGTTTCTATGATGTGACCGAGGAAGGGAACTTTGAGCATTCAGGGGCGAGCATTCTCAATATTCGTGAACCTCTGTCCGTGGTGGCCAAATTAAAACGGGTGACCGAGGACGAATACCTCGCCGCCCTCGAACGTGGGCGCCAGCGACTCTTTGAAGCGCGTGAGCAACGCATCAAACCAGGACGCGATGAAAAGCAGTTGACTGCCTGGAATGGCCTGATGCTGGTCAGTTTTGCCCGGGCTGGGGCTGCGCTGGGTCGAGCCGATTACTTGCAAGTCGCCATCAAAAATGCCGAGTTTGTGCTGAGCAGGCTCTATCGTGACGGGCGACTCCTGCGCACCTATAAAGAAGGCGAAAGCAAACTCAACGGCTATCTGGAAGACTATTCATATCTGATTGAAGGTCTGCTGGCACTCTATGAAGCCACGTTTGACCGACGCTGGATTGAATCGGCGCGGACCCTGACCGAAACCATGCTGGAGCAGTTTTCCGATTCAGAAGTGGGTGGTTTTTTCTTTACCGGCACTGACCATGAAACCTTGATCACCCGGACCAAAGAGTATTTCGACAACGCGACACCGGCAGGAAGTTCGGTGGCGGCCTCGGTGCTGCTGCGACTGGCGATCCTCACGGGCGAAGACCGGTATCGCGCCAAAGCCCAGGAAGTGCTGGCTTCAGTTCGCGATATGATGGTGAAAATGCCGTCCGGTTTTGGGTATGTGCTGAGTGCGCTTGATTTTTACCTGTCAAAACCCAAAGAGATTGTCGTGGTCGGTGACCTGGCCGATGAACGAACCCAAACATTGCTGGCCAAAATCCGCTCAACCTATCTGCCAAATGCCGTGGTGGTTCACAAATCGCCAGACGATACTGAGACTGAGAAGTTGATCCCGCTCTTGCAGGGGCGGACCCTGGTTGATGGACAACCGGCAGCCTATGTTTGTGAACAGATGACCTGCCAGTTACCCGTGACCACCGTTGAAGCCCTGGCACGCCAACTCTGAGTCAGTACCACCTGCGTCAGCGGGTGGGTGACAGTTAACCTGTTGGAGTCAGTACCACCTGCGTCAGCGGGTGGGTGACAGTTAACCTGTTGATCTTGTAGAAGTAAGACCTGACTTGAGAAAGTACCAGGACTCAGTGTAATAATACCTCAACAATTTTCACCCACCCGCTGACGCAGGTGGTACTGACATAACACCCACTGACACAGGTGGTACTGACGCAAAACTTATGTCTTCCCCAGATTTTAACCACGATGATGCAGTATTAACCCGAAGCGAGGAAAAGGTCGAAAAGCCTCCGCTTTACAAGGTGTTGCTGCATAATGATGATTTCACCACCATGGATTTCGTGGTGTTTATTTTAGAGTCCGTTTTTCAGAAATCACCGCCTGACGCCTTCCGGATTATGATGCAGGTTCATCTGGAGGGAACCGGCGTGGCGGGTGTGTACACCTACGAAATTGCTGAAATGAAAGTGGACAAGGTGACGCGGCTGGCGCGTGAAAACGAATATCCCCTGCTTTGTACAATGGAAGAGGAGTAAATCCGAGTTATGTTCACCCGTGAATTGCAGGCTACTCTGAGTCTCGCCGTCAATGAAGCCGTGCGCCGGCGGCACGAGTATTTGACCCTGGAACACGTCCTGTTTGCTCTCTTGCACGATCCGACGGCGATCAAAGTGATTCGCAATTGCGGTGGTGACGTTGAAGCACTCAAGCAGGACATTGACGAGTTTCTGGCGACCCAACTGGAACAACTGGCGGTTGAATCAGACCATATGCCTGAGCAAACCGCTGCCTTTCAGCGGGTCCTCGAATATGCGCTACGCCAGGCCCAGGGGTCAGGTCAGAACAAAGTTGATGGCGGCAATATTCTGGCCGCGCTGTTCCAGGAGCGACATTCGCATGCGGTCTATTTGCTCAAAAAGCAAGGAATTGCCCGCCTGGATGTGCTCAACTACATCTCGCATGGTATTTCCAAGGTCAAGGAATCAGGTGACGCGTTTTCTGGCAAGACTCCCGAGCCAATTGGGGATGCCGATGATGAAGACCGTCCAATTACCGATCCGCTTGAAGCCTTTACCACCAATCTGATTGATCGAGCCG
>CAZXCE010000838.1:0-3339 GCA_964639175.1 uncultured Clostridia bacterium
GAGCTTGCGAGTCTTCAGCCCCAAGCCCCCATGTCTTCATCCCTACTTGATCGAGACTTTTAGCGAAAACCCGGCGTTGCCACGCGTTGACCCGACCACAATTGCATATTGACTGCCCTGGCCGGTTTTGGAACCAAATGGCAGACTGCCCCTCCAGGAGGTGCGCTCGTCGTCAATTCCAGGATTTACAGGTTCATTCCCGTTTTCAAAGGCGGCAATATCGCTAAACGCCACGTCGTCATCTTCATTATGCAGGTCTGAGTATCCATAGGGCGAAACCACATAGAGCCCGAACACAGCATTGTTTTCAGGTGACGTAATGGCAACACTCAGGGTTTGGCCGGCATTGGCGGAAAATTCATAACGATTGACTGACCCACGCACAATGACGTCTTCGACGGTGGTTGAAGACGTGCCGCGTTTAAACTTGAGTTCACTGCGATTGACTTCCTGAGCCGCGGTCAATCTCTGGTTTGACAGCCAGATTCCAGCCGCACCACAAGTCAGTGTCATCAAAAACCGGCGACGTGAAAATTGATGTGCCATGCGTATGTGCTCCATTGAAATTGATAAGAAATTCTTGTTTTTAAAGTGGTTACTGGAGTTTCGCTCTTTTGAAAATTGAATAGAATGGAGAGGCAGCTTTCGACAATCGCTTTGGGTATACTTTGGAAAAGTGCAATTCACCAAAAAATGCCCGGAGAGAGTATGGAAAACCTGCCCCTTGACCCAACATTGTACAAGACGTTGCTTGAGTTTGCGCCGTGTTTTACAGCGCCAGGTTTTAAGAATTTCGTGGTGGTGATCAGTGGGTGGATTCAATGTGTGAACCGACGCACAATCACGGAAATGATCGAGGCGGCAGGAGTGGTGGGGGAGGTGCATCACGAGCGCTTTCATCGTGGTTTTCGAGGGGGGGTGGGAAGCCGACCAACTGGGGAAAGTGATGTTTTTGCGATTGGTCACTGAGTTGATCGGAGCGGATGAGGTGATCGTGCTGGCCGGGGACGATACGCTGGCCAAAAAGACAGGACGCAAGATTTATGGGGCCGGGTATTGGAGGGATGGGGTATTGAGCACGCCCCGGCAGGTCGTGACGCGGTGGGGGTTGAATTTTGTGACGCTGGGGTTGGTGGTGAGATGCCCGCTGTGGCCGAGGCGGGACATCTGTTTTCCGTTTTTGGTGCGGTTGCACCGCAAGGAAAAGACGTTTGACAAGCCGCAGGAGTATCAAACCAGTCCGCAATTGTTGGTGGAAATGGTAAGGCTGGTGGCGGGCTGGCTTCCAGACCGGACGTTTTACCTGGCGGTGGATGGAGGGTATGCCAATGAAGTGGTTTTTGAAGGGTTGCCGGCGAATGTGACCCAGTTTTCCCGGACGCGGGCAGACATTTCGCTCTTTGGACTCAAACCACCGCCAAGTGGCAAACGTGGGCATCCACGCACCAAAGGCGATCCAACGTCCAAACCGCGCGAACGGGTGACGGATGCCACAACTGATATGGATGTCCTTAACCGTGGTGATGTACGGGCAGGTGGTGGAGGTGGAGGTCGTGACCTGGGTTGGGTTGTAGTACAAAGTCGCCAAAGACCATCCGGTGCGGTTTGTCCGAGCGTGCGGGATCGGGGTCGCTCCTGGCTGGACTGCCAAATTTTGATCCATCACTTATGGAAAGCCTACCGGAAGACAACCGAAGCCGAGTTTCGGGCCGCGCTCAGTCGGATTCCAGCCCTGGCGGCTCACCTGACGCTTCCGGACTCGGTGCGTGTAAAGACTTTGGAATTGTCCGCCAAGGTGGCTCACTTGGCTGTGGCCTATCAGTTTCCAGGTGCTCATCGCACCAGTAACGCCGTTGATCGCTTGATCAATCATCAGGATCGGGTTTTGGTTGCCCATCAATATTTTCATGGCACCCCTGACTCAGCTCGCCTTTCGGCTCGCGCCATGGCCCTGATCTCGAATTTTCATCCTTTTGGTCGCCGAACTCACGATCAATTTCCCGACAAAATTTCACCTTTTGTGACGCTCAACGGTTTTCAGTACCATTCACACTGGCTGCGAAATTTGCTCATTGCCTCCTCCAGAGGCGGCAACCCTCCAAAACACAAAATCCGGTAGAAGCAGCTTGTGTCTGCTTCTACCGGATTTTGTGTTGGAGACAAATCAGAAAAACTGATGAGTCAGTACCACCCGCGTCCAGTGGGTCTATCGGCTTTCCAACCCCACTCGCTCACGCAGGTGGTACTGACAAGTCCTTTATTTCCAACATTGAGCTGGTTTAGACATCAAAAAAGTTTAGCAAATTATGCAACGCGTATAGATAAAGCCAAACACGTGTGTCACGACGGGACATCCGACAACTGAGAAAGCAACATAAAAGGGCACGACCTTATGGCGTATCCTTTTGTTTGTCGGGTTGTGACTTGCTCAATGAGGCCGAAAGGCCAGGAATTAGTTCGCCGCCCGCGCGGACTTCGAGACGACCACGGAGATCAGCACCCAGCGGTTCGGCCCGGCCACCCAGATGCTGTTGAAAAAACTGCTCAGCAATGGCAAAGAGAGAGATCCAATTCTCCGGCTCGCGCAGATCGTGCGGTTCGTCCGGGTACAGGAGGTAGGTCACCGGTTTTCGGTGTTTTTGCATGGCCTCCACAAAACGGTCCGCCTGGCCCTGGCGCACAATCTCGTCCTTCCCGCCTTGGGCAATCAGTACCGGCTTGCTGAACCCTTCAACATAATGAAAAGGGGAATGGTTCCGTAGCCTGGCGCGCCCTTCGTTCGTCATGTTGTCACCGATATAGTGTCGCCAGAAGGTTTGGGCGTCGGGGCTGCCTTCATTGATAAATGAATCCAGCTCAGTCGGGCCGTACATCGCCAGGCCGCAGGCAAACCGGTCGGATGTGGCCAGGGCGGCGAGTGTCGCATAGCCGCCATAGGACCAGCCCCAGATGCCGATTCGGTCACGCGTTGTGATCCCTTGTTTGACGGCCCAGTCAGCGGCATCAACCAGATCATCCTGCATTTTGCCACCCCACTCGCGCACCCCTGCTTCGTGTATTTTGCGACCCAATCCATACACTCCGCGGAACTCGACCCGCAGCACGGCATAGCCCCGATCCGCCAGCAGGGTAAGCAACCGGTTGGTGAACCAGTCGTTCCAGGGATAGGCAATCCAGGGACCGCCATGAACGTACATCAGCAAGGGGAGCGGTTGCCGTGGGCGTCCGTTGGCATCACCATCGGCCTGCTTCGGCAGGTACAAATCGGCGGGGAAGTCCATCCCGTCCCGCGTGGTAATGACCTCCATGTACCGACGTCCCAGCGCGTAGGCATCAAGC
>CAZXCE010000839.1:0-3331 GCA_964639175.1 uncultured Clostridia bacterium
CCTGGAGGAGAAGAGTTCGTGTTTTCAACCCTTAACTGGCATCACTAACCACTAACCACTAACCACTAATCACTTTCTTTATTTTTATGTTGAGTGATTTACCAGAACGACTCCCACGGATTGCGGCCTCGGATTACCTGAATTCGGCGCTGTTGATTTACAGTTTTCTCCAAGGTGAGCAGCAGGACAAATGCCGGTTGTTTCCAGATGCGGCTCCGGCGCGGTGTGCTGAAATGTTGCGGTCAGGTCGGGTCGAAGCCGCACTCATCCCGGCGATTGAATATCAGCGGATTCCAGGGTTGCGGGTGATTCCGGGGGTTACGGTTTCTTCCAGGCAACAGGTTCGAAGCGTGGTGCTGGCGTCGCAGGTGCCGGTCTCTGAGGTGCGGAGCGTCGCACTCGACACCTCTTCGCGGACCTCAGTTTCGCTCATTCGAATTCTGTTTCGTGAGTTTTATGGGCATCACCCACAGTTTTCATCCGCGGCACCAAACCTGAGCGAGATGCTGAGTCAAAATGATGCGGCGGTCCTGATTGGCGACCCGGCGATGACGTTTGATCGAACCCGTCTCTATGTCTATGACCTGGCTCAGGAATGGCGCACATTTACCGGTCTGCCGTTTGTGTTTGCCGTGTGGGCGGTCGAAGCCTCAGCCGTCGAAAAAGTCTGTTCTGCCGTTGATTTTGCGGCTGCTCGTGACGAAGGACTCTGCCACAAAGCTGAACTGGCCGCCAAATATAGCCAGATGTTGAACTTACCAGAAAGCGATCTCGTGGATTACCTGACCAACAATATTTGCTACACCCTGGATGAGGAAAATCTGGCCGGATTGCGGCGCTATTATGAACTCGCCGCCAAATATGAACTGATCGAAACCGCCCAACCGATTCGATGGGCCCTCTAGCAATATAGCGAACGGATGAAGTAGCGAAAAAGAACTCTCCTTTGTTTTTCGGACAACTTCACAACTCCACGACTTCACTTTCAATTCCAGACTTTGCCCCTATGGAAGCTTCATATCTCAGACTTTTTCGGACCGGAGAACTCCAAAACCGGGCTGACCAGCTTGAGGCCATGCTCGAAAGCTGCAACATCTGCCCGCGTGATTGTTTTATTAACCGCCTTGAAGACCAGATTGCAAAATGTTTTTCTGGTCGCCTCCCGGTCGTCTCGACCTACACCCCGCATTTTGGTGAAGAACCGGTCCTGATCGGTACACGCGGTGCCGGCAATATTTTTCTAGGCAACTGCAACCTTCGATGCGTCTATTGCCAGAACTTCCAAATCAGCCAGAACCCAAAAATCGAGCGCAAAAACGAAGTCACGCACGAAGAAATGGCCGCCATGATGCTCAAATTGCAGGCTCATGGCTGCCACAACATCAATTTTGTGTCGCCAACCCACTTTGTCCCGCAAATTGTCCGCGCCCTGGTGATTGCGGTTGAACAAGGATTGCATCTGCCGATTGTTTATAACACCAATGCCTATGACTCGGTGGAAGTACTGCGCTTGCTTGATGGAATTGTGGATGTGTATCTGCCTGATTTGAAATATAGCGACGAAGAGATGGGCCAGGAATTTTCCAAAGTTGAGGGCTATGTCACACATGCCCGGGCAGCGATTGCGGAAATGCATCGTCAGGTTGGAACTGATCTTCAGTTTGGCGAAGATAACCTGCTCAAACGTGGGTTAATTATCCGATTGCTGGTTCTGCCAAATAATATCGGCGGGATCTGTGAATCTTTGCAATGGATTCACGACACGCTTTCCCCCGATGTCGCGCTTTCAGTCATGGCCCAGTATTACCCAACCAATAAAGTTCCACGGGATGATTCAATTGGCGAACGATATATGCTGCTCAATCGCCGGGTCGGATTTGGCGAATATGCGCGGGTACTCGATACAATGGAACGGCTCGGAATGCGCGAAGGCTGGCAGCAGGAAATCGAAAGCGCCTCAAACTATTACCGACCGGATTTCAGCAATCCGGAATTGCCATTTGAGGATATTCGGGATTTTGTCAAAGTAAGTCAGTAGTCAGTAGTCCACTCCTGAGTGGAGTGACTCCCTACCATGAACCCCATAAGCGCCAGGATAAGGATTTTAGCCCGGCACGGGCGTCGTGCAATAGCCGTGGTGCACAACCCACGGAAGCAAAACCAATCATTGATTCGAAAACCCTGAACCCTGAACCCTGAACCCTACATCGCATTACTGACGCTCAGTTTTTCGATGTGGCACAGTGGCTGAAGCCTGATTGCTCCGATTTCCATCGTGAGAGATAGGTTTTGGTAAGTCAGTGGCTGCTTTTGATTTTTCTCTTGAACCGGCAACTACCCAGTAACCGGAAATTCCCAGTGCCGCCAGGATTCCAAGCACCGCAAACAAATGTCCGGCGAGAAGTCGCAATGGGTTTCCAAGCATCGCGATATAGCCTTGGATGTAGCGGTACTGAATTGGCAAAATAATAAAAGCCAACCCAACCAGAATACAAAATATAATCAAGCGAACCAAAAAAGGCATATAAGCTCCCAGGCTGACACTATTTGGATCCCCGCGACCACTGAAATCCAAACTGATAATGCTGGTCGGCCTGCGAGGCACGCTGGAAGTACCGTTCTTCCTTAATGATTTCGAGCCCGTTCGGTGTGCGCTGAATCAAACAGGCCGCACATAGTATTTGATTGGGCTCTGGATTATTCAACCACATAAAGATTTCATTCCCGTGCTGATCCCGGATCGTCACTCGACCGTTGACGGATCGAAAATCATCCGCACCTTCATACAGGAGCCCAAAAATCATCACTCGATTGATTAAATCCGGGCGATAAATGTAGAGGTTCTCTCCGTCAGCCGCCGATCCCGAGCGGTCATCTTTATCCAGGAAAATAAACGGTGGTTCATTGCGTGCGCCAAAGTACCCTCCGAGCGGCTGAATCACCCCTTTGTCTCCATTAACCAGTTCAAACATACACCCAAGATCCAGATCCGGTGCGGCTGCGGCTTTTCCAAATCCAAAAAATCCCTTGTTCGCATTGGGGTTATCCCAGTTGAGATTGATATGGATTGGTCGCGCGCCGGCTTCTTTCTTTAAACTCACGGCTTTGCGGTCGCCTTTTTTCTCCAATGTGACTTTGGTTGGACCAGCCGGCGGTGGCGGAGGTGGTGGTGCCATGGGTGGAATTCCCATCATTGGCGGTGGTGGTTGTGGCGGGTACGCCGGCGGCATCGGCGGGGCTGGATAGGCCGGTGGTGGCGGTGGATACGCGGGCGGTGGCGCCGGATACGGCGACATCACTGGCGGTGGTGGGTAAGACGGAGGTCCCGCCG
>CAZXCE010000840.1:0-3312 GCA_964639175.1 uncultured Clostridia bacterium
TCAAACCAGAGTAAAGGGTTGACATAAATTCGAAAACCCTGAACCCTGAACCCTGAACCCTGAACCCTAAAACATATGACCAATCAAAAGCCTACCCGTTTGATTCAATTTTCCTGGATGGTCCTGGCCTATAACATCGGCGTCATTTTATGGGGCGCCTATGTCCGGGCAACCGGTTCTGGCGCCGGTTGCGGCAATCACTGGCCGCTGTGTAACGGAGAAGTGTTCCCAAGAGCGAAAGAAATTGAGACGCTGATTGAGTTTGCTCATCGGACCAGCAGCGGGCTGGCGCTCATTTTTGTGGTTGCCCTGGGCATTTGGGTCTTTCGCGCCTTTCCAAAAAAACACATTGCCCGAACTGGGGCCACGCTTTCGCTCTTTTTTATATTTGCCGAAGCCTTAATTGGTGCCGGACTGGTTTTGTTTAAGCTGGTTGCCGGGAATACCTCCATGATGCGGGCCGCATATTTGTCAGTTCATCTGGTGAATACCTTTTTGCTGCTGGCATCACTGGCAATGACAGCCTGGTGGGTAACTGGTGGCAAGGCCATTGAATGGAAACGATCAATGGCCACGGTCCTCGTTTCAGTCGGTATGATTGGGCTCCTCATTTTAGGTGTGAGCGGAGCGATCACGGCTCTGGGTGATACACTCTTTCCCTCCAGATCCTTACTGGAAGGATTCAACCAGGATAGGTCACCAACCTCGCATATCTTATTGAGACTGCGGATCTGGCATCCGATCATTGCCATCATAGTGGGATTTTATTCGATATTTTCGGCAGTCTTGCTCGAACAACTGGTCAAAACCAAAGCTGTCAAACGACTTGGACAGCTCCTTATCGGTCTGGTGATGATTCAATTTGTCGCCGGAGTGATCAATGTGGCGCTCCTGGCACCAATCTGGTTGCAAATGGTGCATTTGCTGTTTGCCGATATGTTATGGGTGACATTTGTGTTGATGGGAACGGCAGCACTTTCAGACACTCCAACTGCCACGGCTGATTCCCAAAGCGTGGAACACATCGAAAAGGGGCTGGTTGGCGCATAATCGGGTTCCGAGTTCCGGGTTTTCGAAATGATGAAAAAGGACACAAAGGACAGAAGGGACGAAAGGGACCCAAATTCGAACACCTTGACCCCTGACCCCTGACCCCTATTGATATTCAATGGAATTTGCTTGTGAAAAAAGAAGAAACACCGCTGGTTGATCGTCAGGGAGCTACGAAGGCCGCACTTCAGCTCTTTGGGAAATACGGAAAGCCTTATTACGGCACCTTTTTCCTGGCTTTTATCTGCTTGCTGCTGGCAGGCACGATTGCACTCATGTTTCCCTACTTTGTCGGTCGCCTGCTCGACTCGGCATTTACGCTCAAAGACACCCGCGAACTCAACCGCACACTCCTGTTTCTGGTTGGCATGCTGACGGTGCAATCGCTGTTCAGCTTTGGTCGGACGTACTTTCTGGTTTATATCGGCGAACGACTGGTGGCGGACCTGCGGCGTGACCTCTTTGATCACTTGCTCAAACTGAGCCTCAGTTTTTACAGCAACCAGCGAATTGGCGAACTGACCTCCCGCGTTTCATCTGACATCACGCTGATTCAATCAGGGACCACGCTCAATCTGGCCGAAGCCCTGCGGCAGGTGATTGTGTTTACCGGTGGGGTGACGCTGATGTGTGTCACCAATTTTCGAATGACCTTGACGCTGCTTGTTATCATCCCGTTTCTGGTTGGTGCGGCTGCATTTTTCGGGCGTGGGATTCGCCGAATCAGTACCCGCGTCCAGGATCAGGTCGCCGAAGCATCAGCCATCCTCGATGAAGCCATTGCCAACATCCGAATTGTGCAATCCTTTGTCCGCGAAGAGTTTGAGGTGTCACGCTATAAAAAGCACATTGAGTCTTCACTGGGGCATGCGCTTCGACGGGCGCTGGCGCGAGGCGGGTTTAGTGCGTTTATTGTCTTCATTTTGTTTAACGGGATTGTGTTGCTGCTCTGGTTTAGTTTGCAGCAAGTCGTGGCCGGGAAAATGACGCTGGGTCAGATAACGTCGTTCTTTTTATATACTTCAGTGGTGGGAACGGCACTTGGCGCCTTTACCGAACTCTACGGAGAGTTCAACCAGACGCTCGGAGCATCGCAACGAGTGGTTGAGTTGTTCCAAACCATCCCGGAGATCAAAGATGCTCCGGATGCCAAACAGGTCTCGCCAGTGCAAGGGTTCGTCGAGTTTCGCGATGTCACGTTTGCGTACCCAACCCGCCCGGATGTGACCGTGTTGCAAAACCTCACGATTACCGCCAATTCCGGAGAAATCATCGCCCTGGTTGGACCCAGCGGCGCCGGAAAAACCACTGTAATTTCGTTATTGCCCCGATTTTTTGATGTGAATGCCGGTTCGATCCTGGTGGATGGAATCCCGGTAACCCAATGGAAACTCAAAGAATTGCGCACCAATATCGGGATTGTGCCTCAGGAAACGACGCTCTTTAGTGGGACGATTCGCGAAAATATTGCTTACGGACGGCTCGAAGCGACCAGCGAAGAGATTGAACAGGCGGCCAAGGCGTCAAATGCGCACGAATTCATCATGAGTTTTCCCGATGGCTATGAAACCGTGGTCGGTGAACGCGGCGTCAAGCTCTCTGGCGGGCAACGTCAGCGCATCGCCATTGCCAGAGCCCTGCTGAAGAACCCACGAATTTTAATCCTCGACGAAGCGACCAGTTCGCTTGATTCAGAATCGGAAGGGCTGGTCCAGGACGCTCTTGAAACCTTGATGGAAGGCCGCACCACATTTGTGATTGCGCATCGGCTCTCAACTGTGCGCCGGGCAGATCGGATTCTGGTGCTCAACGAAGGCCGCATTGTCGAATCTGGTTCGCACCAGGAATTGATCGAGCAAAACGGGTTGTACCAAAAGCTGTACACCATGCAGTTCCGCGATGACAGCCCAACGACGGATGTACTGGCGTCAGTTTAAGGTAGGCTCAAAAAGATTCATTCTCCGTGATGGGTTCCGTGTGGGCAATTTGAGATTCAGTGTTTTCAGCCTGCGAAGCAGGTGGTAGAAAGTAGCCCCCGGTGCAACCGGGGGATCGGTCGGTTGTTCCGCTCAGCCTGCGCAGCAGGCGGCAGAGAGCGTCTAAGAAAGTTCACGGCAATTAGAGGTTGGACCAGTGAAGTCAGCAGATGACCTGGATGGCGGTCGTTTCTCTCTGTCGCCGACTTCGCCGGCTGGGATGTGGCGGCATTCGATTCCCCCGGTTGCACCGGGGGCTACTCTCTTTTACCTGCTTCGCAGGCTG
>CAZXCE010000841.1:0-3298 GCA_964639175.1 uncultured Clostridia bacterium
GTAGGGTTGAAGAACGGGGCTGAGGGCAATTGAAGGGATGAGGGATGAAGGATGGGGGATGAAATAAAACCTATTCTTCAGCCCCAGGCCCTCAGCCCTCAGTCCTAATTAATACTCGGCCAGCTCTTTGATCTTAGCCAGCACGTCGGGGATTTGCGGCAGGATGTAATCTTCAACCTGTGGTGCATAGGCCACAAAGGTGTCGAGGCCGCCGATGCGTTGCACTGGTGCATCGAGGTATTCAAACAACTCAGTCCCAATCCGGGCCGCCAGTTCGGCACCATAGCCCCAGGAAAGCGGTTCTTCGTGGGCGACGATGACGCGATTGGTTTTCTTGACCGAAGTGGCAATGGCTTCCCAGTCATAGGGGACCAGGGTTCGCAAATCAATCACTTCGACGGAAATGCCTTCTTTTTCAGCCTGTTTGGCCGCTACGACAGATTGTTGTACCAGCGCCCCATAGGTCACGATGGTCAGGTCATCGCCGGGCCGAACCAGGTTGGCCTTGCCAAACGGGATCATGTAATTTGAACCGGGATTGCGTCCTTTATTATATGCCTGGCGATAGAGGTGTTTGTGTTCGAGGAAAATCACCGGGTCTTCACACCGGATGGCCGTTCGGAGCAGCCCGTTGGCATCCTCCGCATTGCTTGGGAACACAACCCGAAAGCCTGGTGTGTGGGTAAAGAGGGCTTCGGCGCACTGGCTGTGATAAATCGCGCCGCCTTTGAGATAGCCGCCGGTTGGGACTCGAACCACGACGGGTGCCGCAAACGCATTGTTTGACCGCCAGCGCATCAGGGCGAGTTCGTTTCGCAGTTGCATAAAAGCTGGCCAGATGTAATCCATAAACTGGATTTCAACCACGGGTTTGAATCCGCGAGTCGCCAGCCCGATAGCCCGACCAATGATGTTGGCTTCAGCCAGCGGCGAGTTATAGACACGAGTTCCGCCGAATTTTCGCTGCAGGTTGTGGGTGACTTTAAACACGCCGCCTTTGCCTTTGACTTCAGTGAGGACTTCTTCGCGGCTGGCATCGGCCACATCTTCGCCAAAGACCACAATCCGGGGATCGCGTGCCATTTCGTCGTGCATACAGACATTGAGCAGGTCAACCACGGTCAGAGGTTTGTCGGCGTCAAAGGTGGCCGGGCTGTCAAAATCGGCTGAGGTTGGGTCTACGTCAGGCGAAAAAACATACTGGGTTGCCGTTTCGGGGGCTGGTTGCGGAGAGGCCAGCGCCGCATCAGTGGCTTCAGTCAATTCTTTTTCGACTTCAGCTTTGAGGGCTGCCAAACCCTCGGCGGTCAAAATATTTTCGGCAACCAGAAAATCGGCAAAGGTTTTGATTGGATCGCGTTTGGATTCTGATTCACGTTCACCAGGCAGACGATAGAGCTTTTCATCATCTGACAGGGAATGCGAATAGGGCCGGATCACCTGCGCATGCACCAGCGCCGGGCCACGCCGGGCACGCGCATAGCCTACGGCTTCACGCATCACGGCATAGCTGGCCAGTGGGTCCGTTCCGTCAACTTCCAAAATGAGCAGATTTGGGAAGCCTCGCACCAGCTTGGAAATGCTGCCACCCGCAGTTTGAACTTCAATCGGGACTGAAATGGCATAGCCGTTGTCTTCGATGACAAACACAACCGGAAGTTTCAGGTTGCAGGCAGTATTGAGCGCTTCAAAAAATTCACCTTCACTGGTGGTGCCATCGCCAGATGAGCAATACACCACTTCATCTGCTTGAAAACTGGTCTTCAACGGCAGATCGGTGTATTTTAACTCCGAGTGCCGAAAGCTCGCTTCGGCACATCCCACCGCCTGCAAAAACTGGGTGCCGGTGCAGCTTGATTTCGAAACAATGTTGAGATCTTTATGCCCCCAGTGTGACGGCATTTGACGACCACCGGAATTTGGATCGGCTTCAGCGCCAACTGCGGCCTGCAGCATTTCCAATGCTGTCATTCCCAGTTGTAAGCACAGTGCGCGGTCACGGTAATAGGCATAAAACCAGTCATAGCCTGGCTTCATGACTTTTCCGGCTGCAACCAGAATGGCTTCGTGTCCAGCACCGCTAATCTGAAAATAGATCTTGTTTTGACCTTTGAGCTGGATCTCTTTGTCGTCAATGCGACGTGAGAGATACATCGTGCGGTACATTTCGACGAGTTCCTGTGGCTGCAAGCCGTGGTATTTTTCAGGTTGCTGAATCGTTTGCACGGGTAATTCTCCTACGGAATGAAAACATGGTGCTGCCGTCGCAGCACCAGTGATGATGATGAATGATTGGCTGTATGAAACAAAATAAATGACGGGAAGAAGTCGCATCCTACCGGAACCAGACAGGTTCCACAACTGGTCTGATGGATGTCGCTATGCCGGGCGCACCTGGCAGGCAAATTTCATTGACGCAACAACTCGTTTTTCAAGCTCGGTTATCTGGGGGAAACTATGAAATGGGGAAGTATCCTGTGCTTGATACTGGGAGTTAGCTGGTGCTGGTCACCTCCAGTTGCTCATCTGGCGACCGGGCCGGCTGACCCGGTCAGCGGTGTGGTGCCGACTGACGCCGCCGTAGTCCTTCGACAGGCGACCCGGCTTTCAGCTATGTCACCTGACGTCCAACTCCAGCCAGTGACGCTGGTTTTATCACCCCGCGACGAAGTCGAGTTGTTTCACCGATTGGCTGAACTCCAAACACCAGGCTCGCCACACTATCATCAATGGCTGACACCCGAAGAATTTGGCGCGCGGTTTGGCCGAACCGAAGTTGAGTATCAACAACTGATTGACTGGCTTGAAGCCCAGGATTTAGAGGTCGTGGCGACGTGGCCCAATCGGCTCCAACTCACCGTCGGTGGATCGGTTGAGGTCATCGAGCGTGCTTTTCGGGTAACCATGAATTTCTATCAGCTTGGTGATCTCGAAGGATATGCGGCAGATCGGGAAGCATCGCTCCCAGTCAGTTTGGCCCCGTTGGTGCAGGGGATTGTCGGATTACAAAATTTCCCGCGTGTTGAGGCCGTTCAGCAGCCAGCAGCCCCAGGAAATATTTTGGGGCCGGCTGATCTGGCCACTGTCTATCGGCTGAAGCCGCTTTTTGACAAAGGACTTGACGGAACCGGGACCACGATTGCCATTGTGGCGCGGGCTGATTTTAGTCTCGATGATGTGCGTCAATTCCGAAGGCAGTTTGGGTTGCCTCCCAAGGAAGTCAGCAAAGTTTTTCCCTTTGGGCCGATCACCAACCCGGACCCGCTGGATATGGTCGAAGCCCTGGTGGATTGTGAGT
>CAZXCE010000842.1:0-3285 GCA_964639175.1 uncultured Clostridia bacterium
TCAGGGTTCAGGGTTCAGGGTTCAGGGTTCAGGGTTCAGGGTTCAGGGTTCAGGATCTTCGAAGACGTTGTTTTTATGTCCCTTTCGTCCCTTATGTCCTGTTTGTCTTTTTCTCGAAGACCCGGAACCTGGAACCCGGAACCCGAAGACTTCACTCTTCCCGTCTGGGAACATCAACTTGATATAAACTAAATTCATAAACTATTGGTTTTAAAGGATATTTCTTTGTATACAAAATTGTTATGGGTTGCCCTGGCCTTGGCAGAATCCCCTCGGGTTGTTTCAGTCTGGAATTATTCCATTCAGTTCCAGTTATGTGGCAGATACCACTGATTTGTTCCTGACCTGACTCATTTGAAGTGAAATGAACTTCAAAATAACCAGAAGGTAACGAGCGGACTTCGGTGATTTGCCCTCTCAGAACCTCTCCGTAGGTTGTTAGCCAGCGATGCACGGCTATTTTCCAAAGTGGCAGCATCGACGAAGAAAATATTGCAACCACCAAGAAAAAACTCCCTAAAGAGCCAATATAAGCACACAGAAATAAGCAAATCACCAGCAAGAGAAAAGCAATGGGAAGTCCATTATATCCGCTTCGAAGAAAAACAGGTCGAGGCGTTGCCACTTGAAGCTCTTCCAGAACAAGAGGTTGTGAGTTATAGGCTAATGTTATCCGTTGACACCGCCCACAAGTGTTATTCACCGGGTCAAACTGGTCTGACTGATGACAGATCTCGCACCGGGTGGGGAGAAATTCTTTTTTGATGAGTAACTTTTCAGATCCCATGGGGCAAACCTTTCACGTGCAGGTTTTTGATTGCGTTCCAGCGGGACGAAACACTGTTTGAATTGGATTGAGCATCCTGAGGAATAAAAAGACAAAGGATGAGAGATGAAAAAAGTTCCTGGCATTTGATACCATTTAGGGTTCCGGGTTTTCGAACGCTTGTCCTTTTTATCCTTTTAATCTTTTTCTGCTTTCCCGGAACCCGGAACCCGAAGACTTCACTCTTCCCGCTTGGGGATATCAACCTGATACCGGCTGAATTCATACAAGATGGGTTTGAGAGACGGGTATTTCTTTGAATGCAAAATGGTTACAAGCTGGCCTTGTCGGGCGTTGTACCATTCGGGTTCGGTGACTTCGCACACACCAGTTACCGGCTCCCGGTCAGGTTCATCTGAAATAAAGTGAATTTCATATTTGTTGTGAGTGCGATAACGAAACTCAGTGATGTGCCCGGTTCGGACTTCGCCATGGGCTGTCAGCCAGCGGTGCACCAACGTTTTCCAGACCTCCCTGCCAAACCAAAAACCAAACAGACCAACAAAGATTATCCAAAATGTGCTTTTTGCTGACAACAGCAAGGCAAGTCCAGCCAAAAAAGCCAATCCCTGGAACAGATGGCTACCAATTTGTCCAAGGCTATTTCGCGCTCGAACTGGTCGTGGCGTTTCCAGCCGAAGCTCTTCAAGGGTTGCTGGTTGAGGATTGCGCTCGAGTGCGACTGGTTGACATCGCTGGCAAATGTTTCGCACCGGGTCAAACTGATCGACCTGATGACAGATTTCACAGCGCGTTGGAAGAAATTCTTTTTTGACAAGTAATTTTTCGGACCCCATAGAGCACACCAGGTATGAAGTATGAATTTGAATGATCTACATTCACCCAAAATATCATCACCGTGCCACACACGACCAGCACCAACCTGTTCGGGACACAAATCACAAGCCACCGAATATGAAAGCGGTGTCAGGTCACCGCACTCCAAAAGGGGCTTGTCACAAGCAAACATTCTCAGGCAGAATGGGGTTGTCATTCTCTCCCCCTTACAATTTACAATTTCAGGTACCAGCGCTTGAACGCACATACTTGCCTCACGCCATTGAATTCGTTTGCTTACTGCGTTGCCGCCCCGGCAACTCAGCCGATGTGTGCCCTGTCCATAGTAAGTCGTGACGCTGTATCCATTTCGATTATTGCCATTTCAATTATTGCCATTCGCACTCAAGGCGTGGAGGCTACCTGACACCCAACTGTACAAGTTGAAAGTGATACCCAAAGCCACCACGCCAGACCAGGCGGGTGGCTTTTTTGATTTTTGAGGAGAAAACCACAATGTCTGTCGCCACCGTTCCATCAACCGAATCTGAGGTACCCAGTCACGCAACCGCTGCCTGGCCAATCTCCTTTCAGGATGTGGTCAATGCATCGCGTCAACTTCGGCAATATCTGCCGGTGACGCCGCTCCGGAATTATCCGGCTCTGGATCAGGCCGTTGGCCACAAGATTGAGGTCCATGTGAAGCATGAAAACCACCTGCCGACCAATTCTTTCAAAGTGCGCAATGGGTTAAGTGTGCTGGCTTCGCTGACGCCTGAACAACGCAAGCATGGTGTGGTCGCTGCGACGCGTGGAAATCATGGTCAGGGCGTCGCATGGGCTGGCGCATTGCTGGGAATCCCGGTTACAATCTGCGTCCCCCTCTCCAATAATCCTGAAAAAAATGCAGCCATGCGTGGCTTTGGGGCCACCGTGATCGAAGATGGTCACGATTATGACGAGGCCATTCGTGTCGCGCAGGAACTGGTTCATTCGCGCGCAATGACCCTGGTTCACGCCACCAACAACCGACGGGTGCTGGCCGGTGCCGCCACCATGTCGCTTGAAATGGTGGTGGATCAGGCGGCTGAACTCGATGCCGTGGTCATGGCCATCGGCGGCGGTTCAATGGCGGTCGGCGCTTTGACGGTGCTCCGTAAACTGCGCCCGGAAATCGAAGTCTACGGGGTCCAGGCAGAAGGCGCATCGGCCATGCACGAATCGTGGCACGCCGGGCAACCAGTGGTGAAACATACCGCTCAGACGATTGCCGATGGACTGGCCACCCGTGGCGTCTATGAAATGACGTTCAGTACCCTCCGCGAAGGACTCACCGATTTCATCACGGTCAGCGACGAACTCATCGCCGAAGCCGTCCGCATGCTGCTTAAAACAACTCACAATCTCGCTGAAGGCGCCGGCGCCGCCGGGCTGGCCGGATTACTGTCGCTGCGCGAACGGCTGGCTGGCAAACGGGTTGGAATCGTCCTCTCTGGATCGAACATTGACGAAACGACTCTCCGGTGGGTGATGAAGGCCGCGTAAGACAGGGGCTAAAAAACCAGGGCTGAGGGCAATCAAAGGGATGAGGGATGAAAGATGAGGGATGAAAGAAAACCAGTTCTTCAGCCCTCAGCCCCTGGCCTTTCACGTGTAGGTTTTTGTTTGGATTCGACTGACTC
>CAZXCE010000843.1:0-3271 GCA_964639175.1 uncultured Clostridia bacterium
AGGGATGAAAGAAAACCAGTTCTTCAGCCTGAGAATCTTCAGCCCTCAGCCCCAAGCCTTTAGCCCGTTTTCTTCAGCTTTGCTTTTTCTTCCTCCGCACCCGTAACACGGCAATTTTGGTGGGATGGTTAAACGGCGCTGGATCCACCGGAAATGGGGTAACCGTGGTCTCTGGATAGCCAGCGAAGTCCGCCGGCACGGGAATGAAGCGTTCAATCGCCAGGTATCCGTCCTCACAAAGCTGTTCCAGCGTGTGCACATACTCGGCGCCCGAAAGAAACAACGCATTGTTGACCACAACCAGAGCGCCTTCGTCTTGAACGAGAGGTCGGACTTTGTTGATCAGGCGCGGCGTTTCATTTTGAGTCTGGACGCTACCTTTTGAAGTACTTGAAAAAAACGGCGGGTCAAGCAGGACACAATCAAACAACTGACCGCTTCGTTTCAGAAAACTGATTTTTGGCCAGAAATCACCGACGATAAAATCCGATTTGCGGATGGGGAACCCGTTCAATGTGCAGGAGTCTTTGGCCACGTTCAAAAACCGGCGACTTAGATCAAGTTGAACGACGCGAGAGGCGCCACCAGCCTGTGCGGCAATCCCCAAACTCCCGGTGTAGGCAAACAGGTTCAGAACTGTTTTCCCTTCCAGATGTTCCCTGGCCCAGGCCCGAAGGTTCCGGGTATCGGCATAAAAGCTCGAATCCCGGTTCATCATCACGTCAATCGCATACCAGACGCCATGTTCGCGGATTTTTCGGTCAGGTCGTTCGCCATACACCAGCGTTCCGTTTCGTTCGGATTCGGTCTGCCCATGCCGGATTTTGAGTACAACCGCCTGAACCCAGGGCAGGCGCGCCAGCAGAAACGCTTTCGCTTCGGCCATCAACTCTGCGGCGGTGTCGGGGTCGTCGGCATAATTATGAATGACCAGGGTTTGGGCAAACAGGTCCACCACCAGCGCCGGGCACCCTTCGGTAAAGCCGTTCAAGATCCGGAACGCCGCTTCGTGGCGCGAGTCAAAGAACTCCTGCCGGGCAGAAAGGGCCGCATCGAGCAAAGAATGAATCACGGGAAGTTCACCACTCCACAAGTAAAAGATTCATGCTTTGTACCATCTGCGGCCCTCATTCCAAACCCCGGCAGAGATTTTTGCTTCAGATCGAAAACCAATTATCGGGCGTTACCCAGTTGGGCGCCGTACTTCTCGGCTTCGTTTTTGGTTGGAAATGGCGGGTTCGCCGGGTCATATTCTTTCTTTGGCGCGTAGTTCTTGATTTCAACCCGGCCTCCCTGGAGGTTCATACCGAGCAGACGGCGGACTTCATTTTGCCAGGAGACTTCAGCTTTGACCGTGCTTGAATCCACGGTTTTGACCTGGTCAAGCGCCAGCGGAATTCCCGGAGTAATTGACACATTGCCAGAACCCTCTTTCACCAGTGGTACGTCACCAATCATCCCCAATGAAATCGGCTGTTTGCGGCCTCCGGCGGAAATAATCATCGCCACCGCATCCGATTCACTCTGACCATGCAACAACCCGTTTCCGACAAAATTATTGTTGGAAACCACCATCGGGGGGCCGCCCAACGCCAGGATGGCACCGCCGAAATTCGAATAAAACAGGTTATTGGTGATGACGATTTCACCGGCAGCGTCTTTGGCGCCAATTTCCAGGCTGGCTGGATTGCTCGTTTCCGGGTCCGGGTTATAGGCCCAGTTGATCAAAAAACTACAGTGATCCACGACAATGCGAGCCGGTTTATTGCGAAACCGGGCCGAATCGAGTTTCAAAGGAATGCGATTGTTGAAGATGATGCAGTTTGAAAACCGGATTTCGGCTTCCGGGGTCGCGGCTCGAATCAGGGGTTCAATCGCCCGGTTGGCAGAATTGGCAATCACGCAGTTTTGAAACACAAGCAGATTGGTTTCCAAATAATAAAACTGCACAAATGGAAACGTGCAGGATTTGCCATAGAGCAGGCTATTGGTCTTCGCGTCATAGGAATTGGACGCCTGTGAATCCCAACTGACGCCATCCACGATAAAAGCGCCCAGTTTTGAATTTGCGGCAAATTTCAGCAGCGGGGCGCTTCGCTGCGGAGTCGCCACAATCATCGAAGGCAATCGAAACGGCGACCGGCTCGAAAAATCCGGTTTAAAACCACCTTCCAGTTTGAGCGTCGCGGTTGGCGCATTGATCACACCCAGGGCATAGGCGCCTGAGCCAAAATCCCCGTTATACTCTCCGCCAGCCAGTTTGATCGTGACGTTGCTCCCGGCTGACAAATCAGCCACGGCGGCGGCAAAGGCTTTGGTCAGCGAACCCACCGCCGTGCCTCCCACCCGGCCAGCCGCAGCTTTCGCGGCTGCGTCATCGGCACCAACCAGGTAGACCACTTCTTTCTTCGGCATAGCAGCCAGCGTTGAGGTTGAAAAGAAGAGACCAGCCACCAGCAGCAGACCGCAACCAATGATCAGCACCCGGCGTGAAAACAAAATCATACATGCTCCTTGAATTTTGATTTGATATGGTGTTGAAAAGGCCAGTCAGCAATCAATAAGTGTTTAAGTCTATTTCATTGAAAGACTTCACTGGCAAAGAATCAAAGACGGCAATTTAAATTTGAACTGTTCAGAAAACTTACCCTTTCGCGGACTGTTCGATTGACTCGACCGAGATCCAGGCAATGTTTAAGGGCAATCCAGTCTTCCCCATAACCTTTACTTTCTGGTTGTAGTCCACCAGCTTGCCGTCTTTTCCTCGAATTTTTAGATCCCTGACCGTGTAGTTTTGCGGCAGCATTTCCATTTGATTAGGAGCATTGCCCAAATTGATATGAATATTGATCGGTGTGCCCTGCCGGTTTTCATCACTATAAAACTGAATGGTGCAGTGCCCCTGACCGCCGTTTTTGTTGACGGAAACCTGATTCCCCAGCCCAAGGTAGCCTTCGACGCTCACCAGTGTATCTTTGAGTTTTTGGGCTTCAGCAAAAGTCACGGGTTTGGGTGGCGTGGCGGCTTTTGATTTCCCACAGCCTTGCAGGCCCACAATCGCGAAAACAACAAAACACCACAACAGAATTTGATATCCACGGTTTCTCAACATGGCTGGTTCTCCGGTTTTGAAATTCAGCTTGACTGAACATCACAACGGAGGCATGGACGGATTTTGGTCAGCAAACTATAGTGTGTGGGCTATCCCATCCCCTAGATTCGAAAACCCGGAACCCGGAACCCGGAACCCGGAACCCGGAACCCGGAACCC
>CAZXCE010000844.1:0-3242 GCA_964639175.1 uncultured Clostridia bacterium
TTAACGCCCCCTTAGCCCTGGTAAAAAGGTTGGTTTGATTTCACCTTTTATCCTTTTCTTGCCCCTGTCCCTTTCGCTTCAACCCCAGGTCTTTCAGCCTTTCTCCGCACAGTTCTGGCCAATGCTGGCTTCGGCGACAACTGGAACTTCCCCAAGTGATTCATTCCCGGCGGCCTCCATTGCGTCAGAGAGCAGCCGGGCCAGGGCCTGGGCACGGTCGGTCGGGGTTTCAAGCAAAATTTCATCGTGGATACACCCCACGATGCGTGCTCCAAAGGGTGCAAGCTGCGGCAGTATTTTGGCCAACGCCAGCTTGGTGATGTCGGCTGCCGTTCCCTGGACAGGCAGGTTGAGCAGCGTCGGGAGTTCCAGCGGTTTTTCAATCAGCCGTCTCCGACCAATCAGCGTCCGCGTTTCACGGATTTTCTTCTGATTGCGTGCGGTCTGCCGATGCCAGGCAGCAATGCCCTGGTAGGCGAGAAAGAACCGGTCGCGGAAGCGTTCGGCGTCGGCCAGCGATAAATCTACGCCGTAGCTTTGTTTGGCATAACTCTTTAACCCCTGCGAACCTTGCCCGTAGAGCAACCCGAAATTCACGGCTTTGGCCGCCTGCCGGTCGGCTTTGGTCACCGACCCCATCGGTTTGCCGGTGATCAAACTCGCGGTCAACAAATGCAAATCCTGGTTTGCGCGGTAGGCATCCATCATCCGTTCGTCCTGGCTCAACTGTGCCGCGACCCGAAGTTCAATCTGCGAATAGTCGGCAATCACAAACGAATGGCCTTCCGCTGGAATAAAGCAGGCCCGAAATTCACGGTCGTGCGGCAATTGTTGCAAATTTGGCGAATGACAGCTAAACCGTCCCGACACCACCAGGCACTGTTCATACACCGGGTGCAGCCTTGCGGTCTGTGGATGGATAAACTTCGGAAGCGTGTCCAGAAAGGCACTGCAGAGTTTTGAAGCTTTCCGGTACTCCTGAAACAACCGGACTTCCGGATGGTCACTAAAGCGTGAGAGTTCCCAGCGGCTGGTCCCCGAAACCTGGATGCCGCGCAACGCAAGCGCCCGCTGAACCTGGGTTGGGCTGTCAAGGTTGATTTCTCCCAAAAATCCACCGCCGAAGGCTTCGCGCAATCGAACGGCGAGTGTGTCACGAACCGTCGAGGTTTGTTTGCGGAGCGCTTCCCACCGATCCAGGTCCAGACTGATTCCGGCCAGTTCCATTTCGGCAACCGCTCGCACACAGTCAAATTCGATTTTGGCGCATTTGATGACGTCAGCGGCTTTGAGCTTTGAAATCAACGCTTCCCGGAGTGGCAACAGGACTGCCGCATCGAGCGCCGCGTAGCGAAGCTGCTCCGATGAAAGTTCGCGGGCTGACCAGTCACTAATCTGCTCGGTTTTGGAAAGCGATTGTTTTAAATAATTTGCCACCAGGGCTTCGAGCGAGTGACGTTGATTGGACAACCCGCAACTGACAATCTGCCCGGCCAGCATCGTGTCAAAAAGCTGCCCGCCAACCTCCAGTCCAGCGCGTGACAAAAATTTCAGGTCAAATTTGGCATTCTGAAACACTTTGACGTGGCTTGACGCCAGCACCTGTCGAACCGGCGCCAGTTCTGTCAGATGAAACAGATCCAGCACCAGTACCGGCAATCCCGGCGCCGCAATCTGGAGCAGGCGAACCCGATCTGTCAGCGGATCAAGTCCAGTGGTTTCGGTATCAATTGCCAGCACCGGCGCGGCACATAATTCAGACAGAAATGGAATCAACTCGGCTGCCTGATTCACATACCGGTATTCGGGCAGTGGAATGGCTTCCCGGACTTCGGTGACCGAGGGGATAGGCGCGAAGTTGAACAAGGCGGCTTGTTTCATAGCGGAGCTTGAATTCCAGGGCTCAGGGCTTGGGGCTGAGGGCTGAAGACACGAGGGATTGGGTTGAGCCAGACCTGTCTCATCAGCCAAAACAACGTTCATTTTTATTATTAAGTTATACCATTAAACGCTGACTCAGCCAAACAAAACTCACCACAGAGACCACAGAGGACCACAGAGGAATCTCGGGTTGCCTCTGTGTTTCTCTGTGTCCTCTGTGGTGAAAAAAGAAAGGGTTTTGATCGGCTCTCAATCCAGAAACTGATGCATGATGAAAATATCTACCAATCCTAACTCTTGATGATTAAATGCTTTGGGTACAGTTCCCACAATTGAGAACCCCATTTTTTTCCACAACGCCACGGCGTTTTCGTTGGTGCTCACAACCGCATTGAACTGCATCGCCAGAAAGCCAGCCTGGCGAGCTTCCCGGAGCGAATGTTCACACATTGCCCGGCCAATTCCCTTGCCTTGGGTGTTGGGCTTAACCATATAGCCCGCATTGACCACGTGGGCACCAAGCGCTGGCTGGTTGGGCCTCAAAATGTAGGTTCCGACGATTTCCGCTCCGTCACAGGCAACATAGGTCGCCATATCTTTTGACATCCAGATTTGGCGGGCCTGGTCTTTTGTCGTGTCGGGAGTATACATGTAGGTATCGCCACGTTTGACGACCGGGTGGAAAATTTCCCAAATTTGATCAAAATCAGATTCAACGGCTCGGCGAATTTCAAGCATAGTATTTAGGGTTCAGGGTTCACTTTATATCCAGGTTTGGGTTCAATTGCCGCAGACCTTCAATCAGTTTTTGCTGGTCTGCCCGGTCCAGGTCAAGGGCAACCACCTTCCCGGATTGCAGTTCGATTTCCAGGCCGCCATATCCCCACAAAAACTGTCGGACCTGCACAATCGAGGCAATATCAATGAAGTCACGTGAGGCATAGCGTTTGATTTCAACATTTTGACCATCTGGGCTGACAACTTCTTCAATGCTTTGCCGGTAAGCGAAAATAACGGCAATCAACCACACCAGAAAACAGGTACCTGTAATCCAGTACTGGGATGAGAAAGCCAGGACCGTGGCGCCACCAAAAAGCAAAATCAGAAAACACAACCCCAGCAGATCCCTCATCCGGCAGTCATCAACATTCTTATATAAAAAGCTGGGATTCTTTTTCGCCCCGGAATCGGTCGGCGTGGAAAGATTCGCCAGCGAAAGTCCGGCACATCGGGTACAGAGGCCCGTGGCCGGGTCAAATTGATCGGTCTGGTGGCAGACTTCGCAGCGTCTGGCCGGATGATCCTGGCGAATGATCAAGGTTGGTGCCATATCTGGAACCTCTCGTCGAAACAACCTGCCG
>CAZXCE010000845.1:0-3232 GCA_964639175.1 uncultured Clostridia bacterium
TGACTACTGACTACTGACTACTGACTACTGACTACTGACTACTGACTACTGACTCGCTCGCGTCTCACTCCACTGGGCGCGTGGCTTGTTGCTTTGCCGACCTAGCCGACGCCAGTAGCCACGGGCAATCAGCCCAAAAATCGTTGGTAGCACCACAAATGGATTAATTCCGGAAATTTCATTGCCATAAATGGTCCGCACCGGGACGCTGGTGAAGTACAGCCCTTTGGCAGCGACTTCAAACAACAGATCGTTGGGGAAGCCATATCTCGGAAAGAGTTGATTTAGATCGAGTTGGCGTAATCCAGTGGCTCGGAATACCGTAAAGCCACATTGAGCATCCACTGGCTGTTTGCAACCAAGTGCCAGTCGGGTAAGCCAACTCAAGGTGTAGTTCCCAAGATAACGGGTCCAGGGCATGCGGTTGATGCTCGGATGGGCGAAGCGATTGCCTTTCACAAAATCAAATGGACCGCCAATCAAAGTGTCGAGCATAACTGGCAAGTCCCGACTATCCATCTGACCGTCACCATCCATGAGCACGATTAAATCAGCTTTGTTCGCTAGGGCATGGCGATACCCGGTGATGGTGGCTGCCCCGACACCCTGGTTTTGGAGGTGTCGGAGAACTGTAAATCGCCCCGGTTGGGATTCTGCAAGGTGTCGGAGGACAATCAGCGTGTCATCAGTGCTGGCATCATCCACAAAAACCACGTGGTCTACAAAATCAGGGAGGGAAGCAACAACTGAGGGGAGGAGTTCCGCTTCGTTGTGAACCGGAATAACGATGGTAAGATGATGATAGTGGTACATTGAAGGTTGATGAGGAGCGTCGCTGGAGAAAAAACGTCTGGAAACGCCAGCTCAGGTTTTGCTATAGTCGCGCTCCGTTCAAATTGTTCTTTGCGCGCTCATAGCTCAGTTGGATAGAGCAACGGCCTTCTAACCGAAAATTGGACTTGCTGCAAGAAACAAAATTGCAGCAATGCACAGCACTATATCGGTGAAGCCTTCCCGATGAGTACTCATCGCTGGTAATACCGAGGAAACCTTTGTTTGAGGCATTGAAGGCTGGCACGCAACCTGAAATCGGTTGCGTTGTTCAGGGTAAATGCTTTTGGAGTTGTCGTAATTCAAAAAGTAAACTCCAGGGGTTCCGTAGAGACTGCACGTGTTGCACCTGAAATGGTGAAGATACAGTCCAGACCACAAACCCAACGGGGGTAGCGAAAGCTATAGTGGTATGAAGCCGTAGGTCGCAGGTTCGAGTCCTGCTGGGCGCATCCGAAATAAATGAAGAATTGAGAATTGAGAATGAAGAAAAAAAGCGGCTAAAACCTCTTCATTCTTCATTCTTCATTCTTCATTCTTTCTTATCCCACCCACTAACACAGGTAGTACTGACTTCTTTATTCGGCTTTCTTCAGCCGTTCGTGTTCCGCACGTACCGCACCCGTGACGTGGTTGATAATGTCGTCCACAGCGATGTCTTCGGATGAGCGAGTCGAGCGGGTAAAGAATTCGACCTTCTGGTCTTTCAGCTTTTTCGCTCCAATCACGACGCGATAGGGAATCCCAATCAGATCGGCATCCTTAAATTTAACGCCAGGGCGTTCGTCACGGCGATCAAGCAGCACGTCAATACCGTTTGCTTTTAAGCCGTCATATACCTGGTTGGCGATGCGGGAGATTTCTTCGTCGGCGTAGTTGACCGGAGTCACCACGACTTCAAAGGGGGCAATTGAGACCGGCCAGCAAATCCCGTCCTTATCATGATAGAGTTCGACGGCGGCAGCCATAATGCGTTCGACGCCGATGCCGTAACTTCCCATCACAATCGGAACTTCGTGGCCTTCCTGGTTGAGCACGTTGGCGCCCATCGAGACGCTGTACTTCGTTCCAAGCTTAAAAATATGGCCGACTTCGATGGATTTGTTGACATCGAGCGTTCCCGCACATTTCGGGCAGCCTTCACCGGCTTTGACGGTTCGCAGTGAAGCCCATTTGGTGACTTTGATATCGCGTTCGATTTCGACACCGCGCAAGTGGAAATCATCTTCGTTCGCGCCAGTGGTCATCGCACGGCGTCCACGCAATGATTCATCGGCATAAATCGGGTATTTGGTAACGCCGACACCGCCGAGACTGCCTGGATGCGCGCCCAGTGCCTTAAAGATTTCCTCTGGATGCGCCGGGCGAAACTGGATGGCACCCGTTGCATCAAGCACCTTGGTTTCATTCAATTCGTGGTCACCGCGTAGCAGCAACAGCGCCAGATTCTTTTCATCCAGGATGCAGACATAGGTTTTAACCTGCCGGTCAGCCGCCGCACCGCCCTCAAAATTGGCGAGATCGTCAATGGTGCGCACATTGGGCGTTGGGAATTTCTCAGGTGCTGGCAGGCCTTCACCGTCCTCAATCACGGGCAGGTTTGAGGTTGCTTTTTCAACGTTCGCCGCGTAGCCGCATTCCGGGCAACTGGCAATCCAGTCTTCACCCGCGTCTGAAGCCACCATAAATTCGCTTGACGCGCTCCCGCCCATGGCACCGCTGCTGGCTTCGACAACGGCGAATTTGAGGCCACACCGGCTGTAAATCCGACGATAGGCAGCGTCGTGCAGGTCAAAGGATTGATCCAATCCGGCCTGATCAATGTCAAATGAGTATGAATCCTTCATCGTGAACTGCCGCACCCGCAGCAATCCAGACTTTGGACGGGGTTCATCACGGAATTTGGTCTGGATCTGATACCAGATTTGCGGAAGCTCTTTGTAGGATCGCACTTCGTGACGGGCAATCGAGGTGAAGACCTCTTCGTGGGTCATCCCCAGGCACAGTTCCGCGCCTTTGCGGTCTTTGAGGCGAAACATATTGTCGCCCATCACATCCCACCGGCCCGATTCACGCCAGATTGAAGCCGGATTGAGCGCCGGGAGATAAAATTCCTGGCCACCAATGGCATTCATTTCGTGACGAACGATGTCGGTGATTTTCAAAATTGTGCGCTGCGCAAGCGGCAGAATTGAATAAGCGCCTGCAGTCAGTTGCCGGATAAAACCGGCGCGCACCAGAAGCTTGTGGCTCACAGCCTCAGCGTCGGCTGGAGCTTCGCGCAAAGTTGGAATAAACAGATTGTGCCAGTGCATAGTGTCTTGATGTGTCCTGAGGTGAAGTGAGATTCCGGGTTCCGGGTTCCGGGTTC
Organism: uncultured Clostridia bacterium; assembly: GCA_964639175.1. Taxonomy (GTDB): domain Bacteria; phylum Acidobacteriota; class Blastocatellia; order Chloracidobacteriales; family Chloracidobacteriaceae; genus JACQXX01. Next base: position 3,203 of record CAZXCE010000845.1, read on the forward strand.
CGGGTTCCGGGTTCCGGGTTCCGGGTTCCG
>CAZXCE010000846.1:0-3220 GCA_964639175.1 uncultured Clostridia bacterium
TCATCATCTGGGCTTCACTTCCAGCCAGAACCAGCGCGCGCCTGAGACCATACACCCCGTCGCCATTTTTCACGTCACCGAGCCCGGTATCACAGGCCGAAAGCACGACCAGTTTCGTGCCCCAGAGATTGAGTTGGGCCGCTTCCAGCGCCGTCATCACCCCGTCGTTGTCTTGTGTGCCAGCCTGATTGGCACCCGCAAAAAAGAGCCACGACCGCAGGAGCGGGTTACCGGCTTTTAATTGCTCAAGGTTGATCGGGTCATCCTCGGTTCGGTCCAGCCGGCGGGTGTTGGCTTCGACCGGAGTTTGAGCGGCGTCCTTCAGAAAATAGCCGTGGGTGGCAATGTGGACCAGAACTGGTCGGTTGACTTGTTTGAGGTGTTGTTCCGCTGCATCAAAGTTCATTTTCAACTCTGCATTGGGAAAAATGGCTTTGATCTGTTCACCTTCAACACGAGTTCCACTCAGGCGTAACAAGCGACCCAGCGGTGTTCCCAGGATCTGGGGCCCGGCCCCATCCCCATAATCCGGGTTGGCGATCACTAACGGAGGTTGTTGGCTCTCAATTTTCACCGCCAACCGCAGCAAATCCCGTCCGCTCGTCAAATAGGTCAACTGGTATTGTTCGACTAAAAACTTTCCCTGCTCATCCATCAATGCCGCGAATGGGATCAAATTCAAGACCCCATCCGGGGAAATCAGCAGGTGTCTAGTCTTTCCAACCAAAGCTCGTACCGGTTTTATGACCAGCCGGTCCAGGGCTTGAGCCGCCGGTTTGACGTCTTTCGCCAGGTCGGTTTTGGATCTGGCGACTGTTTTGCGAAAAGCTGAAACTGCCTGTTCAATGGGGGCCGTTTCACCTAAATCCGCCCATTTGACCTCACCCTTGTGGTCCAACGTGTAGACAGCCAACCGGGAATGTTCGCTTTGTAATGGGACATAGGGTTTGTAAAAAGCGAATTCGACCAGTATTCCATCGGATGGAATCTGCTGCTGAACGCTCTTTAAGGTGATCGGTGTGATTTGAGACTTGAATTCCGCGCTTTTGGTGCTGATTTCGGCTTCCAGCTTTTCTTTTTGGGTTTCCAATTCCTTCAAATGGGCTAAATGTTCTTCGGGTTTCTTTGTCCCCGGTCCTCTCAGTGTCAGGACCGAAATTTGCCCGGCCAGATTCGCATCATCATCCAGCAGTTTTTGAACCTCAGGCGTTTGATGCTTCCTCAGTGTTTCAATGGCGGAGGCCATGGCATCCAGTCCACGTCCTTTCCGGCGCAACAACACGGTCAGAGCCGCCTGTTTGGCTTCCAGGGATTGCGGAGCGCACTGGAGGTGCAAGGAGAGGGTTTGGTCGGTAAAGGCGTCCGTTTTTTTGAGGTAGAGGGTTTTCTGGTTTTCCGAACCAGCCGCGAGATTGCGTAACAGATCACGTTCGGTCACCTCGTTGCACTGAATCCGATACTGAATCGCGGGTAAAAAGTCCCTCTTGGTTTGGTAGAGAACCGCCAGATTGGTGAGACTGGAGGCGACCAAAGGGTGATCCGGGCCAAGCGTTTTTTCCCGAATGGCGAGCGCGCGCCGGAGAACCGGCTCGGCCTGTGAATACTCACGTTTGTCTTTGTAGATCACCGACAGATTGTTGAGGCTTTGGGCTACATCCAGGTGGTCAGGGCCGAGCGTTTTCTCACTGATGACGATAGCCCGCTGGTACAGGGCTTCGGCCTGTGAAGTGTCGCCTTTTTTTTGGTAGAGTGCAGCCAGATTGCTGAGGGTGAGGCTAAGCTCGGGATTGTCAGGTCCAAATGCTTTCTCTTGAATGGTGATCGCGCGTTGGAACAGGGGTTCGGCCTTTCCGAAGTCACCCTGGTCCATCAAGACCACTGCCAGATTGCGGAGAGTGTGGATGACATCTGGGTGGTCGGGGCCAATCGCTTTTTCCTTGATCGCCAATGCGCGTTCGTAGAGTGATTTGGCTCTGGAATAATCCCCTTTGGTCGAGTAGAGACTGGACAGGCTGTCGAGGAGGAGGGCAACCGTGGGGTGGTCAGGGCCATACGCTTTCTCATAAATGGCCAATGCACGCTGGGAAAGGGGTTCAGCTTTGGCATAGTCGCCTTGATCCTGGTAGAGCAACGAGAGATTGTTGAGTATACTGGCGACGTCCGGGTGGTTGGGGCCAAGCGTTTTCTCCCGGATGGCCAGTGCGCGTTGGTGCAGCCGTTCTGTTTTTGAATACTCTCCGAGGTCCTTGTAGAGCGCGGCCAGATTATTCAGTGTGGAGGCGACAACCGGGTGGTCAGGACCATAGGCTTTTTCCCAGATGGCGAGGGCCCGCTGGTAGAGCGGTTCCGCCCGGTTGTAGTCGCCTTTGGTTTGATAGAGTGTCCCCAGGTTATTGAGGCTCAGGCCGATATTTGGATCATCTGAGTCAAGCGTTTTCTCCCGAATCGCCAGGATCCGCTGGAAAAGCTGTTCAGCCTGTGGATAGTCGCCTTTCGCCCAATAGAGTGCTGCCAAATTGTTAAGGCTATAGGTGACGAGGGGATGCGCTGATCCTAATTGAGTTTCACTTTTTTCCACTGCCTGTTGAGCGAGTGGCACCCCTTGATCATATTTTCCCTCCCTCTGAAGTTTTTGCACCTCGTCATTGAGGCGTTCAATCTCTAATGCTGCGCGATCCTGTGCGGTCGCAGTTTTGATGGCTTCGGGTGTCAACCTGTACTTGCCAGGAGCCGCCGTTTTTTCCAGTGCTTCAATCTCCACGGTGTAGCTGCCGGCCTGGTTGCTAATGAAGGAAAGCGGCTCTTCGCCTTGAGTGCCATTGGGGCTATCCACTTCCTGGATCACCTTTCCATCCGGCCCCAACAGCCGCACCACAACATCAATTCCTTCTTGAATCACTGACAGTTTCAGAAAGTCATTGGCGTTGAGTTGAGCTGAGAAACGGTGTTTTTCACCGCCTTTGAGTTCGCGTTTAACTGTTTTTCCTGGCGCCAAAGGGTCAAGGCTTTGCGCCACGACCGCCAACCCCAAAAATGGGTTGAGCCCAAGCATCAGCACCAAAACCCAGCTTAACCCGAATGATTTGTTCACTGTGTGGGGATGTGACATGGTGACCTCCAGTGGTGGGTGAGAAAGGCAAAAAAGACAAAAAGGACCAAAAGGACCAAAATTCGAAAACCCTGAACCCTGAACCCTGAACCCTGAACCCTGAACCCTGAA
>CAZXCE010000847.1:0-3217 GCA_964639175.1 uncultured Clostridia bacterium
TGGCACCAACATCACCAACAGCGCCAGCATCGCCAGCCCAACCACCGATCCGAACCCAGGTGACAATACATCGTCCCCAGTGGTGACCCCGGTGGGTGCTCAGGCGGATGTCTGGGTTCAGAAGACGGCTTCAACCAATCAGATTACGGCAGGTCAGCAAATGACCTACACGCTCAACGCTGGAAACTATGGTCCAAGCACAGCGGTGAACACGGTCATCAGTGACCCATTGCCAGCCGGTACGACCTATGTTTCCTCAACGGCACCATCTGGTTGGACCGTTACTGCTCCGGCAGTCGGAACGAACGGGACGGTGACATTCACCCACGCCGCCGTTCCAACTGGAGCAACGGCAACCTTTACCATCACGGTTCTGGTTGATCAGACCATTCAGCCCGGAACACCAATCACCAATGTGGCGGGAATCCAATCCTCGATTCCTGAACCAGCAGGTGGAACTGAAAACAACGCTGGCAGCGCAGGAATGACGGTCAATGCCAGTTGTTATGAACTCAATGTGTTGTATGCCGCGGATACCTTCAACCATCGGATTCAGAAATTTGATGGTGTCCGATGGACCATCATCGGAAAGGGCACGGCTGGTTCCGGTCTGGGTCAGTTCCGTGCGCCAGAAGCTGTAACCGCAAGTCGCGATGGTCAACGAATCTATGTGGCCGACACCGAAAACAACCGCATTCAATGGTCAACCAATGGTGGTACAACCTGGGCTGTGTTTGCAGGTGTGGGGGCGAGCCTGAATCAGGTTCGTGAACCGCGAGCCGTTGTGGTTGACATTGATGGCAACCTCTATGTGGCTGATAACGGAAATGACCGGGTGCTCCGCTTTACCGGTGGAATTCCAGGACCAGCCGTCGTGCTGGCAACACTCGGACCAACTGGCGGTCGAGTCCAGGATCCACGTGGATTGGCCATTGACTGCTACTACAACCTGTACATTGCCGACAATGAAAATTCGCGGATTCTGAAACTCTTGAATGCCAACACGGTGACGCAACCAAATCTGGCTCAGCAGATTGCTGGCGTTGGGGCTGGAACATCACCAATCGGGCAGGTTCGTCAACCAGAAGGTATTGCCGTGGATGGGTTTAACAACCTCTACATTGCCGATACCGCGAACAACCGCATCATTATGTTCCCAACCCAGGGCCCACAGGGGGTTCAACCTGGCGAATCACCCGCGGTGCTGGTGGCCAACGCCGGGGCGATCCCAGGGAACGTCCGGTATCTGGAAGGAATCACGATTACCTCCTTTACCCAGGGGCCAATGGCGGGTAGTTCATCGCTTATCATTGGTGACTCGCTCAACAGCCGCATCCAGGGCCGAATGCTCAACGGCACGACCTGGACGGTGTTGGGTGACATCGGAACGAGCGTTGGCAAGTTCCGCAACCCGAGCAAACTCCGGTAATTCGAGTTCAAAAAAATCTCTCTGACCCTGAATTCTACAAAGGGTTTTCCAGGATGGACACTTTAAAAAAGTGCTCCATCCTTTTTTTCTTGCTCCAAACTTTTCGGTGACTCGATTCATTGATTTGAAACTGATTTATTGCCTGAACCCTCAAAGCGGGTGGCCAGCCTGTAGCCCTTTCACATGTCGGTTTTTGGTTTAGCACCGCGAAGCGTTGCAGCTCCCAAAACCTCGCAACCAACCGGCTATCCGAACGGCAGCCTTTCAGGATGCTCAATCTTTCCTTGGCTTGACCCCCAGCCTAAAAACTAAAGAACTGTGCCGAACCCTTCTGGAAAGTCCTTTCAAAAATCAGTCGAACCCCAATTTTCCGCTTCAAGAAGTATTTCACAGTTTGGTAAGCTTCGGTCACCTGGTTCTCAATCCTTCCGTGATAAGGAAAAAATATATGACCAAGCTGTTTACTCGACGTCAAGCAGGAGTTTTGACCTGGTTACATCTTTCGGATATTCACTTTGGTGAAAAACGCCACCAGGAACAGCGGGCTGTGCTCAACCGGTTGCTTGCCGATGTCAAAGTGCTTCGCGAAAAGGAACGACTGGCGTTCGATTGTGTGTTTGTAACAGGTGACATTGCCTGGAGCGGCAAGGCCGCTGAGTATGATCAAGCGAAAGGTGTTCCCGGAGCCAACCAGCCAGGAATGGACGCTAAAAGCTTTCTCGGAGAATTACAGCAAGTTGCTGCTGTTGAACCAGAACAGATATTTGTGATTCCTGGCAACCACGACGTTGACCGGGAGTTCCCGAAAAGCCTTGCTGTGAAAAAGTTTCAGGACGAACTGGTTGCCGAGGCGGCTGGGGAAAACAACGAAGACCTGATCCACAAATTTCTGACCAGCACCGACTATGAGCATGACCGTGACGCTATTTTGTGCAAATACGGGGCTTATGTCGAATTTGTCAAAACGTGCTTTGGGCATTGCGCGCCTGATGGCCTGCCCGGCTGGTACACGCGCGGGTTTCCGGTTTCCGGTTTTCCATTTGAGCGCTTCTGGATTGTTGGTCTCAACAGTGCCTGGCTGTCACGGGCAAATGAGACAAAAGGGAAGTTGTTGCTTGGCTACGAACAGGTGCAGGCGGCGCTCGGCACAGTCGAAAAAGACGGTAAACCGATGGAAGACCTTGTCATTGCCCTGACCCACCATCCGTTTTCGTGGTTTCCGGAATGGGATGAACGTCTCTGCAAGCAGCAAATCAACAGCCGGTGTGATTTCCACCTGAGCGGGCATTTGCACGAACACGACTTTGAGTTGCGGATTCGTGGTCCGCAACGGTGCTCCGGTATTGCTGCGGGTTCAGCTTACGGCGGAAGCCAGTGGTACAACGGCTATAATGTTGTCCGGCTTGACTGTAACACTGGAAAAGGGCTGGCGTATTTGCGACGGTATGAGCCAACGATTTCAGAATGGAAACCTGATGCCCGGTTTGAAACTCCAGCCGTTGGACAATTTGAATGGGATTTGCCAAAGCGGTTTTTCCCAACTCCAGGTCCAGCTCCAACTCACCAACCATCTGTCCCTGCTTCAACGCAACCTGCTCCATACAAAAAAGTTTCTGCTGACCCAGGTGAACTCTTTTCCTTGCTGTCCGACAAACTGACCTCAACTCAGTTTAACGCGGTGGTGCACAAAATTGGTGTTCCTCAGGGCGAGATGCCTTCAGTCAATGCTCCGCAAGGTCACCGAACACACTACCTGTTGAACTGGGCAAACTCAATTACCGGATGCGG
>CAZXCE010000848.1:0-3205 GCA_964639175.1 uncultured Clostridia bacterium
GGGTTTAACTGTTATGCCCTCTGGACGTTGGGGCCGCGAATTGAATCACTCTATGGATCTGCCCGGTTTGTCGTGATTTATATTTTCACCGGGATCTTCAGCATTTACGCCAGTTATGTGGCGAGTCCAAATCCAAGCGCCGGGGCTTCGGGTGCCTTGTTTGGGTTATTTGGGACGCTCTATGTCTTTGCGCTCAGATATCCAAACGTTATTCCGCCCTTGCTGCGCAAAAACATGCTCAGTTCGCTCAATTCCTTGTTGTTAATCAATCTGGTGCTCACGTTTATCTTGCCTGTGTCGGCTTCAGCCCATATCGGTGGTCTGGTTGCTGGTGGACTGGCTGGCTGGCTGATTCCATATTCGCCACCACGAGAGCAAAAAACGCCCGCGGGTTGGATCATGGGGCAGGTCGTGGCCCTGGCCCTGGTGATTGCTTCATTTGGCGTGCTGGTCTGGCGCTATGAAGGTCCCCGACTGTCACTGCACGAGTTTCGGGCCGGGTCAAGTCTCTGGTTTAGTGAGGATTCCGGCGGGCCGGTCAATCGCTTTGTCGAAGCCATCAACACGGCGGAGCGCTCGTTTAAAGAAATTCAAGGCCGGTTTGAGACCGAAGAACTGACACCGGCGCTTCGGGAACAGTTCAAAACCAAAAACCGTGAGGCTCAGGAAAAACTGGCCAGCGCACCGCGCCTTGAGCCGGGGTCAGAAAAGCTCAAAGAGGAGTTGATGGTTGTGTTGAAGGCACAGGAGCAATGGCTTGCGACTGGTGATCATGGTCAGGCCGATGAGCTGATGAAAAAATTTAACCAGTATGATCAAAATTGCCGCCAATGGGTGGAGACCACCGGAAAACGATTCAGTTTGGTAGTTGACGAAGAGGCCAACAAATAGCTTAATTCACACGTCAGTTGCCCCACGCCAGTTTCTCTTTTCTTCCATATTTTCCAAGCCAGTGACCTTGAGTGAGTGAGGTTTTTATGCCGCGACCACGTTCTCGTAAAACTGATACCCAGGCCGCCGCCGCTATCGCGGTTGAATCCCCGAGTGCCTCCCAACTTGTTGTTGCCGAACCAGAAGCCATCGCTGCGGTTGAAACGCTGTCAGCAGCCAACGCCCCTGCGGCTAAACGGACACGAGCGAAAAAACAGAGGCTTGAGCCAGTTCCAGACGCACCTGAACCACAAGTTATAGCGATACCAGAGCCTGCGAAATCCAGGACCCGGAAAGTAACTGCTGTTACCACACCAGCTCCGGTCAAGAAACAATCGCTTCGGGTGGTCAAAAAAGATGAACCCCTGGTGGAAGCTCCGGAAAAAGCTGCCAAACGACGTGTTTCGCGAGCCCGGCGCATCAAAGTCGAAGTTGAACCCGACTCACCACCGCCAACCCTGATTGAACATTTGAAAGAACTGGCGCTGACACCGCTCCATCGTGAAGCCACGAGAGGGATTCTTGCGACGTTGCTTGACCCGCTGGTGTCACCAGCCGTTGAACGCCGGATCCGGCAGGTGCCGTCAGAATTGAACGAATATGGGTTTGATGCCTGGGGAATGAACCCCATGACGGCACGGTATGGCTATACCGCATTTAACTGGCTCTATAAGCACTACTGGCGGGTAACCACCCATGGCATTGAAAATGTTCCGCCCGGTCGAGTCCTTCTGATTGCCAACCATAGCGGCCAGATTCCAATTGACGGAGTCATGATCGGAGTTGCCTTGTTGATGGAAGGCAAGCCTGCCCGGTTGTCACGGGCGATGGTTGAGCGCTGGTTTACCACCCTGCCACTGGTTGGAAATTTTATTACCCGCCACGGAAGCATCGTGGGTGATCCGCTTAACTGTAAACGCTTGCTTGAACTGGGTGAAGCAATCACGGTGTTTCCAGAAGGGATTCGCGGCTCGGGCAAGCTCTGGAAAGACCGCTATAAACTGATGCAGTTTGGACTTGGGTTTATGCGGCTGGCGCTTGAGACCAAAACTCCGATTGTCCCGGTGGGAGTGATTGGCGGTGAAGAGCAGGCCCCCAGCTTTGTGGATGTCAAACCGCTGGCAAAACTACTTGGGCTGCCCTATTTCCCGATCACGCCGACGTTCCCGTGGCTTGGGGCGCTCGGAATGCTGCCGTATCCGACCAAATATTCAATCTATTTCGGGAAACCACTCCATTTCCGAGGTAATCCTGACGATTGGGACGAAGTGATTCAAAAGAAAGTGGATGTGGTCAAAGATGCGATTCGCGGACTGCTCGACCGTGGTCTGGAAGAACGGGAAAGCATCTTTTAATTGTGGGAACGCTCAGGGTTCCGCCTTCAGGCGGGTCTGCAGGGGTGACTGCACAGGGAGATTCTTATGTCAACGCCAGCCAATCCGTTATACCAGGATGAAATTTACTATCCGGAAAGTGATGGTCTTCCGATGGCGGATAACACCCAACAGTTTGAATGGATTGTGACGATAAAAGAGGGCCTGGATGTGATGCTGCCCAATGATTTTGTCGGCGGCAATATCTTCTGGTACCCCATCGAAAAAATGTCGTCAACCAAACAGTCACCGGATATTTTGGTTGCATTGGGGCGGCCTAAAGGAGATCGCAGTTCTTATAAGCAGTGGGAAGAAGATGGAGTTGCCCCGCAGGTTGTGTTTGAAATCCTTTCACCAGGCAATTCTTACGAAGAGATGCGAGCCAAGGAAGAGTTCTATGAACACCACGGGATTGAGGAATATTATATCTACTCGCCTCAGACCAACACTTTGTTCGGATGGGAAAGGGTCAATCAACGTCTCCAAAAAATCAATCTGATGCAGGGATGGGTGAGTCCGCGATTGGGAATCCGATTTGAGCGAACCCCGGAAACGCTTCATATTTATCGTCCTGATGGAGAAAGATTCCTGACATTTGCTGAACTTGACGCTGAACGCCGCCGTGAACGAGCTGAAAAAGAAGCGGCCCAGGCGGTAATCCGAGAGCAACAAGTGGCAATCGAACGGCTGAAACAGCAACTTCGCGAACTTGGTCACAACCCGGATTGAGCTTGCGAGTCTTCAGCCCCCAGATAAATTTCCTGGGTTTTCCTCAGCGTGCCAATCGTGTATGCTGTGCCGACTTCCTGGGTGGCTGCAATCCCGGCACCACAATTCTCCAGAAATTGTCAACAGACTCGGCCCTCAAAGGCCGGGCTTGAGTCGTGCATCCACGATGCCAT
>CAZXCE010000849.1:0-3203 GCA_964639175.1 uncultured Clostridia bacterium
GAGCGAACCTGGGCATCTGCGACGTTGATGCGGACGCGAATTTTACGGAAACTGCCGTCACGCGTGGTGTTGGTCGGATAGTAGCCCAGGCTGTAAATCGTGCGCAGTTCATTGGCAACCTGATCGTAACTTCCTTCCAAATCCTCAACTCGCCGGGCGTAAATCACTTTTCCCCCGGTCGCTTCGGCAATTTCCTTCAATTGTCGCTGGGCAACGGCATACCCACGGGAAATCTTCATCCCAAACTCTTCAATTGCGGCTTCTTCGGTGTCGAGGTAGATCGGAAACATAATGGTATCGGTTTCCTGGATTCGGCTCATCAGTTCTTCATAGGTGATATCTGAACCGTCTCCGGGCTGACCGGGCAGCGCATTGTCGACGCCGTCTGACATAATCACAATCGCGTTGCGTTCGCCTTTGACTCCGACCAGAACCGAGTTAATCGTGTAATCAAGGGCATCGTAGAAATTGGTGCCGCCATCGGGTTCGCGAATGCTATCAATGCGCTGGCGGAGTTTTTGGCGGTCATTGGTGAGCGGTGAAACCAGCCGTGGCGTCGCGGTAAACGTTACAATCGCCACTTTATCTTCGGGACGCGTGGCCTGGATAAACCGCATGGCCGACCGTTTGATCAGGTTGATTTTTTCTTTGACGCTGCCGCTTAAATCAATCAGAAGCACCAGGTTAAACGGCATGGTCACCGGTTGGAAGTGAATCAGTTCCTGCTGGATCCCATCTTCAAACAAGGTGAAATCCTCTTTGCGCAGGTCAGTGACTGCTTCGCCTGTTCGTTTGCTGACCGCCGCGTTGAGCGTGACGAGATCCGATTCAATGCGCAGGATATTGTCATCGTCCAGGTCGGCATCTGGACCCGTGGAAGCCGGGTTTGAGGTACGGGTTGACGGCTTGAGCGATTCGGGACGTCCGCGTCCTCCACCTAGAAAATCATCATCTGCCTGGGGACGGGTCAGGACTGGATCTTTCGTTGCGATTTGGATTTGCTGTTCTTTTCCCGGTGCCGTCAGAATCACGTTGCCACGCTCTGAACGCCCCATGACCATGCCGCCGCCTTTTCCCATTGTTCCTTGAAGTGAATGATCATCGCCATTCCCAAAGGTCTGAACCGTGAGATTGCTGCGAACGACACCACGGGCTGAGTAGAGCGTGACATCGGCGTTGGATTTTTCAGGGACCACAAGCTGGACATTTCCCTGCACGGTTGACGCCAGGATGCTGGCTGCCGAACCGGATACTTCGATGTTTCCGCTATCGCTCGTCAGGCGCAGGTTGGTGCCTTCAGGGACTGAGAGCCGTAAATCAATGCCCAGTCCGCCGGCGGGTGGGCGAGTTCGGATCATCACCTGACCGCTGGCGGTGTCTTCCTGGAGCACAATTTCATCTGGTTGCACGGCCGGCCCGGCGGCACCGTGCCGTCCAGATAACATTTCCATCCCCTGGCGGTTGGTCAGTACCACCTGAATATTTCCGCCGAGGTTTTCAACCCGGAGTGTACACTGTGGTGGAAGCGGAATATTGGCACTGTCGCGTATCTGACGGGACTGCCCGCTGACGGTGCTCAACAACGGGAAACTGGTGAAACTCAGCGCGGCACACATCAGAATGCATACCGCACGCCACACTTGACCCTGCGCATCACGATTCAAGCAACGCATGAGACCTACTCCCTTTGGAATGAAGAATTGAGAATGAAGACTAAATAGTCAGTAGTCAGTAGTCAGTAGTCCATTGTCCACTAAGTTTATTTGATTGAGTTGCTCAACTGCCCATAAACACGATGAGATAATCTCAAATAAATGGAAGTGACAGATTTACAGAGACTTGAAGTTTACCAGGGGCTACCCTTTTCAAGAGTGATTGTTGAACTGATGAGGTAATTACAGGTTAGGAATCACTTGCCAACGACGTTGGTGATTCAGAAAGCAAAAAAGTTGCAAAAATGAGAGTTGTAATTTGATAAGGTGTTGCCATTTTGAGCAAAATCAGGTCATCTCTACACTGTTTTGCACTGGAATACTCGTATCCGAAGATCGTCAAGTTATTCAATAAAATAAGCTTAGCAAACTACTGACTACTGACTACTGACTACAAACTTGTATCAATTCTTCATTCTTCATTCTTCATTCGAAAGTGGGGATGGCGTTTGTCCAGAAAGGCTTTGATGCCTTCAGCGGCATCTGGGAGCGCAAACGCCAGAGCAAACCCATACCGCTCGGCGGTTTCAGCGGCTGACTGGCTGGCAAAACGTTGGAGTTGCACCATTTCAAAAGCCAGTTCCTGGGATTGTGGGCTGAGCGCAAGCACCTGATTGATCCAGGTTTCAAAGGCTTCAGCGGACATCACGCCATCAATTAACCGGGCTTGAAAGGCTTCTTCGGCACTGAGTTCAACACCCGCGAGCAGGTATTCGAGTGCCCGATGCGGGCCGACTCGCCGCACCAGCGGGCCGACGATTGGGATAGATGGCGGACCAGTCAGACGTGAAAAATGAACTCTGCAGCTCGGGCTTGCCAGAAGCACGGCTGCAGAGAGGACTTCGGGAAACTGTACCAGATCGAGTGGTTGCTCAAGCCAGACCAGAGCGCTTTGAAACTGAGGAGAAGAAGAGAGTTGGAAGGGTTCAACGGCGTAATACGGCGTTGGTTCACCTTTTTTCGGCTGAAGATCAGCCAGATGGACTGTATGTTTCACTGGGCGTCGCCTTCCTCCGACTTCGAAGCATTGATTGCCTGACGATAGTATTTTTCGACCAGTTTTTTGCCTTGACGAAAAACCACCCGATCCGACTGAATCGCTTCGACTTCTCCGTTGTACAGTTTCATTCCTTTTCGGACGATCACGGTGCTGCCATCTTCAGTGCGGAGAAAGGCCGACCTGGTACCTGAGAGACCAACCACCGTAACCCCTTCAACCACATAAGGACGACTTTCCTCACGTGGCCCTTTGCCGGTGTTTGCCAGACGGCGGTATTCTTCAACCCGTTGTTCCACTGGCGGATACCCAGGAATGCGTTGAATCGTTGGTGGCTTTGGGGGGGCATCTTTGGGTGGGGTTTGCGTCCCGGTTTTGTCATCTTTGTTGGTTTGGGGTGTGATCGGAGGGGTTTGAGCCGGCATTCCCTGGACCGGGTAAATTATCCCGACCCCCAGCAGGAACAAACTGAGTGAAAACCCGGAGATACCTGG
>CAZXCE010000850.1:0-3167 GCA_964639175.1 uncultured Clostridia bacterium
TGGTGCGTGAGCTGACCGAACAGCTGTTCGATGGCAACGTCACCGCCCTCCTGAGCAAGTTCTGTTTGAGCTAGCCTATCTGGTTTGTCGCGGAACCCCCTTCACCGAGCGCCTCCGCGCGCTGGCCGCCTACACTCGAAATATCCGGTCAAAATATCGGAGTCTGGCAGTTGACCTGGATCTGGAGTATGAAGATCCAAATCCACTTCAACCAGACGAACTGTTGCCCGATGAGCCGGAAGATTCCCTGCTTCCTGAACGGTATGATCTGTCACCCCCCACCGCTCAGATGCTGGTCTTTCAGCCGTTTGATGTGGCGTTTGATGTGTTGACCTGTGATGAGGAAGGCAATGAAATCAAAGGGCGCTATCGGGTGCACGTCTACCGGTCGGAACCTGTTTCTCCGCTTGGTTCTGGGTTATGCCTGTCATTTCGGCGAATCTGGCCGGTGCTGCCTACGCTCAAACAGCTCCGGTTTTCACCCGCTGCCGGCTCACTCGTCTACGATTTGATGAATGGCACCATCAGCAGCGGGTTGATCCTTGTGGTTGGGTCAACTGGCTCAGGCAAGTCAACCACGGTGGGCGCCATGCTCGAAGCCGTGAATGATCGGTTACCCGTCAATATCACGCTCTTTGAAGATCCACCGGAATATCGGTTTACCAATCGCCGGGCACGGTTCCGCCAGATTTATGTTGGTCGCGATGTCGCCAGTTACACCGAAGGGGCCAAACACGCGCTTCGTCAGGATCCAGACATCATCGTGGTGGGTGAAATCCGCGATGAGGATATGGCCAATCAGGCGCTGGCCATGGCGAAAACCGGTCATCTGGTGATTGGCACCATGCACTCTTCAACCAATGCACCGGCAGCTCTGTTAAAATTTCTCCAGATGACCGGCGATGATTTCTTTTCAATCAGCAACCATTTGCAGGCCATCATTGCCCAGAAAATTCTGCCGCCGAAACATCGCTATTCCCTCGATGACAATGGAGTCCAGCAGGCAACATTGCCGGTGTTGATCCAGGAAGTGATGCGCCCAACCAAAAATAAACAAATTCAGGCGCTGCTCAGAACTCAAAGCGATGATCCGTATGCCTATTATCTGGCGATTGGTACAGAAAACACCGAGACATTGATCCTGGAAGAATCATTTGGCACTGCCTTAAAAAATGCGGTTGAGCAGAGCCTGATTTACAACAGCATGGTTTTAAAGGCGGCCGAACGAGACGAAGATGCGGCTATCGGAGGGTCCTATCGCAAATCAGGTCGCCTCTCAGGAAAACACCGGGCACCAGAATTTCTCCGCAACCGAAATCAAAAAACCGGCCCACTGGATACATCCGACCAGTAAGTCCCACGGTTGGGCCAGACACAAGGGCAAAAATTGCCAGATTGAGGTCAAGGCATGCGTCGCTATTTTTTGTTTGCACTTCTGAATTTGGTGTTTGTGGGGACCGCAATCGTTCAAATCATTGACCAACCCCAGGTCGCAGCCTATGGAAAAATCTATCTCGCATTAGGTGATTTAGAGCAGGCGGCGATTGAAAAATCATCCCAGGCGGTCAACACCAGAATCAAGGAATTAAAAAACCTTGATCTGATGCAAAAGGTCCATTCTGAAGTGTACCAGGCGGCGGATAAGGCATCAGGGTTAACCCGGAAAGCCCAGGAAGCCGATTTTGAGCCACTGGCCAAAATTTGCAGAACCGAAATTGACCGCCTCAGTACCCTCAATGCCCAGGAGGCCAGCAATAGAGTTCACCAAAAACAACCAATCTGGATTGTGGCTGCACTTTTATGCGCCATCAACTCAGTCAGTTTCACCTATGTGGGCCTCCTGCACCGTCGTGAATCACAACTCAGGTCAGAACTCGAACTGGAGCTTTCAGACAAGGAAAGCGCACTGGCCCAGGCAATGTTTCACAATCGGGATCGGATTATCACGATGCTGCAACAAGGCCGTGAAAACCGAAAATTGATGACGTTGCTGGTGAAGGAACGGGAAGAGGCATTGCTGGACGCCATGACGGGCATCTATGGGGTGTACTCCAAAAAAGGGATGTCCAAATTTTATCAGGTGATTGCCAGCCAGCTTGGCCGCCAGCCAATTGGGGTCGCGATGCTGGATATTGATTTTTTTAAACGGGTCAATGACACGCTGGGTCATCCAGCCGGCGATGTGGTGATTAAAGCACTGGCAAAAATTCTTTCGAAAAATATCCGCACCCAGGATGATTTTGTGATCCGGTTTGGCGGTGAAGAATTTGTCCTGGTATTTCCCAACGTGCAGCCAGTTGAACTGGAGGTTATCATCGGTCGAATCCAGTCTGAAGTCCGTAGCACCAAAATCTATGTCAAGGACTTGAATGGTCAGGAGGTTCTGGTCAAAAGCACGATTGATCCAGACTGTTCGATCACCATTTCGTGTGGGTACGCTCAGGCGTCAGAATCAAAGCAGTACCAGCAGATGATCACTCACCTTCGCGAGCACCCGCCCACATCGCTTGAGAGTGAGGTCGATCCAGAAACCTGGGAACTGCTTCACGACTTTACCGAAGATTTAAAGACACTGGTGGATAAACGGCTTTATGTTGCCAAACAGTCAGGGCGAAACCAAACCTGTGGCCCAAAGACAAAAGCACCGGGCTCGCTTATTTCTGGATAAGACACCGAAAAAAGTATTTGACACCTTTTTGTAATACCGCTAGGATGCCCGCGGTATTACTTCATTTTCTACCATTCTCGAAATAGAACTCATGCAAGTTACAAACCTGAAGAAGCAAAGCAAGCGCGTGAAGAAACCGGACAAGAGGTCTGGATAGTTGCGTTTGCCTGTTTTTTTGTGTTGTTGCTCCCTCAAACGCCCGCCAGACCACAAACCGGTCTGGCGGGCGTTTTCTTTTTTCCATCCACCCTTACCCTGATTTGGAGGCTCGAACACAATGGCGAATTGTATTGAATGTGACGCACCCGTAACTGTTCCAGTTGATGTCCTTGATGGCGAAATTATCCCCTGTGGTGATTGCGGTGCTGAACTGGAAATCCTTGCATTAGAACCACTTTCCGTTGGGCTGGCACCAGCCGTTCAGGAGGATTGGGGGGAGTGAGGAGCCGGGTTCCGGGTTCCGGGTTCCGGGTTCCGGGTTCCGGGTTCCGGGTTCCGG
>CAZXCE010000851.1:0-3154 GCA_964639175.1 uncultured Clostridia bacterium
GGTTGATTCACCTCAATCGGATCGGTTCATAATTGGCTATATTACATTGTATTAGTCTATAAATCAACCAAAATGTTTAAAGACCGCGACGAAATGTGGCAAACAGGTTCCGCGAAGCACCCTGTTCGGCTTCAAGATATGCTTGCTCAGCCAGGGCATACCAGCTCGTCGCCCCAGAACGATTGGCCTGGACCGTATCTTCGGCGATCTGACGATTTGATAAACTTAACCTCAGGGTAAATACAGTGGTGAACGCCTCAGGGTGAGCCCGAAACTGATGTCCAACGGCTTCCTCCGAAATGAGATGGCTCACCAGCTTTTTGTGGCGAAGGGCAGTGGTAAACGATTTCTCCAAACTTTCGAGGGTAAACCCGGCCTGCCGCATCCACTCAGTCAGGCTTTCAATCGTATGCAAACCCTGGCGGCGGCGAAACGCTTCAAATTCGCGTTCCACTTCGGCGGGATCAACTGACAGATCATACTTTTGTGCTTCCTGGCGCAAAATAACCTGATTGATCAGTTTTTCGTGAAGGTTTTCTTTTTCCCAGAGTGGGCCAATCAAAGTCAGGGCATGTTCAACGGTGACCTCGTCTCCGTTGACAAAAGCAATCACCTGATTGTCGTGGTTGCGGGCAGTTTTCAGCGTCCAGATGAGTTCACGATCAGGGGAAAAACTGACCAGCACCGTTCCAACCCCGTCAACAAACAGCAAGACATCGTAGTCAAAACTTTCTGCGGCCTCATTCCATTCCGGAATGACATCAATGTGAATTTCTGGAAAATCCGCCTGAAGCGGCAGCAGACGTTCTTGAACGGTTTGCGGATCTGAATTTTCCCGATGTGCGCAAAGCAGAATGTCAAAAACTTCCGGCAATGGGAATCGAGAAGGCAGGCTGGTCATACGGATTTTCCTTTGAGGAGCTGGTCACAGATTGCCTGGCTGATCGGGAGCCGGGTCAGGTCTTCAATCCACTGGTATTGCCCTCCAGGATTGATTTCCAGAAAAACATATTCGTTCTGTGGGGTCAGCACCATGTCTATGGCCCCGTACGATAAACCAAATTGTTTGAGTAATGCCCGGCACTGTCCGGCAATCTCATCAGGTAAAGCATAGGAAAAATGCGGGGTGTTTCCGAGATCGTATCTTCGCCAGTCGTGGCGGGTGCTGTACGTTTCCTGCGACCGAATCTCTGCGGCAAATACCTGATCGCCAACCACTGTCACGCGGAGTTCTGATTCTTTGGGAACGTACCCCTGGATCACAACCGGACAATACTGAATCAGGTGCGCATCGCGAGTCATAAACCGTTCGATAGGCGAGGTATACATTGAAAAGATCTTGGGTCGTCTTCCTGATTCATCCTCTGGCCCCAGGTACATACTGCGAAACTTCTTAATGATCACCTTTCCTTTTTGTTCGCGATAGAATTCAAGGAAATCTTTTCGACAATTGGTAACCAGCGTTGGCGGAATCGCAAACCCGATCTGCTCGGCAGTCCTCAGCATGTGTAAGCGGTTGTCTTCCAAAAACATGAGCTGTCGGTAGGTACAGGGAAGCCAGAAGGCGTCAGAACTTTCCAGACAATCATAGAGAAAAACCTGGGATTCAGCGCGAATGTATTTTCTCAGTTGCGGGTCAGCAAGTTTGGAAGATGCCTGCGGGGGAAAAGGCTTTCTCAACCAGATCGAATGAAACTCATCGAGACGGTATGAGCCACTATTTGATGTAAAAGTTACTGCCGGCTTTCCCCGCTGGTGGGTATATGAAATGGATGCGCGTGCGGGAAAATCACCAAGATCAAACCGCACGATCTCTGCCTGGTGTGCTTTCAATTTTTTGATGACGACATCAGCCGACTGATCGCCCTCAGCCGTGAGAACCAGGATTTTCACAAAATGACACCTTCTGGCAGTTCAATGTGGTTGTGCTACCAGGATTGGAAAAACCAGACATACCGCCGATATTTTCCTAATTTCCGGATGGCAAAATTTTTTTCATTTGTACAAATGAAGGAAGTGAGCGGAATGACTTTTTATCCAGCAACCTGTCAATCATTCATCATTCTTTCATCACAACCGACTGGATCATGACCATCACACCCAGTTCGTTGAGTATAGGTGGATGGAGAGCCACTTCCACTATCTCCGATTGAGTTGTCTGGCACCTTCTGTGTCCATTTGAGAGTATCAACTTTTGGTCCGTCCCCTCCGATGATAGAGCTGGTTTCTTCAAGAGAAAGTTCGATTTCTGAAATGGTTAAGTCATTCAATGTCATGGCTGATTTTTCCTCTCATTTGATTGTGAGTCTTTGTTTTTCAAGGGTTTCCGCCTTCCGTTGAAGTGTAAACCCAGTCTATGTCCGATCAGTCTCGATCAAGGTTTGGTCGCTTCCAACCGGATCATGACCGTCACACCCAGTTCGCCGTATGTATCCTGTTGCCTCTGAAAAAGCATCTGGGACATTTCCGCCAATGACTTTATGTGCCCAATTGGATCCAAAAGAAGGGTGAGTTTCCTCAAGAGGCAACTCAATTTCTGAGATTGTCAAATCTGTGAGTATCACTACAGTTTTTTCCTTTAGTTTTGTATTTGTCTCCTGATGAGATGGCAGGAGGTAAGTTGATTTGGAGATTGGTGTTCGGGCGATTGACTCAAACCTCCCGAATTACCAGCCCCAATCGGTTTCAATCAGAATTTCATCACTGCCAATCGGGTCACGACCATCACAGCCAGTTCGCCGTTTGTACCCTGTTGGCAATCCATACACGTCTGGAAGACCTTCTCCTCCAAAAACAAGGCGGTGGTCTTCAAGCGGCAGTTCAACTTCCGAAACTGTCAAATCTTTTAAATGAATGGTCATGTGCGGCTCCTTGCTTTATTTGGACCTGGGTTCAAACCAAAAAAGCCCAATTTGGTATTTGAGGAAAAAGAACTGACCAACTGTTACGCTCACAGCGTTTTGTCAGTAATTCCAGTTCAGAGGAAAAAAATCATTCGTTGAAAACAAAGGGTTTATCAAAAATACAAATTCCGGTCAGGCCTGTTACTTGTAAGCTGCTGATTTTGAAATCTCAATTTCAACCCTTCATTCATATCAATAATGCCAATTAAGAGTTGGAAAAGCCTTCAACAAGCATAAATAAAGCTGCCGCC
>CAZXCE010000852.1:0-3153 GCA_964639175.1 uncultured Clostridia bacterium
GTCAGTAGTCAGTAGTCGAGTGTTGGGATTTGGGAATTCGTGTCAAGTGTATTTGGTTCTATTTGAGTCATTTATGAATAATTCTTTTCAAGAACTCCACACACTACAATATCCGGATTTTATCGACTGACTACTGACTACTGACTACTGACTCATCAATGACTAACTACCAATAACTGACTCAAAAAGATTTAATCCTTCAGGCTTTCTCGGTACCGATTCTTCAACTCGATCATCTGGCTGTCAGTCATATTTGACGTTCGGCTGTAGGAAAGTCCAGCCTGGGCAATTCCATCAATGTGTGCTGAACCGCACGTGGTGCATCTGGTTTGCAGCCCATGACTTACGGCACCACAGGCCAGACAGGCAGTAAATTCCGGGGCAAAGACCAGACCGCTGGCCTGGGATCGGTAAAATGCCTGTGAAATAAAAACCGCGACGGTACTGGCGGCCACTGGTTGGCTCCCAAGCCAGATTTCGCTGGTGGCGTTGATCAACTGGTCATTGTGTAAAAAGCCTTCGAGCTGGGCTCTTTCCAGCGCTGAAACTGGTATTTTGGAATTCAGTTTTACCCCGTTGGAATAAAACACGTCGCCACTTTGAACCTGACCCTGGACAAATTCCGCCGATTCATCTGGGAAAAATTGCAGATCAAGCTGGGCCAGGCGGTGAGGGGCTTCTTCAGCAGAACATTCGGCCAGAAGAAAACGCGTTTTATGCCGTGACGACAGGCGTGCGGTTTCGGCGGCAATATGGGCAATGACACGTTTTCCAAACTCGCGGGCCTCCTGTGATTCGTGGAGTTGTTGCCCGGTGACGGCCCACACCAGTTCATTTAACCCGATGGGGCACAGCCAGTGTGTCGTTCGGCCCAGCCGAAGAAATGTATTTCCCTGGCGGCGCATAGCCAGGAGAGCAAGTGGGCCTTGCTCGCCAAGCGCCATCAGTTTCTCAAGAAAAATCCGTTTTTCAAGATGAGCCTGGGCTGCCACGTCCATCAGCCGGGTCAATTCTTCCAAAATGGCAGTCTGGTTGGTGGATCCAGAGCGATAGGCTGCGCGAGGGAGGTTGACTCCGACAGCCTGAAAGACTGCCGTGCACCATTCAGTGGTATCGGCGCGACTGAGTGCCCCTTCGAGCGGTACGCCATAACGGCGGTAAAAACTGTGGGCATCATTTCGATCAAAGACGATATGAATCCCGCCTCGACCGGTTGCCACCTGACTGACGGTATCAAGTAACCCTTTATATCCAACACTTTCTGAGAAATGCTGGGCAATATGCAGGACCAGTTGTGCCCCGGTGAACGGCAATTTCTGGCCATCGCCTTCCAGGTACGCTTCATAAATGGCGCGCAAGAGCTTTTGAGCCGCTTCGGAATAGTCCCGGTACGAACGCCCTGTACTTTCTCCGCCAGGGCCAATCGCAATCCGGTCACCCATGTAGGGCGGGACTTCCCAGTCAAGATGGAGTGTACAGGTGAGCATTTGCCCGCCTCGGGCGGCTGACGGAGAAGAAAGTTCAAACAGCAGCCCCTGGGCCAGTTGTTTCAGTGACTTGGCGTCGAGATCTTCAACATACGGTGCCAAACAATAATTGACGGCATCCCACTCGATAGGCCCATTGATATAGCCTTGAAGTGCTGCGGAAAACTTCACCAGGTGCGCTACCAGGACTTCTGGGTGGCGTGCCGGGCGCCAGTTGGCAAATGACTGGGGCAGGGTAATGCCATAACGTTTGATCGAATCCAGTGATTGAACCAGCAATCGCGGACGATCAACTCCGCCTAAATTCTGAATGTAAATATCACCAATCAAATGAGCTTTGGCCACTGGCTCGGAAAAAACCGACAGGATGGCATATTCGCGTTTGATTGCTTCGGCCAGCCGCAGGCTGGTACCTTCAGGGCCGAGTGGTTGGGTATGTTCGGCCCGCGCTGATTGATGAATAATCTGGTCCAGTTCATAGCGAGGAATCCCCAACCGTGAATGCGCGACAAACTCACGTTCCAGTCCATGTTCAATCAACCTGGCATCCACCAGACTTTGAATCAGGGACGAACTGACTTTGGTCACACCGGCACGGCTCAGCATGGCCTGGATTTCATAACTGATTTTGTCAGCCAGTTCGGGTTTGAGGCCCGTTTCCCGAATCAGGGTGGTTACAATCCGGCGGCGATCAAATCGGACAATGCGTTCGTCTGAATGACGTACCAGGAGATCCAATTCGGGGGAGTAGTCATTGGATCCAGATGCTGCGGCAGTACTGGTAAATGATACAGGGCTCAAGGTTTCGTCCACCATAGCGTAATCCCGTGCCGATGAGCGAGCTGGTTCCCTACAGGCATCAAGGCGTGAGGAAAACGAAACTTGCCCAGTTGATTTGTCAGGCAATATGCCTGGAGTACTCTGAATTTGAGGCTTATGAAAGACGCGTTTGGGTGATGATTGATACCTGATATCTGGTTTTTGAAAAAGCGTCGTCCCAGTTCCAAATATCAGTCACCAGACTACAATCGAACCAAACTGATTTTTTAATTGGGAATACTGGATAAACTGAAGTGCAATCATACCACAGGTTCCTTCAGCTTACTGCCTGAATTTCGCGAGTCGAATTGGTTGTACTGGAGCTGAGTTCTTACTTCTGTGATTGAGCTTGAACCCTGATCAGGACCGTAACTCTTGAACCAGTGCCCTGAACCACCGATGTTTCATCGCTATTTCTGCAGTCATACAGGAGGTAAATTCTTCTCTTCGCTCTTTCGTCTTTCCAAGTTCAAAGAGGCTATATGCGAGTCTCAATGCTTTGAGGTGTGATTCGTCATAACTGGGTTCGGCGGCTGTCAGGCTTCCCCAGCGGGAAGGCTGATACGACGAGGTAACTTTCAGTTGATAGTTTCCTAGATATCGCCACAGGTCAGCCGGAATTGAAGCATTTTTGATTGATCCACGCTGAAGAACTTTAGTCCAGGAGGCATGTTGGTGCCATCTCCAGGTCTTCGGGCTGGTTTGGGTCTGCACAGTAATTCCTACCAGCCGTACCTTTCGCCGCACATCATCCCATTCAACCTGAGTTTCTTGAGAGTTGAGAAATGAATAGTCAGATATTACACCGACTGACCCACATCCCTTTGAAGCTCCGGGGACTCTACAC
>CAZXCE010000853.1:0-3147 GCA_964639175.1 uncultured Clostridia bacterium
CCACCAGTTCGGCCTCATCGCCGCTTAAATTCGGTTTATACTGTCCGGAGTATTGCAGTACAAGGTACCTAAATTGATCATCTGAAAGTTTTTTTGGGTCAAGAGGAGCAATTTCCTTCTCTAAAAAGATTTTCTGTTTTCGTTTGTAAGCAGAATCCATCGCTTTTTTAACTTCTTCACAAGTGAGACCGTTTGCTTCGAATGTAAAATGAAAAACTGGGAAAAAAAAAGATATAGTGGGAGTGTCAAAACGTAAGTTTTTATATGACCTTCCAGCCTGACGACGTACGGTACAAACTGCAAATTTATAGACCCATTCAGTTGTAAGATTAAATCTCAAAGCCCAACCTTGAATTGCTCTCAGTAAAACCTTGCAGTCGTAGGAGCTTGTCCTTATGCAAAGTTCCAACGTTTCAGAATCTTGCATTTCAAAATGGTGTAAGGTGTTTTCATCATCTTGGGATAAATCAAGGAACAAGGGAAAGATGTTCTCTTTTAGTTCAATCAAGACTTCAGGAACTATCTCTTTGACAAAATAAAGAAAGCGGCTTTGATATTCTAAGGTGTTTCTTGTAACCATCTCAGTTCACCACTCCCTCCGTGTCTTTTTCAGCTTGATCAGCCTGGGTCTGAAGGTAATTATCCAGGATGTCCGCCACGGTTCGCTTTCGCTCGGTCGTTGGGTTCAGGTACCGTAAGAAGGTGATCATTTGGGTGTGACCAGTGATCTTCATTACCTCAGCAGGGGGAATCCCTGCGGCTATCATTCGGGTGGTGGCTGTGTGACGGGCATCGTGGAACCGAAAATCGGCGATGCCGGCTGCCTGACACGCACTCTTGAAACCAGTCTTTATAGTATCTGTAATCCCAAATACCCGGTCATCCGGATCGTTCTTGCTGGTTTCGAACAACTCCCGCAGCTCCCGCATTACACGGCCCGTCATCGGCACATCACGGGGGCGCATGGTTTTGGAGTTCATTGCCTCAACGTGAATCATTCCGCTGACCAGGTTCACATGTCGCCACTTCAGCTTGAATAGCTCACCTCGACGCATGGCCGTGTCCATAGCAGTGATCAGAAGTGGTTTGAGATGGCTGCGCTTCCCAGTGCAGGCGGCCAAAAGTCTGGCTTCTTCTTCAAAACTCAACACCCGGTCGCGATGAACCTCGGCTGATTTGAGAATGAGCGTCGGCCCGGCCTTGAACGGGTTTTTCGTAATCCATCCTTGTTGAAGAGCGAAATTTAAGACGGCCCGCAGGGTTTCCAACTCACGATTCACGCTGGCAATTTTGCGCGGAGTCTCCCGTGTTGTTTCGGTATCAAGCCGGGTAATCCGGAACCGGTCAACATCGGCATGAGTGATGTTCTTGATTCCTTTTCGCCCAAAATAGTCAACCAGGGTTGCAAGGTACAATTTCTGCACCTGGTATGTTCTCAGACCAGCTACTTTCTGTCCGTCAACATACCTCGGCTCAACTAACTTCAGTTCCTCATATTCTCTGGCAACGTCAGCAAACGTCAGGTGATCAGCGTCAAGGATCGGCTTTCCGTGCTGGGTTAACTCCTGAACAAACTTTCTAACCTTGTCCTGAGCCTCAGCTTTATCTTTGGCCCGGCGATAAATTGACCGGAATTTGCCGTCGTCATCAAAGTAATCAACTCGGGCATACCATTCTTGAACCGTAACCGTCCCGGCGGCGCCCGGTTTGCGGTTTCGGACTTCCCTTTTTCTCTTTTGAGGCTTGGCAACTCTGATCTTCATATTGACACCAACTCTGACACAGTATCTGATGCAAGGTCAAGGAATATATTTAAACAAAATGAAAAATAGATTATCACTTAAATACCCTAATTTGAGCATTTACCAAAATAATGAAATTCAGTAAACCGGGAAGAAAAGGGAAGAAACACAAAACCCCTCGGCTGTTAACCGAAGGGTTGTAGGTTCGAGTCCTACCTGAGGAGCCAACACATTCAAAGAAAAACGGGAGCTGAAAAGCTCCCGTTTTTCTTTGTGGGCGATGTCTTCAAAACCAAACCTCGCCAAAAATCTGCGCTTCAAATACCGTTTATCAATTTCCCTGAAGCCCAGCATCCTCATTTACGACCCCACTTTCCCAAAACTCCTTCATCGTCTGGGGCATTGGCGCTTCCAGATGAATCTCTTCGCGGCGCATGGGGTGGGTAAAGCTCAGTGTGGCAGCATGCAGAAAGTGGTGTTTGACTTTGAGTTCCGGGTGCGACTGCGCAAACGCTTTGTTCAGGGCTCGTCCGTAGGTATGGTCTCCGACAATCGGGTGTCCAATATGGGCCAGGTGAATCCGAAGTTGGTGCGTGCGCCCGGTGAGCGGTTCTAATTCAACCAGTGAAAATCCATTTCTGGCCCCGGTGACCCGATAGGCGGTTTTCGCTGATTTTCCGTCATCCATCACCCGCCAGCGTGGCCAGAGCACCGGATGGCGGCCAATGGGTGCTTCGATGACTCCCTGCTCTGGCTCGGGAATGCCAAACACAATCGCCTGATAGACTTTTTTCATCTGACGGTCGCGAAAGGCGACAAAGAGCTTTTCCACCGCCCGTTCCTGTTTTGCCGCGACAATCACTCCTGACGTATCCCGGTCCAGGCGATGCGCCAGCGCCGGCCACATCCTGAGTGCCTCAACATCTTTCTTTTGTTGATAATAGCCCAGCAGTGCATTGAGCAGCGTCCCACTGCGCTCTTTGACTGAGGGATGCGACAACATATCTGGCGGCTTGTTGACGGCAATCAGAAAGGCATCTTCATACAGCACTTCAAGCGGGACATTTTCGGCTTCGAGTGCCTGTCCACGGTATCCTTCAAGCTTGACCGTGACTTTGTCACCCGGTCGCAATCGCCAGCCAGCCGTCTGGACTTTACTGTTGATGCGAACATTGCCGTCTTCAATCGCTTTTCGAATGGCCGAGATTGGAAATGAAAAATCATGCCGCTGGATAAACTCGTCCAACCGGGCATAGGCTTCTTCTTCAGGTACAAAGTAGGTAACTTCAGTCATTTTGTTCGGAATGGAAAATCTTCGGGCTGAAGAACCGTGGGCTTCGCACCACGGCTATGACACAACGCCCCTTCGAGCCTAAATCCTGATGTGCTTATGGACTGAAAACAT
>CAZXCE010000854.1:0-3135 GCA_964639175.1 uncultured Clostridia bacterium
ACTTACCAAACTCAATATCTCAGGAAACTTTTGACAAGGTACTTACCAATTTGCAATGGAATTTCCGTACTCGAAAACAGTCAGGTAATTCAACCAGATACACTGAGCGACCGACCGATGACTGGCAACAAACTGGTCTCAGCAATAAGACCAACTGTATTTCCCTGAACCCTCACTGGCTAAACAAATTACAAACAAATTCCTGAGGTAGCGTTGTGAATTCTTTTGTTGCATTTGAACATTTGTCACACATGGGAATGGAAATTTTCCTCAATAGTCTCTGGCAGGCCGGAGTCATGGCTGGACTGGCTGTTTTGATCCTCAGGTTAAAACCTGGCCTTTCGGCCTCAGCCAGGTATGGAGTGCTAGGAACGGCCTTTGTCATCGCGATGGCGCTGCCATTGACGACACTTGCCTTTGTACGACCGGACACCCTTTTTCCATCACGCCTGGCTGACCGGCAGTTTGATACAACCACCACGCCCACGATCAATCCATTGATTGGCTTTCCAGTGGATGAATCCCTTGAAAAGCGTTCGGGTTCCGCTCTCGCTCCGGCGGGTCAAGTTGACCAGGGCGTGGTGTCGGGTGAAAGCCTCCCTGACCGAAAACCCCTGGTTTCGATTTCAGGCGGACGCTGGGTAAACTGGCTGGTGGTCATCGTTGGTGTGGTTCAGGGTTGTTTTCTGTTTCGCCTGGCCTGGGGGTGGGTGTATTTACGCCGTCTCAGGGTGACCAGTCAGGCATTCCCAGCCGAACTGGAATCACACTTTTCTACGACGGTAAGGCATTCCTGCCCAGATCGCCCGGTTCAACTGCGGTCCAGTGACCGTATTTCCTCCCCCTTGATGATTGGGTCTGGCCATCCAGTCATTTTATTTCCGTCCCACTTACTTGCTCAGCTTTCAGTTTCCGAACTGGAATTGTTGCTTCTGCACGAACTGGCTCACGTTGCCCGCTGGGATGATTGGGCCAAACTTGGGCAAAGCATCCTGAGTGCACTCTTCTTTTTTAACCCGGCAGTGCATTGGTTTACTCGAAACCTCGAAATTGAGCGCGAAATCGCCTGTGATGATTGGGTACTGCAGACCCGGCGTGATCACCGGTCTTATGCTCGATGCCTGCTCCGACTGGCTGAGATGAAACTTCTCCACCGGATCCCGCCTGTGCTGGCATCCGGAATTTTTTCAAACCAGGCAAAACTCTCACATCGCATTGAATTGATTTTGAATTCACAGAGGACACTGAGTATGAATTTTCACGGTTTGCACTTAAAACCCTTGATCGGCGCCGGTCTGATGGCACTGATGTGCAATAGCTTGTTGGCCCCGACGCTCTCGATTACGCTCGAATCAGACCCAAAAGAAATCACATCGTCCCTCAATCCAACCCAACCCATCAAATCAGCGGCTCGAAAATCTCCGTTGAACCAGGAACTGGTGGAAACCTGGACTGCCAATGAAACAACCTATACCTTGCAAACCCTTGGATACGTTGAGGTTGATCCAGCCAAAACCCGGATTCGCTCGATTTCTCCGAATGGATATTTCATCCTGGAAGAAAAACAGCCCGCCAGTACGCACCGATACGAATTTCGACCGCTGGCGAACGGAAAACTCACTGAAATCTACCACGTGAACAATGTTCAACGCCCCTTTAACGGCACCATTCGCAAACATTTCGTGCAATTGATTCCAGACGTGGTTGTGGCGCACAACCGGGCTGTAGATCGGTTTTTCCGTGAAGAAACCGCTGAGTACATTGCCCTTGATACCCAAACAGGTGATGTCCCGGAAATTCGCCAGGCGGTCTTGAAAGCCCTTGGTGAGCGGGCAGGAACAGTTCTGGTCATGGATCCAAATACCGGGCGCATACTGTCTATCGTGAATCAGGAATGGGCTGTGCGCACCAATTTTTCCCCGGCTTCAACCATCAAACTTGTAACTGGATTGGCGGGACTGGCCACTGGTGCCATCCAGCCGGATGTCAAAGTCGATCTCCCAACCGAAAACCGGCACTGTGATTTCCGGGAAGCCATGGCCGTTTCCAGTACGGCGTATTTTCAAAAAGCGGGTGAAAAAGTCGGCCAATCCCGCTTTCTTGAAATGGTGGCCCAATTTGGCCTGGGTGAACCAACTGGGATCAATCTGGCCGGTGAAATTCCAGGGAAGATCATCACCGATCCAAAAGCTGCCGCGCCGCGAAACTTCTTTGGTGCCGCAGAAGGAATGGAACTGACACCGCTCCAAATGGGATCTCTGGTTTCGACCATTGCCAATGGGGGAACGGTCTATACCCCCCAATTTGCCGCCTCACCTGCCAGCTTCAAACCTGTTGTCCGCCGACAGGCCAACCTGCCCGCTCGGGAACTGGAATTACTCAAATCAGCGATGGTGGATGTGGTGGAAGTTGGTACTGCCTCTGGGATTCGCAATCCGAAACTGAGCATTGCCGGTAAAACCGGCACCGCCGTGAAAGATGGATTATGGACCGGCTGGTTTGTGTCTTATGCACCTGCGGTTCATCCCAAATATGCTATCGTGGTGGTGCTTCAAGGCGCCGATACCCGAGGCTCACAGGCGGCTGAGGTTGCCGGGCAGATTTTTTCCCAACTTCAAGGCCAGCTTGTTCAGTAGGTTTGGCCGGGTATGAAACACCAACCATTGATTCACGACTGATTCTCTGGCTGACTGAACAAAGAAAGCATCAAAACAATGAAGTTTTTTTCAGTTAACTGGAGTTTTTTTTCAATAGTATTTGGTTGCTCAATCAAGCAAAGGGAGTAACATAGCTGGAAGTAGATTCCACTCATAAATTTCTCCTTCACAGTTACATTCAGGCGTGCGGTAGGGAGCTGGTGTTCAGCATCACATCACTTCCCTACCGCTTTCTTCTTTTTTCCCAAAATAGTTTGCGCTCTGAAATGACTCGGTTTACCAGAAAAAATGCGAGAAAGCCCCATCCTCAACCGCGAAGCGGTAGAGTGGGGATGAATCGGCTTGATTTTTTTGATTTCTTAAATGAGCTATGCTAGCGTTGCCTCACTCCATGAGCCATATCTCAGGCATACTCATCCGCATAGCGTCATCGCTCGGACATGGAGCGTTGGAAATTTCGGTTTTGGTGATTCTCCGG
>CAZXCE010000855.1:0-3130 GCA_964639175.1 uncultured Clostridia bacterium
GTTAAAGATATAACCTCGTGTCGCACTCAAATAAATTGTGTAAATGGATTTCCGGGTGATCAGCAGGGCAAGGGCACCCGGTTTTCAAAATGGATCGCAAATTGGTTGATGGCCTTTTTCCAATCGGGAATCGGCATGGTCCATTTCCGGCTGGCATTGCGTAAGGCCAGATACATCAATTTGGTGACCGCTTCGTCGGTGGGAAACACGGCTCGGTTTTTGACAATTTTGCGCAAGCTGAAGTTGAGCGATTCAATGGCATTGGTGGTGTAAATCGCTTTGCGAATCTCTTCGGGAAAGGCAAAGAAGGGGATAATCCTGGCCCAGTTGGTTTTCCAGACCTGGACCGCCATGGGGTATTTGCGCCTCCATTTCTCGGCAAAACACTCCAACTCCAGCTCCGCCTGGTCCGTCGCCCAGCTTTTATCCTATCGGATTCCCCCTCCCAAATGGACTCCTCCCCTCAAACGCGGGCCGGTTTCCAAGGCCCTTCAAGCCACCATTCGGAGGTGGTGTTTATGACCACGATTAAGTGTGGTCCTACCAGCCTCCAGCCGTTGGGTATTTATCTAGCGACCTTCGCGGTTTGGGAGTAACGGGAACCTGTTTCTACTGACCTTCGCGCGACCAGTTTGGAGCAGACCAATAATCGTATGGAAAATTACGGTAAGGATTGGTAATCGAGAATTGTTCATCAATCTTTTGAACCAGCGCTTCGGCCAGTTCCGGATCAATTTTGAAAGCCCAGACCCTGACGGCCTCCAAAAAACCAATCAAATCGCGCTGAACCTGTTCGACCTGTAATTTCAATTCGTCACCCTGAAAGTCAATAAAATACTGCTTGACATCATCTGGCAGCACTTCAAGTTCACGAAACCCTTCTGGTAACCCTGACCAGACACGATATCCCCAGGGGGTTTGCTCGACGCCAGGGTTAGGGTCATGACCAAGCCACGGTCCATAGTCTCCTCCCTCCGTAACAAACTTTAGCCATTCCCACCAGGTCTCAAGTCCACAACAGCAACCCGGATTGATCACCAGACCATTCTCTTCATCAACCGTCCGAATCCCTCCGAACCAGATCAATCCATATCCATCAATAATTTCTTGAAAAGCATGTTTGGCATCAGTTTTCTGATATGGTTCTCGACTTCGGAGCAGGCAGGCTATGACAAATCCAATATCCTCATCTGACATGGCCGGATGAACCCGCATATGATCGGGTGCCAGGCAGTTGGTTTGAGGCCAGGGAAATTCATCGAGTTCGTAGATACCTTCAACCACGACTTCGAGTTTGGGCATAGTCTATGTTGGTTCAGTACTTAAGGTCCAAGGAGTATCATAATGAGCATTGAAATTGTAATTACCCCACATCCTCCTCCAATTAAAATCAATAAACCATACTGATCCATAAGTGGAATGGGAGATTTACCTAATTTAGATTCAACACTTTGAACATCCTGTTCCCAACCGTTATTGCATCTTCTACACAAAAGAAAGTACTTTTTGTTGGTCGCAACTCTCAACAGGAAATAGAGGTGGAAATACTCATAATTTGCCATTAAATCAAAATCTTTATTTGTGAGACACGTTGGGCAAAAAAGAGTGTGGGAAATATTACAGTCAATAGTTTTACTGCCTGTTCCAAAAATGATCATAGTTCCTCGCAGTTTTCAGATTCATTGAGTGAGTGGTATTTGAACTGGGTTTTACTTTTTGAGACTTCGAAAATCCCCCACGACATCAATCCAAAACAAGCGAGGTTTTCCGTTCTCTATTTGGAAATGAACTACAAACTGGTTTTTGGCTGTTTCAACCACAAAGAAGGGCTCTTCAATATCAAATGGAATGGTGGCCCAATAATAGCTAATTTCATCGGCTTTGGCCTTGCGCACAAATCCATCTTTGAGTTCGGGATACGTTGCCCAGAGGATTTTCCAGAACGATGCTTGTTCAGGTTCAGTACGAATTGCCCTGGCCTGTGCTATCAAGGGCTTTTCTGCGGGGATCATCACCACAACCGGTTTGGCATCTTGTAATATTTGATCAGCTTGAGCCGAAAACGCATTCCAGAGCATTGGGCCGCAGCAGAAGGCTGGACCAATCAAAGTTTTCGAAACTGCTTGAGGGGATTTTAAGGCTTTTTCGAGTTCGGCTTTCGCTTCTGAATTGACAGCATCGGGTGCCGGTTTGTAGGTGACGCCCTTTGGGATTTGTTGGGCGCCGATTGGGCAGGTACAAAGCAAGAGAACCAGCAAGTTCAACAAAATGACAGGTGATTTCATTTTTTCCTCAACCAGGGATGAACCGAACAACCGCGCTGAACCGCAGCCTGACCAAACGCAAGCACAAAGCTTTGCGCAAAGAAGAAAACAAATGAAGTTGTTTTAATTCTGAACAGCCAACCAGTTTTTACCACGTTTGAGGAACCCTGTCAGCCATTTAGATTTGAAATGGGTTTTATTTGGGAAGAAAGGTGTCCCGGTTTGCTATTCAGAATTCTCAAACCAGCGTGGGTCTTCCAGATCAGCCTGATATTGCGACTGGGTGCCAAACCCAAGGTGTTCAATTCGTTCAAAATAGGCCGAATACTCAAACTCCTCGGGGCATTCGTCAGGGCAAAGGTCCCAGATGACGTCAATCATCCAGGCCAGCCAGCGGGGGCGGAGGCGGCCAGTTCCGGAAGTA
Organism: uncultured Clostridia bacterium; assembly: GCA_964639175.1. Lineage (GTDB taxonomy): Bacteria > Acidobacteriota > Blastocatellia > Chloracidobacteriales > Chloracidobacteriaceae > JACQXX01. The sequence continues at coordinate 2,689 of CAZXCE010000855.1, forward strand.
CTCAATGCGTTGGGACTCGTCAAAATTCAGATTCTTCCACCAGAAATCAAAAACTTGGGTATGAGATTCTCCGCTGCCCATTCGCCAGCCAATATCATCCGGGTGAGTGTCAGGCAACACAACCCACGGCGGAGGAACCTGGCCATACTGGCTGACCAGTCGTTCAATTTCTTTAAGGATGTGAGTGTCCGGTTCTGAACTGGCTGGAGGGCTCATTGGGCTCATTCCTCTTGTGTAAAAAGTAAGGTCATAATGGGTTCGAGTAAAAGTGAGTCAATCGCTATTCTCAACGAAGCGGTTCAAGACAACTCCTGGGAGAGGTGGTTCTCTTCTCTGGTTGCTGACACCTGTTGCGAGCAGTCAACAATGTTCTGGACCTTTCCATTCTGGATGAACACTTCAAGAACTTCCTGAAAATAAAATGGCTGAACAACCCCCCCAT
>CAZXCE010000856.1:0-3125 GCA_964639175.1 uncultured Clostridia bacterium
TTTCCGGTGGTAGCTCGCAAAGCCTCGCAACCGACCGGCTATCCGAACTGCAGCCCTTCGGGATGCTCAATGCAATTCACAAAGTGCCTTGTCCCACTGAGAGGCAATCAAAAAACCTACACGTGAAGGAAGCCCTAAGCCCGCTGCCTTACTTGGACGTCACCACCATCTCAACCGGCACGGCGTTTCCGCCTTTCTGCGGGTTGTAATATTCATACACCCGCGATGAAACCGTTTTGGCTTTGAGCGGATACTTTGCTTTCAGTCTGAAATTGAAGGTCACCGTTTGCCGCGCTTTGAAAGCGTCGAAGTACAAAATAATCTGCTTGCCGGTAATCGTGAACTTGGTGACGTGGCCGCCTTGTTGACTGGCGTTCATGCCCATCAGTTCCTGGAGGTCTTCGGCCAGCGGCTCAAATCCGGGAGGAATTCCCAAATCCACCATCACGAGTTCGGCATTCAAATTCTGATTGTTACGAACCGTTACTTTCGCGGTCGCGATGTCATCTTGCGCCAGTCGTGTGCGGTCATAGTCAACCTTGATGCTGAGCGGTTCGGCACCCGGGCCGTCACTGGTTTTTCTAGCGACCCACGGCATGTAATACCGTCCGACGATTTGATAGAGCAGGCTGCCCTGGCCACTAAACCGCAGGTCAACCTGATGTGCCCCAGAGGTCTGCGTCCAGCGTTTGAGGTCAACCTGCTGCATCAGGTCCTGGTTGTCGGCGTCAATTGTGAAGCGATGCACTGGCTGTCCGTTGACCAAAACTTCGACTGTTCCACGAGTGTCGCCCGATGACGCGGTTTTTTGGGCGAGCAAGAATGCTTTGAGCGACAAAATCGTGGCCTGGGTGGATTGCCAGTTGCCGAACGAATCTTTCTTGCTGGTCAAATAGGCCAGGGCTTTGCGGGCGACATCGCTGGCGCGTCCCCACTTGATAACGGCTTGCGTCGCGAGCGCCGTGGTTTCAATCGCGGCATTGTCTCCGCTGGCGTAGGTCGGAGTTTTGCCGCCGACTTCCCAAAACATCATGTCATTTTGTTGGGTGGCCGATTCGACCAGATTTCCAACTGTTCGATCTGCCCAGGTTTTGTCGGCTTTGTAATCGGCGGCGAAGTTGGCAATCACGGCTTCGGTATAGGCGTCTTCTTTGCCTGTCGTGTGGCTTTCGACATAGCGTTTGGCTTTATCAATCGCCTCTCCCTGATACCCGGTGTAAGCCAGCGCCCATCCGATGTAGGCCGTAATCCGCACCACATCCGTGTTGAATTGATTGGTCGCGCCTTCGTTGATAAAGGACGTGTCCGGTTTGAAACTGCCGTCCGGTTGCTGTTGCGAAGCCAGCCACTGTTGCGTTCGCGAAATCAAACGCGGGTCAACTTCGTGAACTTTCGACATGTCGTAAAATTCCATCAATCCGTAGGAAGTCAAAATCTTGTTGGCCGGTGCTTCGCCAAACCACGAAAACCCGCCGCCTTTGACTTCAAACGTGACCAGCCGTTGATACCCCAGCGAAATATACCCTTCGGCTTTGACCTGGATTTCAGGCGCGATTTTCTTGGTGGTTTTCAGGTAATCCATCACCAGCACATTCGGATAGGTCGAGGATGATGTTTGTTCAAAGCAGCCGCCGGGCATGCGGAGCAAACTGTCGAGCCCTTCGACCACCTGCGACAGCGGCCCCGGATAAATCTTCACCATCAGTTTGCTGGCATCGTCAATGGCGCCGACTGGAATCGTCAGCGTGTGCTGTTTGTTGCCTTCGAGACGATCATTGACGACCAGCGCCTGCATTTCGCCGTTTGGAATGACTTCGACGGTGCGCGACACCGCATCACCCGGTGAACTCGTATTCCCGCGTAGATACGCCGTCACCATCAGCGGCTGGTTGCCGATCTTTTTGGCCTGGACTCGATAATAGATGGCAGTGACTTCGTTTGGACCAACAGTCAGGGTTTTCACTGGCGTATCGTCAACCAGAACAAACCATGCGTCTTCTTTCAATTTCAGTTCGATTTGCTGGGCCGTCGGCAGGTAGTTGTACACCGCCACCGGCACAGACACGATGTCATCCTGGGTCAGTGAAACCGGCAAATCGAGGTCAACAAAGAAGTCTTGAAACACCCGCACGCCACCCGTTCCCGAGCCAAGCTGTCCGCGCTGGGTCGAAGCCGTCATTGTCACGCGCCACGTCGTGATGGAATCGGCCATTGGAACCGTCAACTGGGCCTGACCATTGGCATCGGTAATTAAACTCGGGTTGGTATAGAGCGTTTCCGGGAAGTATGACCGGACGCGGGGTTCTTCACCTCCGCCACCTCCAGATTCCCCAGCCGCGATGCCATCATCCAAATCTTTACCGGCTCGTTCGTCCTCGCGGAAGCGGGCCTCTTGTTTGGCGTCTGCCGGACCGTCAGCTTTGAAAAGCGCTTCGTTGGCGGGTTGCGCAGCGGCGGCGGGCATTGGTGGACGGGCGCCACCGACGGCGTCACCAAATTGGCCTTCCATCCCGGCTTTTGCCCGACGCATGACTTTATTTTTTTGCTGGACGCGGCCATTGGCAAGGGTTACAACTTCGCTTGAACCACCGCCACCGTACGGGTAATTCAGGCTGATTTGCAGTGGGGAAGTCGTGTCATCTGCCAGCCGGGCTTCAATCGCGGCCTGTTGCTGATTGGTAAGCGTGAAGCTGGTTGCCGTGCCAAGATACCCGGCGCAGCGGACTTCAATCCGATAGGTTCCCGCCGGAAGATTATAAACGGTGAATGTTCCATTTGAATCAGTTGCCATTGAGCGGATGATTTGTTTGGCCTGGCCTTTACTGTTGAGCCGGGAAATGATGACCGAAGCCTGCGCAATGCTATTTCCGTTCGGTTCGGTGACTTTACCAACCACAAACGATTCGCCATTGCGGAGATTGGCATTGGTCTCAATTTTGACCTTGCCGTTAAACCCGTCACCGGTTTTGAGTTCTGACACTGGGCGGGTGAGATAATACAGCAGGGAAAAATCGGTTGGCCCACCCTGTACTCCATCCTGGCCAAAGCTCTGGACATAGCCGTAACTGTAGCGTTGCACCCCGTAATTGTACGAATATTGATTTCCAAACTGGTATGGCTTGCCC
>CAZXCE010000857.1:0-3123 GCA_964639175.1 uncultured Clostridia bacterium
GGTGATCGGAAATGCCGGAGCGCAACGGGCCGCCTTGTTGTTGCCTAAAGATGGCCAGTTTTTTATTGAAGCCCAATGCGAAGGCGATTTGGATCACATTCAGGTGCTGCAATCCCAGCCGGTGACGACCTCGACGACGTTGCCCCAAACCGTGATCAATTTTGTGGCCCGAACTCAGGAACTGGTTTTGTGCGACAATGTCAGCGAAGATCGGCGATTTGCCAAAGATCCCTATATTGAACACGAGCAACCGGCTTCGATGCTCTGCCTTCCAGTTCAAAATCAGGGCAAGCTGACCGCCATTTTATACCTTGAAAACAAATCAGTTCGGGGCGCTTTTACTTCACAGCGGGTTGAATTGATGAACCTGCTGACGGCGCAATCGGCCATGTCAATTGAAAACGCCTTGCTCTATGCCAGCCTGGAGTCAAAAGTTATAGAGCGCACGGCTGAATTGACCATTACGGTTGAGCAACTTCAGCGGTCAGAAGCTGAAATTAAAGAAAAAAATACCCAGATTTTGGATAGCATTCGCTACGCCGAGCGGATTCAGCAGGCAATTCTTTCAGCCGATGAACCCGTGGTGCAGTCGCTGGGTGAATATTTCATTCTATTTCGTCCGCGCGATATTGTGTCGGGTGATTTCTACTGGTTTCAGGACGTTGACGGCGCCTTGCTGCTGGCGGTGGCCGATTGTACCGGACATGGTGTGCCAGGGGCGTTGATGTCCATGATCGGCACCAGCCTGCTCAATCAAATTGTGATCGAAAAACAAATTCACAGGCCCGGATTGATCCTCGAACAGTTGCACATCGGCATCCGCCGGGCGCTACGTCAGGACGAAGGCGAAGCCAGTTCACAGGATGGGATGGATATTGGCATTATTCGCATCGAAGCTGACCGGAAACGTGTGACCTTCGCCGGCGCCAAGCGTCCACTCTATCTGGCTGACTCCAAAGGGGTTTTTTGCGAAATCCAGGGTGACCGGAAGCCAATCGGAGGCCGCCAGAAAGAAGCCATTCGCCACTTTACCGAACATCACGTTGAGATTCAGGATGAAATGACGTTCTATCTCTGCACCGATGGTCTGGCCGATCAGCCCGGAGACATCGAATCAAAATTTGGAACCCGGCGGGTCAGAGAACTGCTGCAGGCCAATTGTCAGTTGCCACTGGCTGAACAGTACACCCGTATCGTTGCGGCAATTGCTGCCCATCAAGGCCAAACTCCCCAGCGGGATGATATAGCATTGGTAGGAGTCCGAATCAGGGTGGGCTGAAAAAACCAGGGCTCAGGGTTTGGGGCTGAAGAAAACGGGCTGAGGGTTGAAGACATTGGCGCCAGGGCTTAGAGTTTGAAAACAAGAAGATTGAAATGTTTTTCCAGCCCAGGGTCTTCAGCCCCAAGCCCCAGGCCCGAATTCTTCAGCCCGGCTTTCGGAGGAAGGTTCATGAACCGCCCAAAAGTACTGATTGTGGATGACGATCCGCAAAACCTCACCATCCTGGTGGATTTGTTCGAACATTACCACGCCCATTTTGAAGTGTATCAGGCATTGAATGGGAATCAGGCGCTCCGGATTGCCCAATCCAGAGTGCCGGATGTCATCATCACAGATTGGGAAATGCCGGAAATGGACGGCATTGAGTTGATCCGGCAGTTAAAAGCCAGTTCCAAAACGGCTGAAATTCCGGTGATTATGTGCACTGGCGTGATGACTTCATCCATCAACCTCAAGACAGCGCTGGAAGCCGGGGCCGTTGACTACATCCGCAAACCGGTTGATCCGATTGAACTTGAAGCTCGTGTTGGGACGGTGCTCAAGCTGGCGGATTCGCTGCGGACGATTCGGAAAAAGAATCAGGAACTCGAAGCCGCTCATTTGCAAGCAGATCGAATTTTTTCGGCTTTTGCCCAGGCACTGCCCGGTAAAATACTGGATCGGAAATACCGGCTTGAAGAAAAAATTGGTGCCGGAGGATTTGGTGTGGTTTTTCGCGGAACACACCTCCAGCTCAATCGCCCGATTGCCGTCAAAATTTTCAAGCCCTACCCAGGCAATGATTCGCCTAAAGCCATCGAGCGGTTTCGCCGCGAAGGAATTTCAGCCACCCGCCTCAACCACCCCAACGCCATTCAGATCCTGGATTCAGGCATTTCAAGTGACGGCATCCTGTACCTGATTATGGAGTTGTTACACGGGGTTTCACTTCGTCAGGCGCTGCAGGAAGCAGGGAAATTGTCCCCAATTCGGTGTCGTGAGATTATCCTTCCGGTGTGTGACGTGCTGGCTCACGTCCACGAATTGGGAATGGTCCACCGTGACATCAAACCTGACAATGTGTTTCTCCATCAGTCACCAGGTGGCGAGGTTGTCAAAGTGCTGGATTTTGGGATTGCCAAGTTGCTGGCAGATGAAACCAAAGGCGATTTGCCACATTTAACCATGACTGGTTCAGTTGTTGGGACTCCGGCCTACACCGCGCCCGAGCGGATCAAAGCCGAAAAGTATGATGGTCGGTCAGATGTATTCAGCGCGGGCGTGATGCTCTATGAAATGTTGAGCGGAAAATCGCCCTTTCACGGTGATATCTCCAATTTTGCTGAATTTCTGGTCAGTCGGTTGCAGAAAGACCCAATTCCGTTACATGAGCAGCTTCCAAATGTCTCACCTCAAATCGAACAGGTTGTGATGCGTGCCATCAGCCGGAAACCTGCTGATCGTCCAACGGCTCATGAGTTTGCTCAGGTGTATTCCAAAGTCGTGGCGCAGTACATTGAGCAGGTCAATTCCGGAACGAATGTACTCAATCCAGCCGTGCTATCCTCAATGGAAACCCATGCCATCCAGCTCCCGGACACCGGTGAACCTGCCATTCCTGGAACTGACCTGACTCCGGCGGCAGTCAACAGTGCCTTTCATTCCAATCCAACTATTGGCGAACCGTCCATTGATATGCTGCCAACCGTGGCTCATTTTCGACCGGCACCGACTGACCCACCCGGCACCGCCGAAAGGGAAGCCAGGAAGAATGAAGAATGAAGAATTGAGAATGAAGAATTGAGAATGAAGAATTGAGAGTGAATACTCCATCGCCTAAAGGCGAAGGCTTCATGGTAACG
>CAZXCE010000858.1:0-3116 GCA_964639175.1 uncultured Clostridia bacterium
CCAGCCGGCGACCGTCGGGGAGCACTGCCACTGCGGTCACCCGAGAGGCGTGCCCGGTGAGGGTGGCCAGTTCTGCTCCAGTCGCCACCTCCCACACCTTGAGCGTCCAGTCCCAGGATGCTGAGACCATCCGACAACTGCCGGGGAGTATCGCCACCGCCGTCACCCGGGAAGTGTGCCCGGTGAGGGTAGCCAGCTCCGTCCTGGTCTCCAGATCCCAGATTTTGAGAGTGCCATCTGACAAACCTGAAACAATCCGTTTTCCATCTGGAAAGATGCCAACTGCCTCTACAGTTCCCTCGTGTCCGTCCAGTGTAAACAGCAACGGCCCACCAGGTGATGCCAAACTGGTGAGGGTTGGTCTCAGCCACAGACCAGAGTGAAATTGTCTGGCTTGCTCAAGCAAATCTTTGATTTCCGGATGTTCAAATCCTGCCAGTCGTCCCCAAAGCTGGCTCCGAAGCTGGCTTCTATCCTTATTTAATATATGCGAAGAAAGCTGGAGCGTATCCCGGACGGGCTTTTCCCCAGAAAACGTTTCTTTCCCGGTGGATACTGGCGGCTGGGTTACTTTCAGGTAAGTGTCAAAGTCGTTGATGACTGCCACCGTGTTGTAATATTCCAGCTTGAGTCGCAGCCACTTAAAATTAAACAACAAGGCGCGAGCTTCGTTTGGTTTTCCGGCTTGAATCAAATGCCCAGGCAAATGCTCGAAAAAGTATCCATCGTTTGGGCCACTTGCCCAGCCCTGCGGACATTGTGCCGCGTAGGCATCAAGCAACGCCTGATGACGTTCCGCGAGGTTTCCACATTTGGTCCGCGTGTAATCGCGTTGCAGGTCGTGGAGGCTCAATTTGCCTTCCTGATTGCGCGTCACCAATGACCGGTCAACCAGTTCGTCAATCACATCCTGGCAGTCATCTTCATCCAGTCCAGCACTTTGCCAGAAGGTATACAGAACCTGTTCGGGAATTTGAACATCTTCGGGGAACACCGCAAAATCCAGATACCGCTCGCACAAATCTGACGGCAAATCATCCACGCTGACCTGGAGCGCCTTGAGCAAATCGGGGTATGGATAGTCTGGGAACTGTTCTTTGATGGCTGCTAAATCTGCTTCCTGCAATTTTTTGAGGATGTTGTGCTCGCGTCCGGGGCGTCGCTTCAACAGCGCACCAACCGAAGCCACCGCCAGCGGCAAACAACCGCATTCCTTGACCAGCGCTTTCCGGATATCCAATGGAATTTGCTGGTCAAACCACCGGCCCAGTAACTGGAGCGCCTGGGCTTCGCTGAGAACTTTGACTTCGTGTTGATGGTGGGTGAGCGTGCTGATGGTGGAGAGTTTCCGGGTGGTGACGAGCATCCGCCCTTGTGGCCCAAGCGCATTGAAGGCAAAGGCGTCAGGTGACTTCCAGACATCATCCAGGATGAGCAAACACCGCTTGTCCCGGAGCGCTTCGCGGAGTCGAGTCGTTCCCTGGCTGGGATTGTCAAACGGTTGCAGATTGACCCCGAGCGCCGTCATCACGTCAAACTGGAGCGAAACCAGCGCCGGAGTCTGTCCGATTGAAACCCAGACAATGCCATCTGGAAATGCCTTTTGAACGTCGGAGTCGTGCGCTACGGCAGCCGCCAGAACTGACTTCCCGATACCGCCCATCCCCTGAACCCCAACCTTGATCGAAGGCGCGGAAATCGCCACCGACCCGGCCAGGAGCAGGGTTTTGATGCGGTTGAGGTCTTCGTCACGAGGAAGATGAATGGTTGGCAGTTCCGGGACGTTGTGAAACACGCCCGTTGATCGGCCCACCGGAGTAACCGCCGGTGTGTCTGATGAGCCGTCTAAGGGTTTAGCTGAGCCTTTTTGCTGATTCGTGCCCGAATGGCATTCCACGCCGTCATCAAACCAGATTCGGTGTCGGCTTCAAGCACATACTCAATCAGCTTCGGAATGATTGGAATGGTCACCTTGAGCTTTGCCGTAGCCGTTTGCTTCGGTGCATGGAGCTTTTCGTGGATTTCCTTGACCATGTTCACCAGTTCAGTATTTTCCGGCTTCACTTGAAGTGCCGTTACCGCCTGGGAAATTTCGGTCACGGAGGTTTCTGCTTCTGCTTCAGTTAAAACAGTCACAAAGTCTAGGCGGGCGATAATCTCCCCGTATTCTTTTTCATATTTCTTTACTGTTGGTTTGATTTCGTCTTCAATTTGCTCTTCAAGGTCAAATTTTTCCTTCACACTGCTTGTTGAGCCTGCAGCTTTTTGAAACTCAAATAACTTTTTATATTGCTTTGCCAGGAGTTTTTCTACATCTTGGAGTCGCTGTTTATTTAATGGGTCAAGTGACATTGGTTTTTCCTCCTTCAGAATTGCAGGTAAAAAGAATTTGTTCGGTTTGTTTGTAATGAGCGGTTGCGTGCTGCCTTCTTCCAATTTCAGGAAATGAATTCGGCCAAGGTTGTCTCCAGCAAAGATTGTTTTTCCATCAGGCGCAACGTCACAGGCTGAAAAAGGTGCATCACCAAAATAGGTCAAGAGCACCTGTTGAGTTTCCACATCCCACAGCTTGAGCGTGTGATCCCTTGACGCCGAGACCAGCCGGCGACCACCAGGCACCACCACCACCTTACTCACCCCTTCAGTGTGCCCAGTGAGGGTGGCCAGTTCTGCTCCCGTCTCCACATCCCACACCTTGAGCATTTGGTCTCTGGACGCCGAGACCAGTCGGCGACCATCGGGCAGCACCGCCACTGCTACCACCCCTCGGGTGTGCCCGGAGAGGGTGACCAGTTCCGCTCCCGTGTCCGCCTCCCACACCTTGAGTGTTTTGTCATCTGACGCTGAAACCACCCGGCGACCATCGAGGAACACCGCCACCGCGATCACTGCATTAATGTGCCCGGTGAGAGTATTTAGCTCTGCTCCTGTCTCCACATCCCACACCTTGAGTGTTTCGTCCCAGGATGCCGAGACCAGCCGGCGACCGTCGGGCAGCACCGCCACCGCCATCACATAAGAAGTGTGCCCGGTGAGCGTGGCCAGTTCCACTCCCGTCTTCAAATCCCACACCTTGAGCGTGTGGTCCTTGGACGCAGAGACCAGCCGGTGACCGT
>CAZXCE010000859.1:0-3102 GCA_964639175.1 uncultured Clostridia bacterium
TCCGGGTTCCGGGTTCCGGGTTCCGGGTTCCGGGTTCCGGGTCTTCGAATTTTGGTCCTTTTTGTCCCTTTCGTCCTTTTCGTCTCTTATGTCCTTTTTATGTTTTTCCCTGACCCCTGACCCCTGACCTCTGACCCCTGACCCCTGACCCCCAAACCACAATTATGCAAAGCCTCTTTCTCAAAATTTTTCTCTGGTTCTGGCTGGCAATGGCGCTGATGGTTGCGGCGTTGATTCTCGCCACGATGACGGTTGATTCTTCAGACCGACGGTTTCGCACTTCATTTGGGCGAATGATTTCAGTTCAGGCGCTGAGCGCGGTTGAAACCTATGAGCGGTCTGGCGCGGCTGGCCTGACTGGCTTTTTGGAACGAGTCAATAAAATTTCAGGCTTACGCGGATACTTTTATGACCGGGATGGAGTTCTGGTGAGTGGGATTGGGGCCGATAGTCCTGAAAAATCCGGTCTGGCTCAGCAAGTGAAAACTCAGCGGCGGGTTCAGGTCGAAACACTGGAAACGGTGATGCTGGTGGCGACCCCAATTTTTGATTCCAAAGGGGCTTTGTTTGTCTACATTGAAGAGATTCCACGTCCGCCATTCAATCCCTGGCTTGGAAACCCCGAAGTGTTATCTGTTCGCATTCTGGCTGTGCTGGTGACAGGAAGCCTGGTCTGTTATGGCCTGGCTCGCTATCTGGCCAACCCGATTGAGAAATTGCGAGTTGTCACCCAGCAATTTGCGGGAGGTGAATTAGCTGCCCGGATTAGTCCGGCAATTGGACGCAGACGCGATGAAATTGGTCAACTGGCCCACGATTTTGACAGAATGGCTGAACGCATTGAAGGACTGGTCAACACTCAGCGACGGTTGTTGAGCGACATTTCACACGAACTGCGCTCTCCGCTGGCTCGTCTGTATGTCGCACTCGGTTTGGCCCGTCGCCGGTCGGGACCAGATGCAAAAGCCGCACTGGACCGCATCGAACACGAAACTGAGCGACTCAACGAGTTAATTGGACAACTCCTGACGCTCACCAAGCTGGAAAGCCATTCACCACTGGCCGATGCTGAGACTTTTGATCTGGGACGACTGGTTCAGGAGGTAGCGGCGGATGTGGATTTTGAAGCCCAGGCCATCAATCGGGGAGTTTCTGTAGAGGCCGTTCATTCGTGCCGGTTGACTGGTTCATACGAACTGGTCCGACGGGCAATCGAAAATGTGCTCCGCAATGCGATTTCCTACACGCCAGAACAATCTGAAGTCAAAGTTTCACTGGAAACTTTTTCAGGTGGTGGAAATCAACTGGCGCGAATTACCGTGCGTGATTACGGTCCCGGTGTACCAGAAGCGGAACTCAACCGAATTTTTCAGCCCTTTACTCGGGTTGGCGATGACCGTGACCGCAAAACTGGTGGCATCGGACTTGGGCTGGCGATTACTGAACGGGCGGTAAAGGCTCACGGAGGAACCGTACAGGCGGCAAACCTTCCGGATGGGTTTGAGGTTGCATTGACCTTGCCGTTGTCTGAACAACAAATTTGAAGATGCCAGGAGTTATCCCATTTGGGGCTGAGGGTATGGGGCTAAGGGCTGAGGAAGATGCAATTATTTCAATGATTTAGCTTGCTGATTTCATTGTAAAATGGGGTTAAGTACCTTGTCATAAATTTTCTGAGATATTGGGTTTGGTAAGTGCTTGATTCTTTTCCGTGTTTTCCGTGTTTTCCGTGGTTAAAATATCTGGAAATTTTCGGTAAGGTACTTAGATCAGTCCTTGCCAGATTTGGGCAAAGCGCCAGACTTCGTGGAACGTATTGTACAGCGGCACTGGCGCCACCCGGATGACGTTTGGTTCGCGAAAATCTCCAATCACCCCGGCTTCTTCCAGCCTCTGAAATACAGTGCGCGCCCCATCAAAAACCCGAATTGAAATTTGACATCCACGATCTTTGAGGTCACGCGGAGTAATGACGGCTGTCTTGCCGTTCTGATTTTGATCAAGCAAAGAGAGCAGATAGCTGGTCAGTTTCTCTGATTTTTCCCGAAGCGCCAGGATTCCCGCGTCGTGAAAGACATCAAGTGACGCTTTGAGAGCCGCCATTGACAGAATTGGCAGATTGCTCAATTGCCAGCCTGCGGCACCGGGCTGCAAGTCAAAAGTAGGACGCATTTCAAAGCGAATCTGTGGTTTGGTACCCCACCAGCCAGTAAAACGCGGGAGTTCCGGGGCGTTTCGGTGACGCTCGTGGACAAAACACCCGGCCACCGCACCCGGCCCTGAATTCAGATACTTGTACGAACACCACACTGCAAAATCAACGTCCCAGTCATGCAGGCGAAGCGGTACATTTCCAACCGCATGCGCCAGATCAATCCCCACCACACAGCCCTGTTTATGAGCCGCCTCCGTGATCGCCGCCATATCAAAAACCTGGCCGGTCAGGTAGTTAACGCCGGCAAACATCACGAGCGCGATTTTGTGACCATGTTCTTCGATCAATGCGACGATATCTTCAGTGCGGAGCGTGTCTTCACCTGGACGGGGATGGGCTTCGAGAAATGCCGATTCCGGGTCAAATCCATGAAACCGAATCTGACTTTGCAGGGCATACTGGTCTGACGGAAAAGCGTTGGCTTCGAGCAGGATCTGGTGACGGGTTGCGGTTGGACGAAAAAACGAGACCATCAACAAATGCAGGTTCACGGTCAGGCCGTTCATGATTGCAACTTCTTCGGGCTGGGCACCGACCAGTTCGGCCATTGATCCAAGCAGAGCCTGTTCATACGAAACCCACGGATTGTGTTCTTTAAAGTGCCCGTGGACGGCCAGTCGTGCCCAGTCGTCAATTTCCTGCAGGACTGATTCACGGACACCTTTGGGCTGCAATCCAAGCGAATTTCCACAGAAATAAATCAGCGGTTCGCCGTTTAGGCTGGATTCCGGTTGGTGAAACTGGTTTCGGAAACGGGCAAGCGGATCGGCCTGATCCAGTTGGAGGGCAAAGGCTTCGGTTGGCAGAAACATAAGGGGTTTAATTGATGGGCTGAGGGCTGGGGGCTGAGTGAGGGCCAGGGGCTGAGGGCAATTGAAGGGATGAGG
>CAZXCE010000860.1:0-3100 GCA_964639175.1 uncultured Clostridia bacterium
CGCTGAGCGCCCGAATCACGATGTTGACATACTGCCCGGTATCATTCTGGATCGTCGTTCGGAGCGGAATCTGAAATGGAATCGGCGCAATAAACATGCCGCCGCCGCCGCGCAGGACGGTTTTCTGATTCCCAAACACATCCCAGGCAAATCCGAGGCGCGGTGAAATAAAACTGTTTCCGCCAATGGGTCCGGGCTGATGATCAAAGTCATACCGGACCCCGGCATCAAGGGTGAACGTCGGGGTTACTTTCCATGAATCCTGGGCAAAAGCGCCAAGACCGTGCGCCCAGGCGTTCCAGTTCGGATTGTTGAACCCTTGGGCATACTGGGCGGGTCGTCCCAGATTAAAAGACTGGATCGAATTCAAGTTTGCGTCTGTCGGACCACCAGCGGGCAGGCCGTTTGCCGTGTTAAACGCGGCCAGCGCGGCCTGATCAGCCGCCGAAAGCGCCTGATTGACCCCAATCACCCCGGAAGCAAACGTCCATTGCCCTGGGAAAAACTGACCGTTGACGACCTGATAGCTGGCTGGCCGATACGAAGCTCCAAACTTGAACGTGTGCGCATTGACCGTCCAGGTCAGAATGTCTTCGATTTGATACCGGTCGGCAACGGTTTCAACCGTGGTTGGTCGCCCAAACGAACCAACCCCAACGATCAACAACCCGGTGCTTTGGGGAAGTTTTGCCAGTGTCCGGGCGGAAAAATTGGGCACGATCTGTCCGCGCACCTGATTGACCAGATTGGAATTGAAAATGTGCAGCCAGGAAACCAGCGTTGTGTAATCGCGGAATTGAACCGTCGTATCAGCGCTCGGCGCCTGATCGTTGTTGGGCGTTAACTGGTCCTGGTCTTCGCGTGAGAGTGAAAACCGCGCCGTAATGGTATCGCTGGGGCTCAACTGATAATCCACCCGCGTCGTCCAGTTATAGCTGCGGACCGGGGCGGGAAAAGCGCCTTCGTTTTCCTGTAACAGCTTGAGCGTATTTGGGTAACTCGTCGTGCTCAAAGCCGTTTCCAATCGTTGTCCCAGTGCCCGGATTGCCGGATCGGTGGCGGCATCTAGCCGGGCCAGATATGCCTGTTGACCAGCCGTCAGACTGAAGGTACGGTCGCTGGTATAGCGCCGAAACCGCGCCGTGTCAGACTTCAAGGCTTCAAACGATGTAAAGAAAAACAGTTTATTGCGCGCAATCGGCCCACTCAGGGTAAAGCCTGGATACAGTTTCTGATCAAAGGCTTTCTGTGGGTTGTAGTCAAAATAATTGCGCGCCGCCGTTTTTTGTGACCGGAAGAAAGCATACACACTGCCGTGAAAATCATTGGCGCCGCTTTTGGTCACCACATTGACGGCTGAACCCGAGGTAAACCCGAATTCAGCCGCAAAACCATTCCGATTGACCTGAAATTCCTGGACAGCTTCCGGGCTCAAATTTCGGATGCGAAGCTGTCCGGTTCCAAATTCGTTTTCACCGCCATCAATCGTGACCAGATTGTTCCGCCCGTTTCCACCGCCGATGGAAAAGCCCGATGAGGTAAAACTCACGTCGAATCCGACAAACTGGGCGCGGGGTGCATTCGAATCTGAGACCCCAGGCAGCGTGTAGACATAGGACGTAAATTCACGGCTCAAATTTGGCAGGCTCTGGATTTGACGCCCCTGAATGGTATTTGCCTGTTGGGTACGCGCCACATCAATCACCGGAACATCAGCGGTAATTTCAATCACTTCACCGGCCATGGTGGCAATCTGTAACTGCAGGTTCTGGACTGTGATTTGTCCGACGGTTAACTCAATGTTTTTAATCGCTTTGCCGCCAAACCCTTCGGCTTCGATCAGCAGGTCATAGGCGCCAGGTTGCAAAAATGGAAGCTGATACTCACCCGCCTCACTGGTCAGCACCGAACGGGAAAAACCGCGCTCATTATTTTTGATGGTGATGGAGGCATTTGGCAGTGGCGATCCGCTTTCGTCGGTCACAGTTCCCCGAATGGTTGCGGTGGCCACATCCGCCTGGCCGAACACAACCAGTGGAAATGTAACAATTGTAATAAACAGGATAAATTCACAGAGGACTTTCATAAGCACCTTCCTTTAGCGAAGTCTTTCGAGCACAGCAACCCGACGAGATGGGAAATCAGGTTGCTTGATCCTCTGGAATAGTTTGGGCGATTTGATCAGGATGTGCGTGCTGAGATGCGACCAGGAAAAAATCGTCTATGAAATCGCCTGAAATGAGTTGCCGAAATCCAGGAAAAATGAAACGCCAGAAAGATCACCTGGGTAGGAAAGCATGTGCTTCCAGGTCTCGATGTGCACCCTTGTACAAAATAACGAATAAAATGTCAATATAACGACACCCCTAATCACAGAATACACTGCCAACCGCACGTGAGAATTCATTCGACACAATGAAAGGGTTTAATGGTGTTCCTCTTTCGGGTAAGCTTCATGCCGCTTCACACAGTTTTCCTTGAGTCAATCCGCTCGTATCCCGTAACATTCAATCTATCAGTGGTTTACAATTCAGAGACTTATAAAGGGTGATATGAAATGCTTCAGGTTGTGGTGCCGCAGGTGTGTCACCTGGCTGATCGTGATGAGCATTGGATGGGGCATTGGACACCGAATTGAGTTTGGTCAGGTCCAGGCCAGTCAGCGTTCCAACCAGGTGACCACGCCAACTGAGTCAAAAGCGTTGCCGATGCGGTCCTCGGTCAATCCACCGGGCTGGCCGGAGGGTCGGTTGTTTTTGAAAGTCTTTGGCAATGAAGACGGTCTCCGGTCAGGCTATATCAGTTGCCTGACCTTTGATCAGCGCGGCTATCTCTGGGCTGGAACTGACGACGGAGCAGCTTTTTATAGATAACCGGCAGAAAACCCCGCGATTGATCGCGGGGATGAATGCCGTCCGAATTTTTGCTTGCGATGTGGCGTAACACTGTGGTAAGTACATAGTAATGAAGTGCCGCCGGTGACCTCGCTCACCGGCTGGCGCTGAGCGGTAAATTCAAACCCAACTCACTCACTCAGGGAAACCGATGAGACAGGCGTTCAAGTTCCGAATTGATCCGAGTCCGGCAGTTGAGGCAAAGC
>CAZXCE010000861.1:0-3096 GCA_964639175.1 uncultured Clostridia bacterium
GAAGAACTGGTTTTCTTTCATCCCTCATCCCTCATCCCTTCGATTGCCCCAAGCCCTGAGCCCGAGTTCTTCAACCCGATGATTTTTATGATCACGACTCACATTCATCCCCGAAACCTGGTTCACCGTGGTGTGGTCGAGGCGGTGGGGATTCTGATTCCAATCAATTTGTGTGGTGTCGCCGAAGCCCAGCGGCGGGTCATTGGCCATTGGGAAGCCGGGGCACGTGTGTTTCGCGTGGCTGGCGGCTATCTGGTGCAATTCCCAACTTCGCGTCTGATTGATTGCCGTCTGGCAGATGGGTCGCCAGTGGTTGCCTTGGGAAAAACACTGAGCACTGTTCCACTTACCAGCCAGGAACTCAAAACCCTTGAACCTCAACCCAATTCGCTCGTCACGGCCCAGGGTGGACAGATTCATATTGAATCACTGGCCGAACAAAAGTTGGAGACCATTTCAACCTGGATTGACCTGGGCAATTTTCAAGCGGTTGAAGTGACATCGCTGGGAAGTCCACCGCCGGCGGTTGTTGAAACCGCGCCGGCACTTGCCTTTGACCCCCGCCAGCAACTCGATGGTGTCCCGCCAGCCTCGCCACAAATGGCCGAAGTCATTGCAGCCCTGACACGACCAGTCAGAGTACAATCGGCAACACCTTCCACATCAACAACTTCAACACAAAGCCAGTCACCGGGGTTTTTGGCGCACCTGATCGCTCAAATCAAACTTCTGACGGCTTTTCTGCGTGGCGAAGGAAACACCTCCTCAGCCACAACTCATTCAAGCTCAGCCAAATCAGGCTCAAAAACGTCAACACAGCCGTCTGCTCCTGCGGCTCGCCCCTGGTGGCAGCAACTGGTTGATGCAATCGGGCAATTGTTTGGAAACAGGCAGTCGGAACCACCAGATGATCAGCTCCGGGTGTTGCCACCGGCGCCACAGTCAATGTTTGAAAATATGTCCAACTGGGCGCGCCGATTGACCGCCCGATTTTTGCTTTTTAGCCGGTTGGCCCACCTGATTGGCCAGCAACAGGCACGATATCTGAGCAAGATGATGGACATGTTTGAACGTGGAGACCTGCACGAAGCCCTCCGCCACGCGATTCCGCTCAGCAGCCTGCCCGGCGAAGGAAAATCCGTTCCGGCGCTCAGCGTCCCAATACCGCGCAGCCGGTTGAGTATTTCGCCGTACCAGTCACGCACGGGCTCGTCTATCGGCATGGGTGAAGAACTCTTTGCCCAGCTTCGTCAGTTATATCGGGCGGCGTTTGATCGGCTAAAAGCTCAGGGGAAAATCGAAGAAGCCGCGTTTGTCCTGGCCGAACTCCTGCAGGAAAACGAAGAAACCGTTGCCTTTCTGGAACGCCACGGCAGGCTCAAACTGGCAGCGGAAATGGCCGAAGCCCGGCAACTCTCCGCTGGACTCGTGGTGCGCCAGTGGTTTCTGGCTGGAAATCGGCGGCGAGCGGTAACACTTGCCCGGCGAACTGGGGCCTTTGCCGATGCCATTGTTCGGCTTGAAAAAACTGATCCGCAACAGGCAAACACACTCCGACTGCTCTGGGCCACGACTCAGGCCGAAGCGGGTGAATATCCAGCAGCGGTCAACACAATCTGGCCAGTTTCCGAAGCTCGCCACATTGCGGCTGACTGGGTCGAACGTGCCATTGCCGGAGGTGGCGTGGTGGCGGGTCAAATGCTGGCGCATAAACTGACTCTCTTCCCAACCGACCATGAAGCAATGAGCGGGTTCATCCTCGACCTGCTGGCGGATGAAGACCCTGAAAAAGCTACAATTCGGGCGGCGTTCCGGCAAACACTGGTGGCGGATGCCCCGAAAGGTCCGGTGCCACAAATGCTTGCCAGGGCCGCAGTTCGGGCGACGATTCGGGATATGAATCAGGGACACGTTCAGGCCACCACCAATGAACTCACCAATCTGCTGACCTTTGCCAGTGATGCGGCGCTTCGCACGGATGTGCCAACCGTAACCAGCCCGCATCTCCCAAAATTGCAAACCAGCGCTAAACCTCGGATTTTTACGGCGGACGCCACGGACGCTGGCCTGATGCCGGTGTATGATGCGGCCTACCTGCCGGATGGAAAGTGCCTGGTGGCGCTTGGGGAATCAGGGATTCGGTTGCTTTCAACTCAAGGGAAAACACTGACCCACTTTGACAAACCAGCCACGGCACTGGTGCTCTCAGACCAGGGCAATCGGGCGATTGGATTGATCCGACGCGGCGAAGTCTGGAAATTGACCAAACTTGATCTGACCACTCGTAGCGCCTCGGACTGGTGTGAAGCTGAACTCTCTGATTTTGCCCGCGATTTTGATGGACAGGCCTGGGTGGTCAATTCACGGGATGACATTCTGGTGATTGACACACTCGGGAAACGCTTTGAGGCCCTGTGGCGCATTCCCGAAATTGGCCGAACACTGACTATTTCCCGGTCCGCCAGCCAGTGTTCGTTATTTGTCGTCAATGGTCAGCACAAACAGGTCGAAATCTGGACGTATGCGCTGCCCCAGTTTCGCCTGCAAAGTCGCGAAGCCATCACCTTTACCCCGGACCCGGTGCTTGAACGCACTGTGGCGTTGAATCCAGGTGGATTTTCCCTGAATGCCGCCCTCCAAACCGACACGCATCTTGTCCAGGTAACCCGTTGCTGGCAAAAATCATTCTTGAGCAAACAGGAACTGACCACTGCCACGGCGCTCTCGCCAAACCAGCCAGTTCTGACCACGAGCTGGATGGTCATTCCCGTGCGCACCGAAAACGAAGTTCGTGTCTATGTGCTCGACTGGGCCCACACCCAGACGCGGCTTGAGCTTCTATTGAATGCAACGAGAGAGGTTTCGCTCCGGTTGACAAATGATGATACACTGACGATTTGCGACCATCGGGGTCGCATCTTCGTGTTTGAATTGACCTATGGTAACCAGCTCCGCAACCTGCGGATGGGAACAACTTAGGGTTCAGGGTTCAGGGTTCAGGGTTCAGGGGAAAAGACAAAAAGGACCCAAAGGACCAAAAGGACCAAAAGGACCAAAATTCGAAAACCCGGAACCCGGAACCCGGAACCCGGAACC
>CAZXCE010000862.1:0-3095 GCA_964639175.1 uncultured Clostridia bacterium
CGGTCGGTTGGCCGCTTTGGGCCTACCACCGGAACCACACGCCCACACACATTTACACCCGGAACGGGTGCGGCGGCAACATTGTACCGTTCACCTGGATTGTGCCGCATCCCTTCAGGATGCAAATGGAACCGCGAACCGGATCCGGTGGTAGCTCGCAAAGCCTCGCAACCGACCGGCTATCCGAACGGCAACCCTTCGGGATGCTCAATCCAATATACCCCAACGGTTCGAATGTGCACCATCCTCAAATTTCTTTTCTGCATCTGCCCGTGGGTGGCTAACGGCTGACCCACGGCTATTACAGGTATCCCTTTCAGGGATCAATTTTTACTCCGAAATCGGTTCGGCCATGGCCACAATCACCTTGCGTTCCCCGGTGTAGGGTCGCCGTCCGTGCGAGACGAGCAAATTGTCTATCAGTACCAGATCTCCGCGTTCCCACGGGAAGGCAATCGTGACCTGATCAAACGCCTGACGAATAATTTCCAGCGCTGCCGGGTCAATCGGTGTTCCGTCGCCGAAAAAGGCATTGCGGGGGAGTTCGTCCGGGGCAAAGCTGGCTTCGAGCACTTCGCGAACGCTTGCCGGAAGATTCGTCACGTGGAACAAATGCGCCTGATTAAACCAGACAATATCGCCGGTTTTTGGATGCTTCACCACAGCCTGACGAACCTGGCGCGTTCGCAACCGTCCGTTCCCGAGCCATTCAAAGTCAATTCCTGCGCGGCGGCAGTAGGTCTCGACTTCGGCGGGATTGCTGGTTTGAAAGACCGTTTGCCAGCTTAAATCAAGTCCTTCGCCATAGTTGCGGACATACATCACGCGCTTTGTTTCAAATTCATGGCGAATCTCCGCTGGAATCAGGTCATAGACCCGGCGGCTGTCACCGAGCGGCGTTTCTCCGCCAGTGGTCGCTGGAATGATGCACCCCAGCCACAACTTTTGCGGCCAGACGTGGGAATAGGCGTTCTCGTTGTGCTGTGGGATGCTGTGTTCGGCTGGATATTCGGTCGAAGAATACACTTCGCCTTTGACCTGTGAGCGAGGCGTTGAGCGTTCCTTGTATTGCAGCAGGTCCGGCGTCAAAACCCGTGCTGTGCGGTCAAACTTTTCAACGGTATCAATTCCAAAATCCCGGAAGAGAAGTGCACCATATGTGGTCAACTGGGTTTCAATTGTTTCGCGGTTGGTGCGGAACCATTCGGCCAGATCAACTTCAGGAGCGCCCGGACGAATCACCAGCGGGAGCCGGGTTGCTTCATTCAGAAATCCGGTTTGGATCAGGCTGGTGGTCGAAACTTTGACGGTTTTTGGCTTTATACGCAGAAACGTTTCACGGCTAAAATCTTTTTGCTTTTTCACGTGTTTTTCAGCCTTTCGCGGTTCCGAAAGCGTCAATGTCCCCAGGGTAACGTGTGGATTCTGAATGATTTGCTCCAGGATTTGCGTGAAGTCATTGAGCCAGCGGGCGGTTGTCTCCGCGTCGAACAAATCGGTGTTGAACTGGAAAGAACCTGAAATCCCGGCTTCATTGGCGCGCAACGACAGAAGCAAATCAAACTTGGCGGTTCCACTTTCAAAACCGTGAAGTTCAGCGCCGTGTCGGATTCTCAACGGGTTTGGCTGGTTTAACACTTCAAGGTTGAACAGCACCTGGAAAATTGGCGAATAGGCCGGATTGCGTTCCGGGCGGAGGGCTTCGACGACCTTTTCAAAGGGCACTTCCTGATGGTCAAACGCCTGGAGGACCGTTTCCCGAACCTGCTGCAATGCGTCAGCGAAGGTCAATCCAGCCTCAAATCGAGCCCGAAGCGCCAGATTGCTGTTAAACAATCCGATCAGCCCTTCAAGTTCTTTGCGTGGACGCCCAACCACAGATGTCCCGACGACTAGATCCGACTGATTGGAAATTCGGAAGAGGAGCGTTTGAAACGCCGTCAGCAACACCATGTACAGCGTGCTGTCTGATTGCTGTCCAAATCTGGTCAAGGCATCAGCCAGTGATTTTGGAAGGGTGACTGAATGGAACGCTCCGTGAAATGTTTGTATGGTTGGCCGTGGCCGGTCAGTCGGCAATTGTAACAATGGCGGCCCGCCTGAGAGATGGTCTTTCCAGAAGGCCAGTTGTGTTTCGAGCACGTCGCCTTGCAGCCAGTTGCGTTGCCAGAACGCATAATCAGCAAACTGAATCGGTACTGCTGGCAAATCAGGATTCATCCCTAACCGGAAGGCACGATAGGCAGTGGTCAATTCGCGCATAAATACCTGAATGGACACCCCATCGAAAATGATGTGATGGACAGCAAACCCAATCAGAAATTCATCCGGCGCCCATTGCCAGTACCCCAGCCGAATCAACGGCCCCTGCGCCAGATCAAACGGCGTTTGGAGAAATGCTTTCACTGCCGGGTGTTTTTCAAACGGCTGGTCGGTTGACACTTTCGCGGCTGCCGCTTGTGAAAGATCAAAGAGCGGAAGGACAAATATTTCAACGGGATGAATGACCTGAACTGGTTTTCCATCAATCGCATCAAAGGTTGTTCGCAGGCTTTCATGTCGTGAAAGGACGGTTGTAAAGGCCAGTTTTAGCGCCTCTTCGTGGAGTTGACCAGGAATTCGAAGCACACCCGGAATGATGTAAAACAGACTGCCAGGTTCAAGCTGATCCAAGAACCAGAGCCGTTCCTGAGCAAACGAAAGCGGTAATTCCTGGTCTCGCGAAACAGAAACCATTGCCGATGAAAGCCCGGTTGTCAGTTCAGGTTCAGTTTGTTGGTCAATCCAGCGAGCCAGTTGCGCCACCGTAGGCAATTCAAACAGCCGCCGGAGGCCAATTTCAACGCCCAGCTCTTCGCGCACCCGAGACACAACCTGCGTGGCCAGGAGCGAATGGCCGCCCAGATCAAAGAAATTGTCAGCGGTTCCAACTTGTTCCACATGAAGAACTTCAGCCCAGATTACCGACAGTTGCCGCTCGGTTTCAGTAGCCGGAACAACGGTTTCACCGCGTCCAAATTCAGGTTTTGGCAGTGCCTTTCGATCAACCTTGCCGTGAGAGGTGAGCGGAATGATTTCCAGGAACACAATCGCCG
>CAZXCE010000863.1:0-1757 GCA_964639175.1 uncultured Clostridia bacterium
CAGCGGGGCGCTGGTGGTTGTACCGGCGTCGATGGCCGGGCTTCCAGTCAGCAAGGCATGGGTTTGGGTCGGCCCACCGTTTGACGCCAGCGGTCCAAGCATGGGAGTGACGTTTACGATATTCCCAGTCGTATCCCCATTGATGGTGGTATTGGCAGTATTGCCAATCAAGTTGAAGCCCAGTGAGTTCACAATTGCAAATACGTCTGGTCCAAGAGACTGCCCTCCAGCAACAGTATTTCCAGCAACGATGGTGTTTCGGAGGTTTACGTTATTGGTGGTAGCGTTAATACCACCTCCCCGACAGGTTGCACCACCGGTGAGGGAATTGCCAGTAACCGTACAATTGGTCAGGTTGATGGTTCCACCCTGGTAATAAATGCCACCACCAAAATTGAAATCGCTCGAACCATTCCCTCTGACCATATTGCCGGAAATGGTACAGTTCGTGAAAATTCCGGTCCCATTTTGGAAAATACCGCCACCGAACTGGTTGTTATCCGTCCCCGTGGCCAGATTGCCGGAAATCGTGCAGTTGGTGAGGGTCAACGGGCCGGCACTCCAAATCCCGCCTCCCTGGTTGTTGTTTGCCCCAGTGACAGTATTCCCCGAGATGGTGCTGTTGAGGATGGTCAAGTTACCGCTACTATTGATCCCGCCACCATTCACAGCGATTCCGTTGGTGATGGACAGGTTGTTGAAAATGACCGTAGTTCCGCTGCCAACATTGAATATTCGGAAGTTGGGAGTGCCACCAGCCGTGCTCCGGGTTACTGTCACGCCGGCACCGCCATCAATCGTCAGATTCTTGTTGATGAGCAGTTCAGCCGTCGTCAGCGTCACCGTCGTCACGCCCGAAAAGACAATCGTATCGCCTGCCGCTGCTGCCGCGATCTGGTCGCGCAATGTCCCGGCACCGCTATCCCCCCCACTCGTCACGGTGAGTGTCGCGTTTGAAGCAAAGCCCCGTCTCGTCACCACCTGCAGGCTGACTCGGAGCGGATCACTGGTCACAAAGACACCAAAAATCATCCGCACCCGCCCATTTCCCTGGTACGTCACCGTCACCGGGATTTCAATCGTTTGAGCGGACGTCCCCTGCCAGGCTTTCACACCAATAATTCGTAGCGTCGTGTCTGGCTGCTGATGCAGCATCAGTTCGCTGTCACCCCGTTGCTCAACCTCGTCAATTCCTGGAAATTCAAGCTCAATCTGGCCTGGATCCACACCAGGCGGGACACTCCATTCAAGCACCATCTGGTCTGGTGTCCCACTGAGACGCCGTTCCAACCCCGGCACGAGTTGTTCTTCAATGACGCCCGGTGCGGTTTGAAGCCGGTCTTGCAAGGCTGGAAATGACTCGACCGGGATTGTTTCTCCCAGGAGTCTTGATTCTGTCTGGGGAGAGGCTTTCATTCCTCCGCCAGATACCCCAGTTGCTAAAACAGTCTGGTCCAACAACCAGGATTGAGAGTGAAAATACATTCCAAAACAGGTCACAACTATGAGTGCCAGCCAAAGTGGTACCAAACGACGCACAACCATAAAAAAGCTCCATGAGAGTAAGGATGGGGGGATCTTGTCCAAAGGCAACTTTTGAATAGGGATTCAGGCAGGTAGCTTAACAGTAAACAGGTAGCCGGGAAAAATCCAGCAATTTGGAGAGAGAAAGCAGGGTCAGAGATCAGGAGTCAGGGGTCAGGGTTCAGGGTTCAGGGTTCATGGTTCAGGGTTCGAGATTTGTGGAAAAAGACAAA
>CAZXCE010000863.1:1767-3095 GCA_964639175.1 uncultured Clostridia bacterium
GGAACCCGGTAGCCGGAACCCGGAACCCTGTACCCTCACTGGCATTACTCATTGATTTCCAAATCAGCAGCGAGCAAGAGTTCTACTTTCTGGCGGAGAAACGCATTTCCAGCACAGGCTTCATCCAGTATTTCTGACCGCTGGTGAGAGGGGTAATTGAGCGCAGAGAAGAAAATTTCCTCGATTTGTGTCCAAAGCTCCCTGGTCAGACACTCGGGCTGAGAACTCCGTTCACCAGGCGAGAGAAGCGATTCAAGCGTGGTTTTCAATCCAATGTCCGCCGTGGAAAGCGCTTGAAAAATTGTGTGCTGTTCGTCAGGTGAGCTTTGCGCCAGTCTCTCCAGAAAGTCTCCGATTTGTTTTATCCGCTCAATGGTTGAGCCGGAGTGTGAGAACTGCCTGGAAGCCACCGGTTGACCTTCAAGCGTTACTTTCCAGATGGGGGATGCTGGAGAGAGGCTTTTATCTGGGTTAAGTCCAGACCCGAAGCACTCAGAAACTGTCGTCCCAGTTCCTCGGCGGTCGGACGATCTTCGGGATTTTTGGAAAGGGCCTGCAAAAGTAAGGTTTCGACTTCGGTGGGAATATGTGGATTGAGCAGCCCTGGCGGCGGCGGTGGTTCGTGGACATGTGCCATCATGATCTTTATAAAGTTGCCCTGCGGGATTGAAAATGGGACTTCTCCGGTGAGCATTTCATGCAAAATAATGGCAACACTATACACATCTGATTTGCCATCATAGGCGTGTCCAGTCAATCGCTCTGGTGCCATGTAGGCTGGCGTACCGATAATGGCCCCAGTCACAGTCAACGGCTGAAGGTCTTCCTCAGTTGATCTTCCCAAAAGTTTGGCAATCCCAAAATCAACCACTTTGACAACTTCGCCATCTGGCGTCTGGTGCAGGAAAATATTGTCCGGCTTAATATCGCGGTGGACCAGTCCCTGGCGGTGGGCTTCGGCCAGTGCATCGCACACTGAAATCAGAATGGCACCGCTTCGTTGGAGTGAAAAGGGTTTTACTTCACGAAGTTCCCAGGCCAGCGAATGACCGTGAAGCAGTTCCATCACCAGATACGCGATCCCTTCGGTTGAAATCCCCGAGTCCAGCACCGTCACAATATTTGGGTGATTGAGCCGGGCCGCGGCAACTCCTTCCTGTTTAAAGCGTTCCACGGCTTTGGGTGAATCGTTACCCGATGAAGGTTTAAACACTTTGATCGCAATGGGACGATTCAGGGTCAGATGTGTACCGCGAAAAACCGCCCCAAACCCGCCCGCCCCGATTTTTTCATCCAGCCGGTATTTTCCATCGAGTACTGTTCCAGGC
>CAZXCE010000864.1:0-3089 GCA_964639175.1 uncultured Clostridia bacterium
GGTAAGGTTGATTTACACGAAAAGCAGCCGTATGAACCCGCCTGGGCCACCGAAGTTGCCGCTGAACACGCCAGTCACTTCCTGGCCTCGCGTCAGGCGCAAATGCACAACCTGCGACCCCTGATTGGCCGGGCGCCGCTGGTCGTCTCACCCTATGACGCTGAATTGTATGGGCACTGGTGGTATGAAGGTCCCCAGTTTCTGGACTTCCTGATCCGCAAAATTCACTATGACCAGGATGAAGTGCATCTAATCACGCCAGCCGATTATTTAGAGATGTTTCCAGAGAATCAGCCCCAGACACCGTCGGCTTCTTCCTGGGGGGCTGAAGGGTATAACCGTGTCTGGCTCAATCGTGCGACTCAGTGGATGTATCGCCATCAGCACATTGCCGAAAATCGAATGGTTGATTTGCTCAATCGGTTTCCAGAGGCGGAAGGGCTCAACTTACGGGCACTCAACCAGGCTGCTCGCGAACTCTTACTGGCCCAATCAAGTGACTGGGCGTTTATCATCACCAATCAGACGATGGTGGCCTATGCCGTCAAACGATTCCGGGATCACATTCACCGCTTTACCAAACTGTATGAATTTTTAACAACTGATACGATTGAGGAAGAATGGCTGGCTGAGGTTGAAAGCCGGGACAATATTTTTCCCGAAATTGACTATCGGGTGTATCAGTAAGTATTGATAGGGGAAAGGGGATAGGGGTCAGAAAAGGTTGAAGATCTCTATGCCCTGAGCCTGAAGAGGAAGGAAGTGGCTGATTGTGGGCAAAAAAATGGCTGGGAGGCAGGGATTCGAACCCCAATAATACGGTTCAGAGCCGTAGGTCTTACCATTAGACGACCTCCCAGTACAGAACCGGCAATATAGACAGTTTTTCTCAGATCTGTCAAGTATCTCTTTTTCGCTGGTTGGTCAGGGTGCTCAGTCATCATTGTTCAGAAGACCCAGAACTGCAACGTGAACTCCAAATAGGGCATCGCACCAGCACGTCCAGGTTCTCGATTTAAAATTCCAAGGAAAATTTATTTTGATTTGTGGGAAGCTATGGTAAGGAAAGAACTTCCCTCTTTAATTTATTGGTTCAGGTTATTTCACATGCCCAAAAGACGAGTTGTATTCAAGCTTCTAATTGGTGTATTGGTGGCCGTCACCGTTCTTCAGTGTAAATTTGAGACTTTTCTCAATCCGGTTGCCCACGGTGCGACAGCAGTACAACCTCAATCGCCATCACCATCTGAAGGTCAGGAGGATGGCGATGCTCCGATTGTCGTGGCCTCAGTTGTCAACGTGACGTTGCCCGTGACGGTCCTGAACGAAGACGGCAACTTTGTGCGTGGTTTGAAGCAAACTGATTTTCATGTTTTTGAAAATCGCCAACAACAGCGGGTTGTCAGTTTCCAAAAGCAGGACGGGTTAACGCTCAACCTGACCCTGGCCATGGATATCAGTACCAGTGTGCGGAACCGACTGGCTTTTGAAAAAGAAGCGATCAAAGAGTTTCTCGAACGGTTACTTGATAACAAGCGCGACCGGGCTTCGCTGGTCACCTTTAATGAAAAAGTTGATTTTCGCCAGCAGTTTACCAGTGATTTTGACCGGATTTCGTCTATTGTCGACCGCGTCTTTCAGGCTCAAGGCCAAACTGCCGTCTATGACGCTGTTCACAAAATCTGCACTGAACAGATGAAAGCGGCGACCAGTAAACGGCGCGTGATTTTGTTTATTACCGATGGCGCCGATACCGCCAGCCATAAAACCCTGGATCAGGCGATTCGAATTGCTCAACAAACCGAGGTCGTTATTTTTGCTATCAGTACCAAAGGCGGCGGGGTGTTTCGGGTGGAGGGAAATCCCTATCACAATGTTGATGATAAAGACCTGAAACGGCTCTGCAAAGAAACTGGTGGCGATGTGTTTTTTCCAAGTGATATGGGGCAGCTCAAAGCTGCGTTTCGGCTAGCGGAACAAAGCCTTCGAAATCAATATTATCTGGTGTATGAACCGGAAAACAGCACCCCAAATGGATTTCGCCAGATTGAAGTTCAGATTGCAGGACGAAAAAATTTCAAGGTCCTCACCCGGTCAGGCTACCTTGCGACGCCCCAGTAAAAATACTTCCAACCGTCAATTCGTTGTGAATTCATAGGGCTGAGGGCTTTCAGGCACTCAGCCTTTGTTCTTCAAGCTTCTTTATGTCTGGCACGTTATATTTAGTTCCCACCCCGATTGGTAATCTTGAAGACATCACGCTACGGGCCTTGCGAACCCTGCGCGAAGTTGACCTGATTGCCTGCGAAGATACCCGCCATACCCGCAAACTGCTTTCCCACTTTGATATTCACACGCCAACCTTGAGTTATCACGAGCACAATGAACGTGATCGGGTGACCCGGTTGCTCAGTGATCTCCAGAGCGGGAAATCGGTGGCGATTGTGAGTGATGCTGGAATGCCCGGAATTTCAGACCCTGGCGCTGTGATTGTCCAGGCCGCTATTGAAGCTGGCTGCCCGGTCACCGCCTTGCCTGGTGCCTGTGCCTTTCCGACGGCGCTGGCGGCTTCGGGACTCAACACCGAACAGTTTTTGTTTGCTGGTTTCCTTCCCGTCAAACAAGGTGCCCGTCGTCAGGCACTGGAAGGTGTGCGCGATCTGCTGGTAACTCTGGTTTTTTATGAAGCACCACACCGCATTTCATCCTTTCTTGAAGATGCCTTGCTGGTGCTCGGAAATCGCCCGGCGGTGGTTGCCCGTGAACTTTCAAAACAGTTTGAAGAGTATATTCGCCTGCCCTTACGTGGCCAGATTGAACATTTTAACCAGCATGAACCCCGTGGCGAGATGGTAATTCTGATTGCTGGAAAGAGTCAGGCCGTTCAAACTGAGCCGCTTTCACCGCGCCTGACTTTGCGAGAAGATATGGAACGGTTGATTGCTGGTGGGATCAGCCCCAATGCGGCCATGAAACAACTGTCACAGAAATACGGTGTTGCCAAACGCGAGCTGTACCGTCAGTGGCAGGAAGAAAAAGACCAGGCTGACACGTGACAAGGTGACAGGGTGACATTTCTTCGAAAACCC
>CAZXCE010000865.1:0-3085 GCA_964639175.1 uncultured Clostridia bacterium
GTACAAAGGTGATTGCTCTCTTAGTAACTTATTTTTTAACGCTCCCTAAGCACCAGGTACCAGGCACTTTCTTCATTCTTCATTCTTCATTCTTCATTCTTCATTCTTCATTCCTGCCGCGTCCAGGTCGAGGTTGAGCCGGAGTACGTTGACCCGAGGTTCACCCAAAAGGCCAAGGTCACGGCCTTCGGTGTTGCGGGCAACGAGCTTTCGCACCTGGTCTTCGCTGAGGCCACGGGCTTTGGCAACCCGTGGAATTTGAAATTCAGCGGCGGCGGGTGAAATATGCGGGTCCAGCCCGGAAGCAGAAGTTGTCACCAGATCAATTGGGACAGCTTTCCCTGGCTGGTCAGTCTGGAATTTGGCGACATCTGTTTTCACCCGATCAACCAGTTTGGCATTGGTCGGGCCGTAATTTGACCCGGTCGAAGCACCAGCATCATACCCAACGGCTCCGGCGGCTGAAGGTCGCGGCCAAAAATAGTTAGGTGCTGAAAACGGCTGGCCGATGATTTTTGAACCAATAACCGCACCATTTTTTTGGATCAATTGCCCATTCGCTTTTTCAGAAAAGAAAATCTGGGCAATTCCAGTCACGGCGAGCGGGTACACAATTCCAAGCAGAATCGTGGTCACCACCACCATCAACACTGCAGTTCGAAGCATTTTCATACTTATCCTGGTTTATAGTCAGTAGTCAGTAGTCAGTAGTTCACTAAATTCATTTGATTGAATCTGTTAACTGTTTTTTCAAGGCCGAGGTCTCCATTTTCAGATGGTCTTCCGCTCCAGGCCGTAAAGGCAGACGGGTCATCAAGCTTGAGTCTGAGAGCCTGATTGCTTCTCAGACAAAAGCTGATGATCCGTCGCCGACTCAGGACAATCCAAGGGCCGTTACAATCACGTCAATCACTTTGATTCCAACAAACGGCACGATCAAACCTCCCAGACCATAAATCAGAAGGTTCCGCCGGAGCAGCGCCGCCGCACTCATCGGGCGATAGGCAATGCCTTTTAAAGCGAGTGGAATCAATACAACAATGATCACGGCATTAAAAATCACGGCTGACAGAATAGCTGACTGTGGTGTGCTCAACCGCATAATGTTGAGCGCAGTGAGCACTGGAAACGTGGCTGAAAACATCGCTGGAATAATCGCAAAATATTTGGCGACATCATTGGCAATTGAGAAGGTAGTCAATGCTCCACGGGTCATCAGCAACTGTTTGCCGATTTCGACAATTTCAATCAACTTGGTCGGGTTTGAATCAAGATCAACCATGTTGCCGGCTTCTTTGGCCGCCTGGGTGCCAGTGTTCATCGCCACGCCGACATCGGCTTGGGCCAGTGCCGGGGCGTCGTTGGTTCCATCCCCGGTCATGGCAACCAGTTTTCCTTCAGCCTGTTCCCGACGAATCAGCGCCAGTTTGTCTTCCGGTTTGGCTTCGGCCAGAAAATCATCCACCCCGGCTTCGCGGGCGATAGCGGCGGCGGTGAGCGGGTTGTCACCAGTAATCATCACGGTTTTGATGCCCATCATTCGAAGCTGGGTAAACCGCTCAGTCAGTCCCCCTTTGACGACATCCTTGAGATAAATCACACCGAGCGGCTGGCGGTCGCGAGTCACGACCAGCGGCGTCCCTCCGGCTTTTGAAACTCGCTCTACTGCCGCCTGGAGTTCAGCCGACAATTTTCCAGGATGACCATTTCCGATGTACTTTTGGACGGCATCCGCCGAACCTTTTCGGATTTCGTGTCCGTCCATGTCAACGCCGGACATCCGGGTTTGAGCGGTAAATGGAATAAAATGAGCCTGATGTGATGCCAGTTCCCGTCCACGTAGATTGAACTGTGATTTTGCCAGCACCACAATTGAGCGCCCTTCCGGTGTTTCATCCGCCAGCGAAGAAAGTTGTGCTGCTTCAGCCAGATCAGTGGTTTTAATTCCTGGAAGTGGAATGAATTCAGCCGCCTGCCGGTTTCCGAGCGTGATAGTCCCGGTTTTGTCCAGCAGCAGCGTGTTCACATCACCGGCGGCTTCGACCGCTCGACCAGACATCGCCAGTACATTGTGTTGAATCAGCCGATCCATTCCGGCAATCCCAATCGCCGACAGCAAGCCGCCAATCGTGGTTGGGATGAGACACACCAGTAACGCCACCAGCACAAAAATTGATTGTTTGGCACCTGAATAAATAGCAAAGGGTTGCAACGTCACCACGGCCAGCAAAAAGACAATTGTCAATCCGGCCAGCAGAATGTTAAGCGCGATTTCATTGGGCGTTTTTTGACGTTCGGCGCCTTCGACCAGCGCCACCATCCGATCCAGGAAGGTTTCACCCGGATTGGAACTGATGCGCACAACTATTTGATCAGACAGTACTTTGGTGCCGCCCGTCACGGCTGAACGGTCACCGCCCGCTTCACGAATGACCGGCGCCGACTCACCCGTGATGGCCGATTCATCAACCGAAGCAACACCCTCGATCACGTCGCCATCGCCAGGGATAAATTCGCCAGCAATCACCAGCACGACATCGCCTTTGCGCAGGTCAGGCGCTGGAATCATCAGTGTTGTCCCATCAGCCAGGCGTTTGCGGGCTGAGGTTTCGGTTCGGGATTTTTTGAGCGAAGCCGCCTGGGCTTTGCCACGACCTTCGGCCATGGCTTCGGCAAAGTTGGCAAATAACACCGTAAACCACAGCCATAACGTGATTTGCAGTTCAAATCCAATTCCAGTAACACCCGCCATTACGTCCCGGACCAGCAGTAAGGTGGTTAAAACACTTCCGATCTCGACCACAAACATGACCGGATTTTTCATCATCAGGCGCGGATTGAGCTTTTTCAAAGCATCTATCGTTGCCTGACGAACAATTTTTTGATCCCACAAATTTTGGTGTTTCATATATTTAAGAAGGTCAGTAGTCAGTAGTCAGTAGTTGATAAGTCAGTAGTCAGTAGACCAAACCCTGATACTTCAATGAGTTCGTTTCTGAGAAAAAGACAGTTCATAACCAGCACACATAGAACTAAGGGAGCGTTAAAAATTATCTTCCCGTTTTCATTTGGAGGGCAGGCATTT
>CAZXCE010000866.1:0-3079 GCA_964639175.1 uncultured Clostridia bacterium
CCGAAGCTCGCACTGTTTTCGAAGAAGCCGACGCCAGTTTAGGATTTTCCATCAGCCAGCTTTGCTTTGAAGGTCCCGAGGCTGATCTGGCGTTGACAGCAAACACCCAACCCGCGATTTTGACCGTTTCGGTCGCCGCCTATCGGGTACTGGCCAGTCAGGGCCTGACACCAGCCTTTGTGGCCGGTCATTCACTTGGCGAATACAGCGCGCTGGTGGCTGCCGGAACACTTTCGTTGAAAGATGCCGTGGTGGCAGTTCGGCGGCGTGGCACCTATATGCAGGAAGCAGTTCCGCCTGGAGTTGGCGCGATGGCGGCAGTCCTCAAAGCCGATCTGGCCACCATCGAAGCTGTCTGTGCTGAAGCCGCCCAGGATCAGGTCTGCAGCCCAGCCAATATGAATTCACCCGCCCAAATCGTCATTGCCGGCCATGCCGAAGCCGTCACCCGCGCCGCCGCCTTGCTCAAAGCCAAAGGGGCCCGCGCCGTGATGCTCCCCGTCAGCGCCCCGTTCCATTGCGCGCTGATGAAACCGGCTGAAGAACGACTGGCGGTTGATCTAAACCAGCTTGATTTTGCGGATCCGGCCTTTCCAGTGGTGGCCAACGTCAATGCCGACCTGGAACAAACTGGTGCCGAGGCTCGCGCCAATCTGATTGCTCAGGTTTGTTCACCGGTCAGATGGGTCGGCTCGATTCAAAAACTGGTGGCCGAAGGTGTGACGACCTTTGTTGAAGTTGGCCCGAAAACAGTACTCAGCGGCCTGGTTCGTCAAATCAACAATCAGGTCAAAGTTCTCAATTTTGAACAGCCGGATCAGTTGGAAGCGATCCGTGAAGCCTGTTCATAACTGGCAAGTGAAGTCGGCAATGCCCTTGCAGGCAGGCACGTTCCCGCTTCCCTGGCAGCTTTCGCAAGTTGAATCTTTCGATTGTGACTTGCTTCTTTGAACCAAAAAAAATAAGGTACGCAAAATTTTTTTCACAAATCAGGAGGAAGGACCTTTTTTATGTCAGATATCTCAGCCATTGAAGAGAAGGTGCGGCAAATCATCGTCGAAGAATTGGGGGTCGATGAAAGCGAAGTGACACCGAAAGCTCGCTTTATTGATGACCTGGGCGCCGATTCACTCGACACGGTCGAACTGGTCATGCGTTTTGAAGAAGAGTTCGGAATTGAAATTCCGGACGAAGATGCTGAAAAAATCACCAGCGTCCGTGAAGCCGTGACCTATATCGAAGCCCACCTCGAATCACTCAAATAGTCCTGTTTTTTGGAGGCCCCTGTGAAACGTCGCGTTGTTATCACCGGAGTCGGCATTGTCAGCCCCGTGGGGAACACCGCTGAAGAAACCTGGGCAGCGTTGTTGGCGGGTCGAAGTGGGATTGGTCAAATTACCCACTTCGATACCACCGGGTTTTCAGTCCACATCGCAGCCGAAGTCAAAAACTTCGATCCGGCAAAATTCATCGAGAAAAAAGAAATCAAGAAAATGGATCCCTTCATCCATTACGCCATTGCGGCATCGCAAGAGGCATTGGATGACAGTGGTCTCAAAATCACCGACGACAACAGCGAACGGGTCGGCATTTTTGTCGGTTCGGCGCTGGGCGGGTTCACCATTATCGAACGTGAACAGACCAAATTGTTTACCGGTGGCCCAGACCGGATTTCGCCCTTCTTTATTCCATCATCCATCATCAACCTGGCAGCAGGTCAGATGTCGATCCGATTTGGCATCAAAGGTCCAAACTCGGCGGTTTCGACGGCCTGTGCGGCTGGGGCGCATTCGGTCGGAGATGCCTATCGCCTCATCCGCCGGGGCGAGTGTGAGGCCATGCTCTGTGGCGGTGCCGAAGCCACCATCACGCCCATGGGCATTGGCGGATTTGCCGCCATGCGCGCCCTGTCAACCCATAATGACCGGGGTCCACAAGCCAGCCGGCCATTTGATCGGTTGCGGGATGGGTTTGTGATGGGCGAGGGTGCTGGAATCCTGGTGCTTGAAGAACTGGAGCACGCCCGTGCTCGCGGTGCCAAAATTTATGCCGAAGTCGTCGGGTATGGAATGTCGAGTGATGCCTATCACTTTACCCAACCACCCGAAGACGGCGACGGTGCCCGGCGTTCAATGCACAATGCCCTGAAAGATGCGGGTGTTGCGCCTGAGCAGGTTGGCTATATCAATGCTCATGGAACGTCAACACCATTCAATGACAAACACGAAACCGCTGCCATCAAGGGCCTCTTTGGTGACCATGCGGCTAACCTGAAAGTCAGTTCAACCAAATCCATGACCGGGCACTTGCTTGGTGCTGCCGGAGCAGTTGAAGCCTGTGTCCTGGCGTTGACCTTGCGCGACCAGCATATTGCTCCAACGATCAATTATGAAGAGCCAGACCCGGATTGTGACTTAAATTATGTTCCCAACCAGTCTGTGCAGGCCGATTTGACTTATGCACTGAGCAACTCGTTCGGCTTTGGCGGGACAAACGCTTCATTGCTGTTCAAACGGTTTGAAAATTAATACCAGTTTGTAGTCAGTAGTCAGTAGTCAGTAGTTCGCTAAGTTTATGTGATTGAATTACTTGACTGTTTGCTCACACAAAAGTTTCATCGCAAATTGGTATCATTCACGCTTTTATCTTTTTCTTTCAAAGTGAAGCCCGGTGGCAGAATCCAACCTGCCACCGGGCTTTTTGCTGTTGGGACTGAAAGCTGAGTACAAGTCCCCATAAATAGGGGATGGAAATTCTGTTCTTCTGAATTGGCTTTCGCCCGGATGGGCGCCGGAGAATAGCCGGTGGTTTGCCGCTTTGGGCACACCACCGGATCTTCGGTTCGCAGTGGTTCGCGCCCGGATGGGCGCTGGAAGCTGGTTCGGTTCTTGTTTCCCGTGGGATTTTCGGTTCCTCGCTCACGATTGTGTTCCAGCGCCCATCCGGGCGAAAACCAATGTTCCTTCCCAGCGAGTGGTTGAATTTCATCCCCCTTTTATGGGGACTTGTACTTAGTGCTTGGTGCTTAGTACTACAACGAGGGTTGAGTAATTTGCTAAAATAGCGTCCATCAAAGAGT
>CAZXCE010000867.1:0-3051 GCA_964639175.1 uncultured Clostridia bacterium
GCCTCTCCGTCAGGAACAATGGCCAGGAGCGGTTTTTGGGCGGCAATATATTCCCCAAATTTCCCACTCAGGATGCTATCGTTTCCAAATTTTTGATCAAAATTGATCAGAAGCACCAAAACATCGGCGCTTCGCATCGCCTGAATGGCCGCTTTGTGTGAAACAACACCCACAATCCGGCACATTGATACCACGTTATATTCCTGGAGCATCTGTTCCAGCGGAACATCATAGACCAGACCGACAAACTCAAGACGGCATTTTTCTTGGAAAGCTGGGATTTTCAAAGCCAGCGATTGAACGGCCTGTAACAGGATCTCTGGTGTTCGGCGAGGTTTAAGCGAAAGTGAGCCGACGTAGGCAAGCCTGAATTCGTCCTTTTGTGAGTGGATAGGTTCCAGGTTCTCAAAGTCCGCCGGATCAAATCCATTGTAAATCGTATGAATTTTTTTGCGAATGTCGGGGTAATCGCGGCAGAAATCTTCAACTGTTCGCGGGGTTGTGCAAATAACCTGGTCAGCATTGCTGAGCACAAGCCTTTCGCAACGTCGGTCAAACGCCCGCCGCACCATTGAACTGGCCACAAACATCTCAAATTGCATCCACCCATCTCGAAAATCGGCAACCCACGGAAGCCGAAATTGTTTTTTTAACACCCAACCCAGCAGATGGACATTGTGTGGCGGCGAAGTTGTAAAAATCAGGTTGATTGCTTCCTGATCAATGATCTTGCATGCCTGGGCCCAGGCATGCGGAAGCCAGAAAAAACCGTAATCCTGGATCACGCGCAGGTTCGCAGGCACCAAACATTCCAGGATCTGGCGAAACTGGGTCCCATTTCCCCTGGTTCCACACGTCTCAGCCTTTTGGTTTGGAAGCTGGAGTTGATAGGGACCAATTGAGGTTCGCGTCCGATACACCGGGGTTGAAGCTGGAATTTCATCAAGTAATGATTGATCGAGCAAAGCGGGTGGATAAAAGGCCGATTCAACGGTCAATACCACTGGCCGCCAGCCAAAAAACTCCAGATATTTGACGAATTTCAGGGCTCTGATGACCCAGCCTCCACCCAACGGAGGAAAATCATGGACAATGACCAGAACATTTTTTGATGAGGTTGATACGTTCA
Organism: uncultured Clostridia bacterium; assembly: GCA_964639175.1. Taxonomy (GTDB): domain Bacteria; phylum Acidobacteriota; class Blastocatellia; order Chloracidobacteriales; family Chloracidobacteriaceae; genus JACQXX01. The sequence continues at coordinate 1,130 of CAZXCE010000867.1, forward strand.
CGGGTACACAGTGAATCCAGGAGGCAGAGTAGAGCGGCAAGGAACCTCGTCTTTACCAGTGAATAACCAGAGTTGCAAGAATTTTGCGTCTATTCAGTACTGAAAAATCCAGCCAGCACTCGCTTCAAGGTTGATCTGAAGCCGTTCGCGGGGCTTCCCGAACCTGTGTCAGAATCAGTTCTAAAGCAAAATTAAAATAGGAATCAAAATAGGTGTCTCCCAGATATCGGGCAACAGCCTGAACGTGACGAAACTGCCCGGGAATAACTACGGCTGTCGGCTCAGACTGCAGATGGCGAAGCGCGATTTCGTTGAGAAGCGCTCCATTAACAAAATGTCCGATCAGACGCACCATCCGTACCCGCATCAGTTCGTCAAATCCGGCCTGTTTCAGAATTTCCAGATTGGTTTCAAGAAATCGGAATGACTGGTCAGAGTTAAATCGGCGTGTGGCCAGCAAGATAAACGCTTTTGGATGGCGTTCGGCCACCTTCCGATACGATTGAGCCAGTGTCCGGAGTTGGGCCAGCCAATCTGTTTCGCCCGGTACCGGCAGTTCAATTTCCCCCATTAATAAATCGGCGACTGAATCCAAAAGATGACCTTTGCTCGGAACGTGGTGGTACAACGACATTGCCTCGCATTTGAGTTCTGCCGCCAGCCGACGGGTACTCAACGCTTCCAAACCATCACGATCAATCAACGCCAGTGCCGTTCGGGCAATTTTCAGCGACGTCAACGAGTCAATTGAAGCTCTTTGTTTTTTGGGAGATTGAAATTTCATGCCTGTAACCTTACAGCGTAAGGTGATTTTTGAAAACCACTCTGATTTAACCTGGATTTTGGAGGAACGTTTTGTTTATGAAATCTGAAGATTTGTTGGGATTACTGATCCCTGTGACCTACCTGGTCATGCTCGTTATTGAACAATGGAAACCAGCCCGATCTTTTCCCAGCATCCGCTGGTGGCAAGGGATTGGAGCCATTTTTGTGGTCGTGGTGCTGGCAATCAATGCCATATTGCCATCGCTGCTTCCAGTTGAATGGATTGCCGGCCACAGCTTGATTCACGGTTCAACCCTTCCGTTTGGAATACAACTTGTTCTTGGTTTTGGACTGGTAACGCTGGTGAACTATTTATTTCATGTGATCCAACACCGATTTACCTTTCTCTGGCGCTGGCAACATCAGCTTCACCACAGCCCGCAACGCGTGGATATTTCTGGTTCAGCGTACACGCATCCATTTGAAGTGATTACCTTTACCCTGATGTTTTTGGCCATCACCGTTTTCATTCTTGGACTTTCTTCGCTGGCTGCGGCCTGGCTCGGATATGTTGGGGCATTTCTGGCGATGTTCCAGCACTGGAATATCCGCACCCCACGCTGGCTTGGCTATTTTGTTCAACGCCCCGAAGCGCATTGCTGGCACCATGAGCCAGGGCAGGCGCGGTACAATTTTGGCGACCTCCCGCTGTGGGATCTTGTCTTTGGTACGTTTTATAACCCGGAAGCATTTTCAGGTCCGGTTGGTTTTGATGAACCTGCCGCCAAACGGGTCAAGGATATGCTGCTGGGTCGGCAGGTTTCCTTTTGAGTGGTTCAGAAACAATTCGCTTTTTTATCAAGCCGGAAGCCTTGTCCCAGGGTTTCCGGCTAAACTTTTTGATAACGCCCCACCTTCTTTCACTTTCCAGAAAGTCTCAGTCATAATTGCTCAATCCTGAACTCTCTTTTTTCACTGTCACACTCCATGCTGGTATTCCTGACATTTTTGGGGCTGGTTCTGGCCACGCTGCTCAGCCCGGTGGCACGCCGTCGGATGCTGTCTCGAACTTCGGGCGAGTGGGTACTGGATGGTCTGGGGTTGTGGGTTCAGGGTGTGTTGATTCCAGTGCTGCAAGTCTGGCTGGTGGTGCGTGG
>CAZXCE010000868.1:0-3047 GCA_964639175.1 uncultured Clostridia bacterium
GGGTGGCGCTGACGCTGACCCACGGCTTTTTGGAGGTATCCCGTGCCGGGATGCGCAGCCAGTTCAATGTTTCGGAAGCATCCCAAATTTGAGCAAATGGTAAGAAAGAGCGAAGGAGAAAGATCTCTAAGCAACGGCACTATTCACTCTTTCGCGCCTTCACTCTTTCGCTCTTTTCCAATTGCAGCCAACATCGGCAGGAAAAGTACCAGCCAGTTCACACTTGTGGCCCCTATCACAAACAAACCAGCAGCCGTAGTTTCCCCCTCAAAATCAAAGCCCAGGGGGTAGCACACCACAAGCATCAGGAGAAAATTAAAGGCAAGCAGAACAACAATACCTCGGGGCTCAATTTGAGCCACTCTGCTACCAGTCACTGGATCAATTTTCGGTGATTCAAGTTCCTGGAATACAGTGAGGTCAGGTTCAGCTTGCGGTGGCAACTGATGCCACTGTTCCAGTTGAGCCAGGAACTTTGGAGCATTTTGGTTGAGTTCACTCAGTGAATAGGCATTGGAGGTATACAACCCCAAAGTCCCGCCTCGCTCCTGGTCAGGGTCGTTCCAGTCGAGATAAATCGGTTGGGCGGTATGCCAGGGGAATCCGGTCTGGAACCACTGGATTTCCTGAATTTGCTCGCGTTGAAGAGCAAATCGGGTTCGTTCACCGAGATAAATCAATTGGGATTCAGTCAAAAAGACATAACCGATGTCCCACGAAAGGTCTCCGTCATAACTTTGTCGGTCGGCTGAGGGTGATAACCCAACAAATGTACCATTCAGCGCTCGAACATCTATTTTTTCACTGGCCAGCCGTTGTGCAAGCTGGCGAGCCATCCCTGGAAACGTCGTCAATGGAAGCCGATTGATGGCAAATCCAAAGAGATACGGAATCCCAACCAGGCTCAACAGGTAGGTAAGTCCAGCCAGTTGCCCGGTGAGATGGAAGTATGTGGTTGTAGCGCCAACCAGCAGTGGAAGTCCCCAAATCACTCCCAGTTGAATCCATAAAACCCGACGTGATTTTTGCTTACGCAGACTTGATGAAAAAATCAGGTTGGCTGGTTCATTGGTCTCGGCGTGGAAGACTTCGGGCAATTCATAGCGGTTGTCTGGCTCAGCGGTGGATTCAGCCAGCAATTCCTGCAAGTGTTCGCGTGGAATCCCGCCTTTCCAGGCAATGGCTTCGGCGCGTTTACGGGTCGAAGGATGAGTCAGAAGCTTTTCTCCGAATTGATTCCACTCCAGCGGCATCAGGTTATGGCGGGTGATTTCCTTGAGCGCGGTAATCATGGCCTGGGGATCTTTGGTCAATTCGACCGCCTCGGCATCAGCCGTAAATTCAAATCGCCGTGAGAGATAAAAATACCCCATGAAACAGACAAGCAACACCACTGGTCTGACGATCCCTTGTGCGCCAGCCAGCGGTCCCGAAAGCTTGATAAAACTCCCAATAAAGATCGAGACCGCCACCGCCAGCATCAGCCCAGTCACCAGAAAGATCGGGTGTTTGTGTTTCAGGTGACCAAGTTCGTGGGCCACAATGGCATCAACTTCACGGCGGCTCAGTCGGGAAACAAGGTCTTCGCTCAACATCACGTTCCCGCCAGCAACGGCAAACGCATTGATGAGCGGTTCTTTGGGCGAACTCAAAATAAAAATTTCTTTCACCTTCACACCGGCCTGAGTGGCGAGTTCAAAAACCCGGTTGCGCAAATCGCCAGGAGTCAGAACGACCTGTTTGAGTCGCTTCAAACTATTGAGCACTAGTTGACCGATAAACCAGAACACCAGTGTTCCACTGACTGCCATCAACGCCCAGAGGTATTTCTGTGCTATCAGTGAACTCATGGTTATGCCCAGTCCAGCCCACGTTACAAACGAGAAGACGCTTTTTATAATGGCCAAAGTAATGATTTCGCGCCGACTCGCCTGGATTTGTCGCATTCGGCTCACAAAGGGAATGGTCATGAGTTTGCAACAGAGTTCCACCAGCAATGGCGGACCAACCAGGGTGATGACGACCATCAGCGTGTCATTGCGAGGGCGTCCAGTCAGAAAAGAAATCAGGGTTCGGTCAATGACGGAATCCAGAAGCGACAACCAGATCAACCAGTATCCGGCCATTGTCCATTCGACCAATCGTTGAAGCTCAGCCCCGGTGCGCGGCAGGTTCTCCGTCACCTGTCTGGCCTTCCGAAGTGACCAGGCCACAAACCAAATGGGCAGCAAAATCAGCAACACCAGTGGTATCAAGGCTTTCAGAATATCCCACACCCGGTATCCATACCGGAGCTGGATCGGTGGAATAACCCCTGATGGAGCTTCCAGATTGAATTCCTTCTGGTACGCCATGATGTATGGGCTGACTTGCTGTACTTCGAGGCCCTTCGCTTCAGAAAAACGGATTGGTTTGTGGCTCAGGTAGACATTCAGTTTTTTTAATTTGATTGCCCGGCAGGCAGTCACCAGCGGGTTGAGGTCAAGTTGAAACTGATTGACGAGCCCCGAACGTTGCAGGAGCCCATCACCTCTGGCTGAAAGGTGAATTGAGTATTTTTGAACCCGCTCGTGGACCTTCCCAATTTTCGCGCCAAACACCTGCTGAAACGGTTCAACCAGCGAGGGCGATTTTTCTGGTGGAAAACTCACATAGAGCGAAACGTAGGTTTGACGTCCGCCGAAGGATTGATAGACGGTCAACGTCGCGGATGGAATCCGCTCGCTTTCCGGGATTTCCTCTTCATATTCCTCATCGCCTTCATAGGCTGACTCAGGATCACTGGTATAGGCTGAGTCTTCCCATTCCTGGTCCTGAAGTGCTTCTAAATCAGGGAGTTCCGGCTGCTGACGGGCCGGAGCGCATCCAGTCAAGCCAAGGCTGCCCCCAAAGAGCAACCCCAGAATCAATAAAGCTGGCACGACTGGCCAGTTGGACCGATTGAAAGCAGATTTCAGCATAGAAAATACCAATTAGGGTTCAGGGATATAAGCGCCAGGATAAGGATTTTAGCCCGGCACGGGCGTCGTGTAATAGCCGTGGTGCGA
>CAZXCE010000869.1:0-3046 GCA_964639175.1 uncultured Clostridia bacterium
TCCAAATGCCTGCCCTCCAAATGAAAACGGGAAGATAATTTTTAACGCTCCCTAAAGCAAATTCCGTTTATAGAGCCCTTCTGTGACCAGTCGGAGGGCTTCAGGTCGGACGCGAAATCCTGGTTTGAGCGGGTCGGGTTCGATGATTTCACGCGCCAGCAATTGATCAAACCGCGCCCGGCTGACACTGACAGGTTCCAGAAAAATGACGGCATGTTCATCGGGCATCAGGCTTCCGTGTTGGAGAATCGCTTTGAGCGCAAACCAGTCTTCCGGCGTCAAGACCTCCATCACAGGTTCCAGGTTTGGAATGTCCAGCAATTTCATATAGAGCGACCCGGCTTCAACCCGGTCCAGATGCCCAAGCCAGATTTCAAAGGCCGTGCGGAACACGCCGGTTGATTCCTCAAACAACGCGTCAAAAAACTGGGTCTCGGCGTCAATTGTACCAGCCAGTTTTTCCCGGAGCCGGGCGACCCAGGTTTCTTCTCTGGGGCGTTCGGCAAATTCGAGCCGGAGCCCCGACAGGTTGTGCCGCAACAAAATTGCTTGTTGGAGCATATCCCGGCTGACATTTCCGACGTTGATCCGATGGGAAAAGGTATTGCCAAACTGGACGGCTGGATCCAGAAAATGAAAGGCCACCTGATTGGTCGCCAGAATCCAAAACGTAGTCGAGCAGGTCGCGGCAATCAGGCGCTGAATCTCACGAACGGCCAGATAATGTCCGATCTGGCGCAGGAAAAGGCGTTCGATTTCCTCCAAAATAACGATTCGGCGGCGCTCCAGCAGGAATTGTTCCAGGTCGTCAGCAGAATCCAATCCAAACAGGCGAGCCAGATGAGCGTGCAGGTGCGAAATTGAGGTAATGCGCTCGCTAAAATCCCCCCGGATAACCTCGACTCCGGCCAGATGCCGTTTGATGGCACAATTGATCAGGCTGGTTTTGCCGCTGCCGCGAGGACCGGTGATCAAAACAGCCACCTGGCGGCCAGCTTCCCAGTTGGTTCGAGCTTCGGCAATCGCAGCCAGTTCTTCAGCCCGGCCAATCAAAAAGCGTGGATCGTCAACCGCTTCAAACCGAAACAACCGCCGGTAAATGGCCGGCATTTCTTTTTTGGAAAGGTCGGCGGTGAATTCTTTTGGAAGGTAGGTCCGGCGGTAAATTTCAGATTTGCCGGGGTCAAAGCGTTGTTTCCAGCCGATAGCCACCAGAAATTCAGTAAAGCCGGCTTCCCCAACATCCACTGATTTTTGAATCAGCTCGGTCATGACCTCCGAGCCGGCCTCGACTTTTTCACTAAAGGCTGAACTGGTGCCTTTTTGGGCCAGATAGGCCAGTGACCCCAGATAATCGCGGGAAAGCAGGACCCGAATTTCCAGAAACATCCCGGCCAGAAGCTCGACCAACCGGCGTTCGACCGGAAGTCGCCAACTGGTGTCAGACTGGTTGAGGCGTTCCAGCATCCGCAACGCATTGTGGAAGGCTTCGCGGGCGACAGTCCGATCATTTTCGAGATGGGCATCGAGTGCTTCCGTGCCAAACACAATGACTTCGCGGGCCTGTTCGACCTGGGTCACAATTGCGGTGTGCTGGGCTTCCAGGTCGGCAAAGAGCTGTTCCACGCCGGTGCGTACCCGGCGGTCAAACGTGCGGAGGTAAAAATCAGATGGCCGCAGGAGCTTTGGTTTGGGTTTTTTGGGCGGATAGGGGCTCAACCAGGCCACAAGTTCAACCGGCACCTGGAGCGGTCGGAGTTGTTTGCGAAAGGCCGATTCTAAATCGTGAACCCGACTGAGCGCCGGGACGATGTCGGTTTCCATGGCGGGGAGCGTGACCTGCGCCTGGGTTTCCACCTGCTGGCGAACCTCCTGAGTCATTGTTTGGAGTTCGGTGCGCAGGGCGGTTCGTTCGCGCCCAATCTGGTCGAGGTACTGGCCAAACAACACGATCAGGTTGCTTTCCTGGCGGGTCAATTCGATCTCAAGCCGCGTCTCAGCCTCAACCGCCCGGAGTTGTTCAACCCACAGTTTTAAAAATTCCGGCCCTGGCGGCGATTTTTTTGATTGCGGTGAGAGAGACCGTACGGCCAATCGGCTCGATAGCCGGGTTTCAAGTTTTGAGCGCAGACGTTCGGAAAACAATTTGTGCCGTGTCAATGCCGTTTCAAAGTGATGGATTCGCCGCAACACGATTTGTTTCTGGAGTTCGAGTTTGGCACCAGAATCAACCGGGGTTCCCCGTTTGCCTTTCACCTGCTCATCCAGACTGGTCCGAACCAGATCCCAGGGCGTTTGCAATTTTCGAAACAGCAGCGCCAGTTCGAGCAGTAATTGACCTTCCCGCTTGAGTCGCTCTCGATTCAGGGTTTGCCACTCTTCGGTCACGACCACTTGCCAGTTGAGTTTTCTCTGTCGGAGTCGGAGTTTTAACCAGAGTCGAGCCAGTGTCGAGTTGACTCCGGTTTCAAACATGTCACTGATCTGTTTTTCTAAAATGACCGGAGCTTCAGGTAACTGTTTGAGGGCTTCGTCAACGTTGCGGTCAAAGATTTCAATCAGTTTGATGATTCGTTTGAACAATCGTTTTCGATCTACGGCGGCGACAACTGCTTCACTCAGGGTTGTGGCCGTGTGCTGACGAAAATCGCGATAGGCGGTGAGGTCCGAGCCGATTGCCTCCGGAAATTCCGGGACCACCGCTTCCAGTATCTGCCGGGTCAACAATTCTTTGACATCCTGCCAGATTGCAGCCAGTTCGCTGGTTGATTCCTGGGCCTGTATTTCCAGCCAGGAAACCATTCCAGCCCAGTTTTCTTGGAACGTTGGTTCAAGCGAAAGCATTGACAGGGTTCCAGTTCGTAGTCAGTCGTCAGTCGTTCGCCAAGCTCATTTGATAGAATTACCTGGCTATTTCCTAACCCGAGGTACAACAATTCTTTATGACGATTCCAGTTCAATCTCCTTCAAAACAGAGGGAAGGTATCGAGCTAAGTACCTTGTCATAAATTTTCTGAGATATTGGGTTTGGTAAGTGCTTGATTCT
>CAZXCE010000870.1:0-3039 GCA_964639175.1 uncultured Clostridia bacterium
GCTTCGGGCATCACGGTGTGGTTGGTGTAGCCAAATACTTTGGTGGTCAGGTCCCAGACTTTATCCCATTCCAGGTGTTCCTGATCCAGCAAAATCCGCATAAATTCGGCAATCGCAATTGCCGGATGGGTGTCATTGAGCTGAATTGCAATCTTTTCAGGTACCTGGTCAAACGTAGTATGGGCTTTTTTGTAGCGCCGCATGATGTCCTGCAGCGTGGCTGAAACGAAGAAGTACTCCTGTTTGAGCCGCAGTTCCTTTCCAGAAACCCGGTTGTCATTGGGATAGAGCACTTTGGAGATGGTTTCAGAATCGTTTTTGGCTTCCACTGCACCGATGTAATCACCTTCGTTAAAGTAGGTGAAGTCAAAATCCCGCGAGGCTTTGGCTGACCAGAGTCGCAGAGTGTTGACGGTATTGGTCTGATAGCCGGGAACTGGAACGTCATAGGCCATCGCCATGACTTCGGTCGTTTCAAGCCACTCGCTCACGAGATGGCCTTTGCGGTCAACATATTGCAGGACATGACCATAAAAATTGACCGGATAGAGCACCTGTGGCCGGGGAATTTCCCAGGGGTTGCCAAATCGAAGCCAGTTGTCAGGTCGCTCAACCTGGTTCCCATTTTTGATGCGCTGGTTGAAAATGCCGTATTCATATCGAATCCCGTACCCATAGCCGGGCAATCCGAGGGTTGCCATGGAATCGAGAAAACAGGCTGCCAGTCGGCCCAGACCACCATTTCCCAGACCCGCATCCCACTCGACTTCGGCCACTGATTCAAGCTCAAGATCCATTTCTTCCAGGGCTTTTCGGCATTCGTCATACAGGCCAAGGTTGATCAGGCTATTGGTCAGCGTGCGCCCAATCAGAAACTCCATCGAAAGGTAATACACGCGCTTGGAATCATGCTGGTAATAGGTGTCTTGGGTGCGCAGCCAGCGCTCAATCAGACGATCCCGAATGGTATAGCTCAGTGCCATATAGCGGTCGAGATCGGTGGTTGAAAAGCGGTCTTTGGCAAGGGTGTATTCAAGATGGTCCTGAAACGCAGTTAAGATTGCTTGAGCATCCATGCCGTGATAGAGGGCATGCACATTGAGTTCTTGCTTTGAGTTGGCCATGAGGTCACCTTTGATTGGGGGGAACAAATGTTAATCTGCACTATGCACACTGCAGGGAGATCACCGTCAGGAGGAAGCGTGGGCAATGCGGGGATGTCGGCTGCAATGACACAGAGCAGGCGGCGAATTGAGATTGGGGCAACGCCGGGTGAATTATGAATTATGAATTATGAATTATGAAATAGGCAGATTGGTGAAGGAGATGACTCTGGGCTTTCTCTGGCAGGTTCTTTTGAGGTTATCCTGTTGATTTGTCAATAGTTAAAAGTTCATGGCTCATAACTTATAATTCATCCTTTCTGGGCGGTAGCAAACATCAGTTCACATGAAATCTCCTGGCCGGTCCAGGCCGCAAACTGAAGGCGAGCCTGTTCAACGAGCATTTCCAGCCCGTCAAGTGTGACGATTCCCTGTGCCTGAGCCGCCGCGAGAAGGGGTGTCAGGCGCGGACGGTAAATCAAATCATACACCCAGTGCAGTCCACCGAGTTGTTCCGGTGTCAGGGGACTGGCGGCAGGGTTCGCTGTGCCGTGCATTCCCAGGGGCGTGCAGTTGACAGCCCCTTCAAACTGCTGGCCGCAAAAATCTTCCAGCGAACAGCACCTGATTCCAAATTTGTCAGCCAGCGACCGGGCTTTTTCCTGGTTGCGGGCAAAAAGCGTGACCTGGGCCTGACGTTGAACCAGCCCATAGACAAGGGCATGGGCTGATCCTCCGACCCCAAGTACCGCCACGCGCGAGCCCGCCAGCGCAAAACGTTTTTCAAGCGGACGCATGGCGCCATCCACGTCAGTGTTGTGGCCAATCAACCGGGTTCCTTCAATCAATAATGTATTGACTGCTCCGACTGCTTCGGCGGTGGTTGTCAGACGATCAAGCAACGGGATAACTGCCTGCTTGTGTGGAATCGTGACGCTAAATCCCATCGGCTGAAATGGAAACTGACGGCTTTGAGGGTGAACGAACAATCGGATAAAGTCAGCCAGATCAGTGCCTTCGGGTTGTACTTCAAACGGAAGATAGATCCAATCGAGCCCCAACGCTTCAAACGCGGCGTTGTGCATGTGTGGTGAAAGTGAATGCCCAACCGGTTTTCCGATCAATCCCGTGACTTTGGTCGCCGTTGAGAGGTGGTGGATACGATACACCTGACGTAGTTCAGCCGCTGAAAACTGGCCCGGCGCCGATAGATTCCCATCTGGCGCAGCAGAATAGGTTACCTGACTGCCAAGCGCTGGCCCCAAAATCCGGGTTGGCGCACCGGGGGCTCCCATTCCAATCAAAATAAACCGTTGCCTGGATTGTGCCGCGAGCGACTGGAAGGCTGTAAAGAGTGCCATCAGGTCGCGAATTGAAGCCGTGCGAACCGCCAGCTTGATGGTTGCCGCTTCACGTGGAAACCGCTGCTCAATCAATGCCCGAAGATCATCTGGGGTATGGTCAAACTCGTGCCAGGACGCGATGATGCTGTCCCAGGGAAGCGCCGCCGCTCCCAGTTTTTCAACCAGCAGCGGAACAAAATCGGCTTCAAGATCAAAATGGACGTCTGGAAGTGTCAAAATCTGGTGCCAGAACGCCAGTCGTTCATTGAGTGCGATTTCCCGTTTGCCGCCCTGTTCTTTTGGGCGAAATGTGATGATGACTGGCTTTGAGCATTCGGCCAGAAGGGTTTTAACTGTCAGGCGTGGCTGGTCTGGGTCAAGGTCTTCCAGAAAATCAAGCCGGAGTTCAATCCAATCGGCATTCACTTGAGCCTGGGCAATCGCCTGTTTCGCATCGGCAACGGTTGGGGAGAGAATCGGGGTGCAGATTCGGGTTCCGGGTTCCGGGTTCCGGGTTCCGGGTTGAAAAGATGAAAAGGATATAACGGACATAGAGGACACAAAGGGTACAAAGGATATAAATTCGAAAACCC
>CAZXCE010000871.1:0-3018 GCA_964639175.1 uncultured Clostridia bacterium
GCACCAAGCACCAAGCACCAAGCACCAAGCACCAAGCACCAAGCACCAAGCACCATTTTCTCAATTCTTCATTCTTCATTCCTCAAAACTGGGGTTGCGGGAGGTGCTCAAACCCTGGCCTGGCAAACAGGTAACCTTGAAACAAATGCACCCCGGCATCGTGCAGGACAGCCAGTTCCTCGGGCTGTTCAATACCTTCGGCAATTACCGTACAGCCTAATTCCTCACATACTTTGAGAATCCCCAACACAATGGCGCGTCGTGGTTTATGGGTGTGAATATCACGGGTTAACCCCATGTCAATTTTCACAATATCTGGCTGAAACTCGGCCAGCAGGTTGAGTCCTGCGTACCCAGCGCCAAAATCATCAATCGCGGTTTTAAATCCAAGCCGTTTGTATTCCTGGAAAATTTCAATCAGGTGCTGGTGGTTGGTAACCCGTTCGCCTTCAGTGACTTCAAAGATAATATGGTCGGAAGGGAAGTTGTATTTTGCGGCAGCTTCGAGGGTTGTACGGATACAGGTTTCCGGGCGATAGACCGCATTGGGGAGAAAATTAATTGAGAGAAATGTCTGGAGACCAAGTCTGGCTGCCAGTTGAATCGCTTTGACCCGACATACCTGATCAAACCGGTAGCGATTCTCATCATTGACCTGATCCAATATTTCTGCGGCTGATTCCTGGTTTATTCCACGAACCAGGGCTTCATAGCCAAAAATTGAGCGAGATTGGATGTTCACAATTGGCTGGAAGGCCATCGTGAAATCAAAGGCAAGCCCTGCGCCTTCAGCGCAAGCCATGCAGGTCAACGGGCTGTAGTTGCGTTGCACGATCATAGAGAGAATGTGTTGTTGGTTGTTGGGTGATTGGTGACTTGAAACCAATACCTTTGATGAAGAACCAGGAACCAAATAGTAATTAGTGGTTAGTGGTTAGTGGTTAGAAATCAATACTTTCCAAGAACCAAGAACTAACTACGAATCACGAATCACTAACCACGAATCACTAACCACATTCTTCATTCCCAGTCTTCTTCATCTCCCCACTCATCTTCATCCGGGTATTGGAGAAAGCTCTCGCCTTTACTTTCAACGATGCGCGGATATTTAGCGCGTTTGGCTTTGGGGGTGATAGCCACCACCTCGACCTCGAACTCGTGGTTATCACCGAAGTCAAAGAGATAGAGAAACTTGTGGTGAAGTGATAGCCCTAGTTTGCCCAGGATTGCTTCATTTGCCGGTGGGGCATCTGCTCCAAAGGGATTGTCAAACATCACTGGTGACCCTTGAAATTCAAACGACTCGTTTCTTGAATCGCCATCGAGGTGAAACGCATAGAGATGATCGTTGTCCCATTCAAAGGCTGACTGGATTGCAAGATGAAGATCCTCCAGTGTTTGTTCGGATTTGATCTCAATGACCCGATGGACCCCCTTGCCGAGATACCGATGATGGACTTTGAAGCTATAGGTGCCCCCTTGATTTTCAAGCGGGGTGGGCAGGTTGGCTTCCTGCATGATCTGACGGGCCAGAAATCGTGGGTAAAACTCTGAATCTTCCACGACTATGACCTGGGCCCGGTCAATTACTGATTGGGGGACTGGCTGATCCAAAATTGAGTGTGTGACTAACAGATGTTCAAGCGCCTGGGCCCGAATATCAGCCGATTCATGCCTGGTGAGATCCATCAGGTGTTGAAAGGCTAACTGGTTTTTGCGTTGGACAGCCGCGATTGACAGGCAGGAAAGGATCACTTCCTGGCGTTGGGGCAGACCTTTGTCTCGGGGGCGTGTCAGGCTCAGTGCTTCAAGTAAGAATGGGAAATGACTGGTTCCAGGTACTCTTACCAGGAGTTCCAGGAGATTTTCCAATACCCGATTGGCGCCATTGCCTCCACGTTCAAGTACTTTTCGGTACAACTCAGGCAGTAACTCTACCTCTTTTTGAGAAAGAGAATATCTGTATACATGGGGGAGTCCATACCCGGAATACTTCATTCTTTGAGACACTGGTATTTTCGACAGGTCTTTCAGGAGTTTGGTAAAGGCAGTATGGCACTGGGTGTTCGGCGGCATTTTCGGCTTCTCATCAGGTTGGTGCATGAGTGCCAATCGAAACAGTGATCTACCTGGGGAATTGAATCTACTCATAGGGGTTATGTGCTTTCCAATGAACAGTGGATCACTCGGCTTGAATCCTGGATGGTTCGTTGGTGGAGTGATCTGGTAGGGTTTGGGCAACTCGGACACAGTTGCGACCTTCGTGTTTGGCTTGATAGAGCGCCTGATCTGCAGCTTGAATCAACGATTCGGGCGAAAAGTCCAGCCGGGGCACCACCGTGGCAATGCCCTGGCTGAGAGTCACCATTTTACTCACTGCCAGTGATTTTTCATGTGGAATTTGAAGTGATTCGGTCCGGGTTCGTAAAATTTCAGCCAGATTACAGGCACTCTCAGTCGAACTGCCAGGTAAAACCGCCACAAATTCTTCGCCGCCATAGCGTGCCACAATATCTCCGGCCCGGATCACCGTCTCTTTGAGCACCTGACCAATTCTGCGAAGACATTCGTCGCCGCCCTGGTGGCCATAGGTATCGTTAAACAGTTTAAAACTGTCAACATCAATCAGAATGATGGAAATCGGTGTTTTAGCGCGAATCGCCCGCCGCCATTCCAGATTAAACACTTCATCAAAATGCCTTCGGTTGGCGACACCTGTCAGGGCGTCAACATAGGACAGGCGTTGGAGTTCCTGATTGGCCTTTTCAAGCTGCCAGGTGCGTTTTTCAACCAGTTCTTCCAGGATGCGTTGCCGGCGTTTGAGTTGGGCAACCCGCAGGCTATAGAGCAACCCTCCGGTGGCCACTACCCCAAGAATACACAGCCCATAAAACCAGTATGTCTGGTAAAAATGAGGTTTGACGGTGAGTTTGACCGAGCTTCCAGTGGTATTCCAGACGCCGTCATCATTACAGGCCACAACTTGAAAGGTATATTCGCCAGCCGGGATACGGGTGT
>CAZXCE010000872.1:0-3016 GCA_964639175.1 uncultured Clostridia bacterium
CGAGTCATCAAAGGCATTGCCGTTCCTTGAATGAAGAATGAAGAATTGAGAATGAAGAATTGAGAATGAAGAAAATAATACTGGTTCTGGCAGTTTGGTGTGTCTGGTGTGGCAACTCGCTTCTGTTGGTTGGGAACGTCACCGCTCAAACTGTGACTGGAACCATTGCCGGGCAGGTCATTGACCAGCAGCAAACTCCGCTGGCTGGAGTCCTGGTGCGGTTTATCAATCTTGAAAACGGGTTTGACTACGGCAAGCGAACTGACCGGTTGGGAACCTATCGCATCGAGTTTCTTCCGGCGGGGGCCTATCAGATTGTGGCCGAAAAAGACGGGTTTCGCCCAACCGTCATTGCCCAGTTTCTGGTCGAAGTCAATCGCCAGAAAATCATCAAACCACCACCCATCCAACTGATTCCACTCAATTTTTCGCCGCCTGCCATTTCACCTGACCAGGATAAATCCCGGCTGGCTCAGGTGAACGTGACGGATGCGGCGTTGCGAGGAAGTTTTCCGGCAGGTTTTTTGAATGCGCTGCCGCTGGCGGGCATCAGGAATTTTGATCGGCTGGCATTTTTGTTTCCTGGAATTGCCCCGCCGCCAGCAACCACTGGCGCCAATGGTCCTGGGATTGGCCCCGGCGTCGGAACGGCAGGCCAGTTTTCAGTCAATGGGCAACGCGCCCGGAGCAACAATTTCACGGTCAACGGTTCGGACAACAACGATCAGGAAGTTGGTGTCCGTCGTCAGGGGTTTACTCCGGCGATTCCGATTCCGGTCGAAGGCATTACCGAGTTTCAGGTCACAACGCTGCTCGCAGATTCCGAAGCGGGCCGCAACACCGGCGGTCAAATCAATGTGCTCTCCCGGTCTGGTTCAAGCGCCATTCACGGTGAGTTTCACGATTTTCTCACTGGCTCAGCCCTGAAAGCGCGTGATTTTTTTGATCTGAGCGGTCCCGGAAATCCTGCCAAAAACGCAGCGATTCAAAATCAAATGGGTGCCAGCCTTGGGTTTCCGATTGTGGCCAATCGGTGGCATATCTTGACCGCGTTTGAGCACCAGTTCATTGATTCTGACCCAGAACACCATTTTGCTGTACCGACACAACCTGAACGCAACACCGCGCTGCAATCAGCCAGACGCCGAAGCCGACTTGGAATTGATGTCTTTGATTCAACCTTTTACCCGCTGCCAAACAATCCCGGCGGGCCCTATGGCGGCAACACCTTGACGAAAATTCTGAGCGCAGATGGAACTGGGCTGGTCGTCAATTTGGGACTGGACGGACAGACAGCCGTTTGGGGAAGGCCAACAACGGTCAGCCTTCGCGCCCATTTCACAGACGATGACACCCGGATTCCGGTCGTGGATGACGCCATCAATTCAAGCGTGACGGCGCTGACCCGGACCCACAATCTGGCACTGGTCGCCAGTACCGAACTTTCTTCGCGGCTGGCCAATCAATTCCGTTTTTCGTTTGGTCGAACGGCTTTGCGTTTTGCCGAGGTTGCTGACAGCCCGTTTGTTTTTCAGTCTCGCCTGACCAACCGCGACCGAACCGGAGACGGAATCCCCGATGGACGAACCGGCCCGATTGGGCGGCTTCTGTTGCCGCCGTACAGTCCGCTTGGCGTTGACCCTGGAACGTTTCCTCAACGCCGGGTGAATAACACGTTTCAAGTCGCTGACACGCTGGTCAGGGAATTCAGCCGGGTCACGCTCAAGGCCGGCGCCGATCTGCGCCGGGTTCAAATCAACAGTGCACTGGATCGAAACTACCGGGCCCAGGTCGCCTTCACCCCTGGATTTCTGGTCACGCGTGATGGCTTGCAAACGGGTTCGGGTGCCGATTTTGCGGCCTTTGGGTTGCCCTCAGATATCTTTCAAGCCCTGGCCGTAACGCCTGATTCGTCGCTGGCGGTACGGTTTACCGAAATCAACCTGTTTACTTCGGCTCAAGTGCGGCTTTCCCCCAATTTTACCGTGGAGTTAGGGCTTCGCTACGAACGCAACACCGTTCCGACCGATGCCACCGGGCGGCTCGAACGCTCGCTCACCATTCAAAACTCTGAACTTCCACCCTTTGACCCTGAATCGGCCTTTGCTCAGATTTTCCTGGGGGCGCTTGATGCCCAGCGGCGTTTTCTGGGCGGAAGACGCACCATCATTCGGGGTGATGGCAACAATGTGGCCGTTCGGGCTGGGTTTGCGTGGGATCTTTCAAAAACAGGAAGGATGTCGCTTCGGGGTGGGTACGGTTTGTTTTATGACCCGATTTTGGGCACCGTGGTCAGTCAATCGCGCAACGCCTTGCCCAGTTTCATTCCCGTAAATTTCGGGTCTTCGGTTTTGTTTCCTAATGCGTTGAGTGCCAATCCGGCCTTTCTCAGATTTGGAGAGCGACTTGACCAGTCGTTGATTGTCCCCGGCACCGTCAACACAATCTCTTTTTTGCCTGAAGACTATGTTTCCGGTATTGGCCGGCTGCTCACGATTGGCGGTTTTTTTGTCGGGTCAGGATTTGGAGCGGCGATTACCTTGCCGGATCAGAACTTAGCCTCGCCCTCTGTGCACCAGTATTCACTCTCGCTTGAACGGACTCTGCCCAATGGGTTTACCGCCAGTCTGGCCTATGTTGGAACAACCGGAAGAAACCTTCTGCGCGTGCGAACACCCAACGGCGGTCAGTTGACACCGCTGGCCATTCGGGTGCTGGCCGGTGGTGTTCCTGCCGTCATTCGGTTGCAAAACCGGCCCAATCCCGACCTGGGGGCCGTGACCGTGTTTGAAAGTTCGGCGGATTCCACTTACAACGGGTTGCAGGCTTCGCTGGTGCGCCGGTTTACCACCGGATTGGCCGTGCATGTGAGTTACACCTGGTCGCACGCCATTGACGATGTTTCAGATATCTTTGACACGTCAGGGGCTTCGGCACTGGCTCAGGACGAAACCGGGCGCCAGTCATCGCTGAAAACCGAACTCAGGGTTCAGGGTTCAGGGTTCAGGGTTCAGGG
>CAZXCE010000873.1:0-3002 GCA_964639175.1 uncultured Clostridia bacterium
ATCTGGACCACGTTTCAAGGTCTGGTTCGATCACTGGATCAGGAACATCCAACCCTGGCCGTGCTGGTTGATTTCCCGGATTTCAATCTGCGGCTGGCGAAAAAAATCAAACAGCGAGGCATTCCGATTGTCTGGTATATCAGCCCTCAGCTCTGGGCGTGGCGCGAGCATCGGGTTCATACGTTTAAGCGCCTGGTTGACCGGATGATCGTGTTGTTTCCGTTCGAAGTCGAGTTCTATCGAAAATATGACATGGAGGTGACCTTTGTCGGCCATCCACTGGTGGATCGCGTCCGGGTGACACGCTCGCCGCTTGAGGTGCGCCAGGAGTTAGGTCTGAGGGACGACCAGCGAGTGGTGGCCTTATTGCCTGGAAGCCGGCGCTCAGAGCTGAAAATGTATTTAGAGCCAATGCTGGCCGCCGCCGAACGCCTGGCTCACCATAATCCTCAGCTTCATTTTGTTTTACCCCTGGCTCGCTCGCTCCAGCCAGCGGATCTTGCTCCTTATTTACAACGATACCGGGTTCCTCTCACCTGGCGGCAGGGAATGTCCTATGAGTTGACCCAGATTGCTGAAGCGGCAGTTGTTGCGTCTGGAACGGCCACGCTGGAAACGGCGCTGATTGGGACCCCGATGATTATTTTGGGGCGGGTTTCACGATTGACCGAACTCTGGCTCAGGCGAGTAGCCAATTTGCCATATTATGGGCTGGTCAACTTTGTGATGGGCGAAAAGTGCGTCACCGAACTGATCCAGCAGTCTGTGACTCCAGAAAACATTGTCACCGATGTAATTCGGTTGCTTGAGGATAGCGCCGAACAGGCTCGATTGCAGGCTTGCTATGCTGAAATCCGGCATCGGTTGGGCGATGGCGGTGCCGCACAGCGAGCCGCCAATGCCATCTGGCCAATGGTGATTCAGCGTTGAAGACATCGGGCTGGAAAAACCAGGGCTGAGGGCTGAGGGCTGAAGACCTGGTTTTCTTTCATCCCTCATCCTTCATCCCTCATCCCTTCAATTGCCCCGAGCTTGCGAGACGTCAGCCCCAGGATTGAAGTCTTCAGCCCGAAAAAGGGATTGATTATTTCGATGTCTGTTTGGTGGCGACCACCACCACCACATTACATTCTGAGTCATTTTTCCCGCTGATGGTGATACTGCAGGAGCGATCCCCCTTTTCGGCCACCATTGGCGCCACACTGGCACCCAGAAAAGGGACTTCAACACTGGTTGAGGCTTTCACTGACCACGCTTGTTTCTTCAATTCACCTTCATAAAAGCTTGTAACGGTTTTACTTGCAGTTGGAGCCGTGTAAGTGAGGACGTAAGAATCTCCATTTGCGGTTTCACTGGTGATGGTGCCGCCACTATAAAAAGGAACATCCGTTGGGAGTTTCGCGGGCCCTTTTGATGTGGTGGAGCCAGCCGGAGCGTCAGATTCCTTGCCTGAAGTTGTTGGTGATTGGCCAGATGGTGTTGCCGGTGAAGGCGAATTTTCCTTCGGTGTTGCGGCTGGTTTCGGAGTGGAATCACCCGGCAAGCTACACCCGAAACTGGTACAGACACTCACACCTAAACCGATGCCAATCACTGCGCGAAGCAAATAATTCATAGAAATCTCCCCAAATGATGAAGGATAAACCCTGGATACTTAAACTCTGGAATGATGGAGACACTGATTATCCCGATTTCTCAAGCTTTGAGCGAGGTGAAAACAGATTTTTAAGGCTTTCATCAAAATTGCCTTTTCGTGCGATCAAGTATCGGTTTATCTCTTCACGACTTCACTATTTCGCTACTTTACGACTCGTCCTATGACCAAACCCCAACTCCCAACTCCGAAACCTAAAACCCGGCGACACCGGCTGGATCAATGGCTGGTTGAACACAACCTGGCTGAATCACGGCATAAAGCACAGGCCCTGATCTTGGCCGGGCAAGTTCTGATTAATGAGCAGCGGGCAGAAAAACCGAGTCAGGTTGTAACCGATCAGACCAGTGTGAGGATTCGAGGAGAAGGGCTGCGCTATGTTGGACGCGGCGGACTCAAGCTTGAAGGTGCCCTGCGTACGTTTGGTCTGGTGGTTGAACAGGCAGTATGTCTGGATGTTGGGGCTTCAACTGGTGGTTTTACTGATTGCTTGCTGCAACACGGAGCGGCACGGGTCTATGCAATTGATGTTGGAACAAACCAGTTGGTCTGGAAGTTACGCACTTCACCACAGGTCATTGTCCGGGAACAGGTCAATGCCCGATATTTGCAACCGTCTGATTTTCCTGAGCTTTTTGATGTTGTGACCTGTGATGTGTCGTTTATTTCACAGGATAAAATCCTTCCAGCACTCGGTCCGCTCATGAAACCTGACGCCTTTCTGATTACGCTGGTCAAGCCACAATTTGAGGTTGGTCGTGAGGAGGTGGGAAAGGGTGGAATTGTGAAAGATCCGTTCTTGCACCGACGCGCAATCGAAAAAGTCGCCCAGGCAGCACAGGCGGCTGGAATTCAACCCTGGCATGTGATGTGTTCGCCGATTGAAGGAGCTGACGGGAACCGAGAGTTTCTATTGATCGGGAAGCGCCTGGAGACTGAACAGGTAAGTCTATCACCAGGCATTGATTTGACGGTGTGGCAGACTGAAGTGGATGCCCTTTTCCAGATTGACCAGGGCCGGAAGAATAAAGAATGAAGAATGAAGAAAGTGGGAATAGATCTTCAGGAAAAGGTACAGAGTTCAAGCTTTAGCTTGCTTCCATCTGACGAATCAACCAATTCAAGTCAAATCAACACCTTGAATGCCGCGAAGGAAAGATTGTCGCAAGTTAAGGGTTGAACTCTGAACGGAAATCATTTCCTGGAACGCTATAGCTCCTGGTTCGTAGGTTTTCTTTGAACGTATTGCTTTCTAAGCACAAAGCACGGAGTACGAACCACTAACCAGATATTTTCTTCATTCTTCATTGTCACAAGGCTGGGAAGGTAGAAACCCCCACCTTTAGGT
>CAZXCE010000874.1:0-3000 GCA_964639175.1 uncultured Clostridia bacterium
CCCTGGTACGACTTTATTAGCTTCCCCTGGGGTACGACTTAATTAGTTTTGACAAGCTTTAGGTTATAAAACCAGGTGTGTTGTCTTATTCAAATTTTTGATAAGAAATGAGTTATGCGAGTCATGAAACACATGCCGGCTAAAGCTTGAACTCTGGACTGTTTCTATTTAGAGAAGAAGGAACGAACCACGAACTTTCGACCTTCTTCCAACACCAGCAACACAACTGGCAGCGCCGCCAAAAAGAGCCAGTGTGAAACACCGAGTGGTGCTGTGCCAAAGACGTGAGCCAGCGGCGGCAGGTAAATCATCGCCAGCAAAAGTCCCAGCTCGACCGCAATCCCTCCGAGCAAAAAGCGGTTCCTCAACAATCCCAGTTTCAAAACCGACTGACTTGAACTCCGACAGGCAAAGGCATTCCCAACCTGCCCGGCCACAATCCCAGCCAGTGTCATAGTCGTGGCCAGTATATAGACCAACCCACTGTCTTCCATTGGCATTCCAGGTCGCCAGCCGGCCAGATGGTATATCCAAAAGAACCCCACAAACCCAAACACGGCTTCGATCAGGCCAAACCACAGGTAGGCCCGAATGAGTGTTGAAATATTGAGTAATCGTTCCTGCCGTGAGCGCGGAGGCCGGTGCATGGTATCGGCTTCAGGTGGTTCGGCACCGAGTGCAATTGCGGGCACTAAGTCCGTGCCGATATCAATTGCCAGAACCTGCATAATCGTCAACGGAAGCGGAATCCGAAACAGAATAAAGGCAACAAAGGGCATCATTTCGGCGCTGTTGCTGGCAAAAATGTAAGTGATGAACTTCCGCACATTTTCATACACCGCCCGTCCTTCGCGGATGGCTTCGATGATGCTGGCAAAGTTGTCATCCGCCAGAACAATATCTGCTGCTTCGCGAGCCACATCGGTGCCATTCATTCCCATGGCCACCCCAATGTCCGCCCGTTTGAGAGCTGGGGCATCATTGACGCCGTCACCTGTGACAGCAACAACTTCTCCGCGTTGCTGAAAGGCTTCAACCAGTCGGAGTTTATGTTCCGGTGTCGCACGGGCAATCAATACATTGGGATTATCAAGCAGGTGCAGCAGTTCTGGTTTTGATGTGTGGTCAAGTTGTTCGCCCGTGATGACTTGAACTTCTCCGCGATACATCCCAAGTTCCTGAGCAATTGCAGCCCCAGTCAGACCATTGTCTCCGGTGACCATGACCACCTGAATTTTTGCTTCCCGACAGGCAGCCAGCGCCGCCGGGACTTCGGGACGCGGAGGATCCTCCATCGCGAGCAGCCCTAAAAATGTCAGGTCTGATTCGACTTCTTCAAATTGCCACCCTTCGGCTGGTTGATCAGGTGCTTTGAGTTCACGAATGGCAACCCCAAGCAGGCGCAGACCACGACGAGCGATGGTATCGTGAATTGCCTGAATGGTTTGTCGGTGGGCATCGTCAAATGGGAGTGTTGCCCCATTCCAGCGAATTTTTGAACTGCGAGCCAGTAACTGGCTCGGGGCTCCTTTGACACAGGCAACTGGCTGGCCATCAATCTGGTGGATGATCGTCATGCGTTTGCGGGTCGAATCAAATGGAAGTTCAACCAGCCGGGGCCAGGCCGCGAGCTTTTCTTCTGTCAAACCGACTTTGGCGGCTGCCACCAGGATCGCTGCTTCCATTGGATCTCCGATAATGCCCCAGTGGGGTCGCTCTGTATTGGGAGGAACCAGTCGGGCATCACAACAGAGCGCCGCCGTTCTGAGGAGTTCAGCCACGGTTGTTTCGTGACCGGAAGGTTCAACCACACCTTCGACTCCATAGCCCACGCCGCTGATCGTGAAGTGCGTGCCACTGGTCCACACTTCGCGGATCGTCATTTCATTTTCAGTCAGCGTGCCGGTTTTATCTGTCAGAATCACCGTGGTGGCGCCGAGGGTTTCAACCGCCGAGAGACGTTTCACGAGGGCATTGCGCTGGGCCATCCGTCGCACACCAAGCGCCAGCGCCAGCGTCAGCGTCGGAAGGAGTCCTTCCGGGACGTTGGCGACAATAATGCCGACCGCAAAGAGAAACCCTTCAATCGGACGTAAGCCCCCGACCAGCGTGCCGACCAGGAAAAAGAGTATTCCAAATCCAACGGCGAGAATGGTCACCACGGTCGTGACTTTCTGGAGTTCCTGCTGCAGCGGGCTCAGGCGTTCGTCTTGAGCCTGGGTAAGCTGGGCAATGTGGCCAAATTCTGTCGCCGCCGCTGTGGCAAAAACCACGGCTTCACCGTATCCACTGACAACCGATGTTCCGGCAAATACCAGATTGGGCAATAAGATGCCCGTCTTCCCACTGGTTTCGGCGCTTTCAATGCTGCGGGGAACCGGGCGTGATTCGCCAGTCAGCGATGACGCATCAATCCGCAGCCGTTCTGCTTTCAGCAGGCGAGCATCAGCCGGAATTGCTTCACCTTCGGTCAGAATGAGAATGTCTCCGGGCACAATTTCAGTCGTGGAGCGCCGTTGTTCTGTTCCATCCCGCCGGACGGTGACCTGATGCGGCAGGAGCGCCGCCAGAGCTTCGGCGGCACGCTCGGCCTGAAATTCCTGCCAGAAACTAAACAGTCCATTGACGATGATGACGATGACAATCGCCCAGGCGAGCTGGGGCATTCCCGCGATCCAGCTCAAGGCAGCACCTGCCCAGAGCAGGAGTGCAAACAGGTGAATAAAATTTTTGGAGAGTTCGATGTACCACGGAGATTTGGCAACGTGGGGCAGGGAATTGAAGCCGTGGAGTTGAAGTCGCCGGGTCGCTTCATCCGCACTTAATCCTTCCAGAAAAGAGCCCAGTTTGGACAGCGCATCCTCTGGCGCACATTGCGCCCAGTAGGCAGAACCGGCTTTGGCTGCAGGGGGGAGATGAGCAATGGGCATAAACCGTTAGGGTTGCGGGGTTCCGGGTTCCGGGTTCCGGGTTCCGGGTTCCGGGTTCCGGGTTCCGGGT
>CAZXCE010000875.1:0-2999 GCA_964639175.1 uncultured Clostridia bacterium
GCCGAGACTTCTTTTTCCGGCGGCATCGAGGCCAGAATGGTTCCGCACAGGATAAAAATTGCTCCAAAAATGGTCCAGGGTGTCGGGACTTCCTCAAAAAAGAGGATGCCCCACGCTGCCGCAAACACAATTTGAAGATAGAGCACCGCCGCACTGCGTCCAGCCTGTAAAAACTTCATGCCTCGGGTCAAATAGACCTGGGCAATCTGGGCGCAGATCCCAACTCCCAGCACAATCAGCAAATCCATGGCAGTTGGAATGACTTTGATGGGAAAGACGGTTGGAATTGAGAACGGCAACGCGACCATTGGAAAGTAAAAAACAATCACCAGTTCGTGTTCAAGCTTGCTTAGTCGGCGCACGGTGACATAGGCGCAGGCACTGAAAAACGCACCGGCGAACCCGACCAGGTAGGCATAGGTCGGCACACTGGTTGCCGTCTGTCCAAAGAGAAACGGCGGACGGGTCACACAGATCAGTCCAATCAGGCACAAACTGATGGAAAGCAGCAGTGACGGAGAGATGCGTTCTTTCAGGATCAGTGCCGCGAGCAAGGCTGTCCAGATGGGACTTGTGTACTGGAGCACCGTGGCTTCGGCAATCGGAAGCTGCGACAGCGAATAAAAAAAGCAATCCAGCCCGCAAAATCCGAAAAAACCACGCAAAAACAGGAGCTTTTTGTTGGTTCCCCAGATTGGAATTCCAGCTCGCCAGATCAGAACAAAACTCAAGATGAAAGAAATAATGGTTCGGATGACCACGATTTGCTGGCTCGGGAGGTGGCGTCCGGCCAGTTTTACCCCCAGGCTCATCAGGCTAAACATAAAGGCACTCATCGCGAGCGTCTGGATGCCTGATTTGGTGGATGGGGATTGTGACACGCAACAACACTCCGGAAAGACAAAAACCAAAACTCATCGGGGAAAAGAAAACCGGTAGTGTTGTTGCCCGACACGGGTTTTGCAACCCGTTTTGGAGTGCGGCCCACTTGACGCCGCTTTCAAAATGTTGCCGTATTCCAAAAAAATGAAACTTCCAGTTCAGGATGTGACGTACTACTGATTACTGAGTAATGAACCCTTACGTTACTGCTGACTCAAAACGAGTGAACCACGAACCACACCCTTTACCCGAAAAACGCGCAGACTCACGGATTGATGTTTTTCTGGTAATTCGAGTGTTTCGTGGTTTTTATTTTCTGGATAGACTCGCCCCGCACCATAATTCGAGCACGCCCCATTTACCCTCTTCATTTCAGGAGAAAACCCGTCATGGCGAAACAGAAATCGCAGTCTTCCGATCAAAGTCTGGTTTGGATTGATGCCGGAAATGGATATTCACTGGCGCTCCGGGATAAAAAACTGGTTTGCCGCAATGCCAAAGGACAACTTTTGAGTTCGGTGCCGCCTGCTGTCAAAGATGGCGATGTCGCTGATCAACTCCGGGAAGCCGTCGAATGGCTTTCCAATCACGAGCGCGAATGCCGCGAAACCGTCGAAGCCTGGATGCTCCGGTCGCTGGTGATTCCACGTGGGATTCTGCAGGCAGTTTGGTCAGACGGGGCCTGGCAGGCGCCGCTTGAAAACACCGTTGTGATGCCGGTGGATCTTGATGGAAAGGTATCGCCGGATCAGGCTGGTCTGTTTCGTGGCGTTGATGAATCCAAAGGCATTGGCGTCGTGAATCTGGATGGCGAAACGCTCTGGATTGACACGCCGCTGGTTGTTATCCCGCATCCGATTTTACTTCCTGAACTGAATGATTTTCGCGATTTGTTAACCGATCTGGACATCAAACAGGGGATTTCACAGGTCTTTCGTGAAATCTGGCCCAAATCCGCCACACTGTCAGCCGCAACCACCAATCTCAATACCTATTCAGACGGGCATTTCGAGCAACTCAACCATGCGCTGGGTCGCTGTCGCAAGCTTGGCTATCGAGTTCGTGGCGGCTGGGCCTGTGGTCCAGTGTGGGAAGGTGGAAAACTGGTTGAGGCCCGATATTGGATCGGGGCCGATTATCCGGAATCTGAGACTTACACTGGTGAATTGATCTGGGTGGATGCCAAAGAGCGCACCTTGAAGCTGGCCGATGTCGGCCCGGTTGCATTTTCAGAAGGCAATCGCATGGCCAGCCTGATTTATGCCGCTCGAAAAGTTGAGAAGAAAGAAGGCGAGGCCAGTACCGAGGAAACGGCTGAGACCGAAACCCCAACTGCGGCGCCGGTGCCGGTCAATATTGCCGTTGGTAGTTCAATTTCGGTTTCCACCACTGACACTTTGCGGGCTGGGGGGCTGGTTCTGGTAGAAAGCCAGATTTCCGACAAAGAGCCGGTTGATCGCGTGAGCGCCCGGACCTACTGTCACCCGGCGATGCCCGAAGAAACCGTGGTGCGTCTTTCGGCTGATGTCTTATCCCGAGGTGATGACCGTGTGATGGAAGTCCTTGGGTTTGACCCACCGGACGTCAAACCCGAACTGGCCTTGCAACGCCGGCGTGCGATTGGATTTCCTGGCTGGGCGCTCATTCATGACCCGGATCGGGCTTCGTTTGCGCTTGATGTCGTCAAGGAAATGAAAAAACACGGACGGCTCGCCAAATCCAAACCCGGACACGCCAAAGATGGGTTTGATCAAATCGGAGAGCGCCTTGGACGTTCAGTGCCGCATTACCTGCCGTCGTATTATGAAGAGGTCGGGCGGATTTACATTGAACTCGGTAATCAAACCTATGCCGCTCAGGCATTTAATAAAGCCCGCGAAGCCGAACGCGTCCACGCTCTAAAAATTGATGAAGAGCAACGCCAGGCGTCATTCCTTGATTTTGCCCTGGCCGGGGCGCTGACGGTGAAAGCGCTTTCACAATATGCCAAAGACTTGCTTGGCGGGTTTACACCGGAAATTGCCTACAAAACTTTTCGGGATCTGGTGGTCAAACGAACGCTTGGCGGACTGCCGCCCTGGGGAAGCGTTGGAAAGGATATTCGACCGCTGATGACC
>CAZXCE010000876.1:0-2998 GCA_964639175.1 uncultured Clostridia bacterium
CCTGGCGCTCACACTGTTGCTTGTTTCAGGGCTTCTGCTCAAAAGCTTTGTTCGGGTCTTTCACATTTCACCTGGTTTTGAGACCGACAATGTTTTAACCCTTTCGCTGACTGCCACTGGACCAAAATACAACCAGGATCCAGCGATCTTGCAGTTTTATGACCAGATTCTGTCACGAATCCAGGCATTACCAGGTGTTGAATCCGTTGGAATCGTGAGCAATCTGCCCTTGAGTGGAAATATGGATTCGTGGGGTGTGCAAATCCATGATCGTCCAATACATAACCAGGCACTTGCCCCCTCAGCCGAGCGGTATGGAATTACACCTGGATATCTTACCGCCATGCACATTCCAGTGCTGGCTGGACGCAATTTTTCAGATGAAGACCGTTCCCAGGGCCAGCTTGTGGCCCTGGTCAATGAAATGATGGCCCATCAAATCTGGCCCGGAGAAAACCCCATTGGAAAACAAATTAAGATTGGCGGCGACTCTCCGTGGCGGACAGTCATCGGCGTGGTGGGTGATGTCCGACACTATCGGCTCGAATCAAAACCAACTATGCAGGTTTATGTCCCTGAATCACAAGGAGCTGATGCGTTTGTTCAACTGGTTGTAAAAGGAAAAACAGACCCGGCTTCGCTGACAGCTTCAATTCAATCTGAAATCTGGGCGGCGGATCCAAATCGCCCGATTTACAAAGTTGCACCATTGAAACAACTGGTTTCAGCGACAATTGCCCAACGGCAGTTGTTGCTATGGCTGGTTGGGGGCTTCTCGGGTGTTGCCTTGATTCTGGCAGCACTTGGCACCTATGGCGTGCTTTCATATTCAGCTCATCGCCGCACCAAAGAAATTGGAATTCGCATCGCCCTTGGGGCACTGAAACAAGACATTCTCCGGCTGATTGTCGGCCAGGGTATCACGCTGGCTGTGGTTGGAATTGGGCTTGGACTGTTCTTTGGAGTCGGAATATCTCACCTGATGGCAGGCTTTTTGTTTGAAGTGAGCCCGGCGGATGGCCCCACCCTGGTCGGGGTTTCCCTGCTGGTATTGTTGATCGCTTTTCTGGCCAGTTACCTGCCGGCCCGGCGAGCAGTCCGGGTAAATCCGATGGTTGCCCTTCGTAATGAATAAGGCCCCAGTCAGAGACTGTCAATCATCAAACTGGTATACATTTTGAGCAACGATCAAAATGGCGGCAGCAAATTGTCTGGCAGCCACCGCCAGGAGCGTTTCCTTTTGTACTTCGGGGGTAAACGACAAGATTTTCTTTAACGTAGCCGGCTCTGATCGATGCAGGAAAGATTTTGCTGACTGACACCAGTAAGCCTGTTCGGTTTCGGACATCAACCTCAAACATTGAAAAGCTTTCTCTTTTTCGGTGTGAAAGCTGGCAGGCGGAGCTGGGTCAGCGTCCACCAGGACTTCCTGATTGACTGATGGGTCTGGATCTTTTGCAGGCGGAGACGGATTAATAAACTGGTCGAAATATTGCTCAAGACCAGCCAGATTTTGAATTTTAAAGCTGGTTTTTTGGGCTTCCGCCTCAGCAAATTCAATAAATTTCTCAAATGTTTGTAATGATCCCTCAAATAACTCAATCCAGTGTTTTGCTTTCTCAAATTCCTTGAGTGTCGGTCGTTTTCTGGCAAGTTTAAACTTCCTTCGAAATACTTCAAATACTTCGAGTTCCTGGCCAATTTGAATCTTATTTATAGAAGATTCATCTTCGATTATAATACTTGTTTCATTTTCAGTCTGTACGATTTTCTCAGCTACATCTGCCGCCATTTCTGAAATCTGGTCAGTTTGATTCTTGGTTTTAATTGCCACCAGTTTGTAATCGTTATCTTTGCTGGGCTCAAGATATACCGAGAGCACACCATTTTGGATTTTGAGCCCTTGCAGTTCACGAATGGCCCGGTTGAGGGCATCAACCCGGTTTGAAAGTTTGTGGTACCGGGCGGATTGAATTGCCAGGTCCTTGAGCAAATCTTTGGTTCGCCGTTCAAATCGAGTGGCAGAGTACAATCTGGGTTCGATGTACTTGTAAACCAGTTGAGCCAGAGGGTTTTTGATTCCGATCAACACGTGGTATTTCGTAGGGATCGAGTGATAACTCTTGAGGTTTGAGTGGATCAGTTCGTGGAAAGTAACCGTAATCTCGTCTTCGACCGATTCTTCGGATTCTTCCGACGTCAGCGACAGAAACGAGATGATGTTGAACATCGCCAGTTGCTTGATGGTTTTGTTCTGGGTTTTGTCAAAGAACGAATTTTCCCAGGTGATATCAACCGCTTTGAGTCGCTTGAGTGAGTTGATGATTCCTTCACGGGCAATTTTGCCGTATTGCCGATCAAGTGCTTTCAAGATTCCCCGGATGGTGAAATGGATTTTGTCAGGTCGGCCCTTTTTTTCCCAAATCGAGAGCAAAGCGTAGAGCGTTTTCTGGTCCTCGGTGTTGAGTGTTCCAAACTGCAGGTCAGGGACAATGGTCACTTTGGCCAGGATTTCTTTGTTGTTGAGCTTGATTTTTCGCTCAATGGTCCGGATTTCGTTAAATTCGGTAGTTTTGTTGGCTGCCTGCCAGATACCAGGCCAGCGTTCCAGGTTGAGTTCTGAACGAATCAGGTATTCGTTTTTGAGCAAATCCTGGGCTTTTTGCGGCTCGGATTCGTCGAATTCGTCAGGGTAAAGGGGCAATTCATCAACCATACAGGGTGCTCAAAACCTGGTTTGGATCAAAAACACAAAAAAAGTGAAAAACACACACTCGCGCGCGTACGCGCGCATGTATTGTGTCTTAAATAAGTCTTAAATAAGTCTTAATACATGTTAGAGAATTTTTGACGCTATGTAAAGTCTTTTTTTTCTGTAGTTTGTGGGAATGGCGGGTCCGGGTCCTACCCCACTTGGGTCCGGGTCCTACCCCACATGGGTCCGGGTCCTACCCCACCCACATGAATTGTCTGGACCATTTTGGGTCCGGGTCCTACC
>CAZXCE010000877.1:0-2997 GCA_964639175.1 uncultured Clostridia bacterium
GGTTTGCCCCAGGTGCTCTTCCAACATTTCAAGACTGACTTCTTCCCACAATACCCGGTACAGTTGGAGCGGCTCGTCTTTGCCTTTGACTTTGACCGGGTCAATTTTTTCAAGCGGAATCAATGGGTCGTTGAGCTTGAGGCGGGTGCTTTCGGAAATCATGATTTCGTGACTCTGGGCGACACCGCAAATGCGACTGGTGACGTTGGTCGTGTCGCCAATGGTGGCATACTGAATATAGTCTTTGGACCCAATGTTGCCGGCAGCAACCTTGCCGGTATTGAGCCCGATGTGGATCTGGATTTCCATCCCGCGTGGGGTTCCCCACTCAGCATTAAACCGCTTCACGGCATACTGCATTTCAATCGCGGCTCGAACCGCGCGTGAGGGATCATCCGGATGTTGAAATGGCGCTCCCCAAATTGCCATCAACGCATCGCCAATGTATTTCTCAAGCGTGCCGTCATAGCGGAAGACAATCTCGGCCATGTGTGGGAAATAGGCATTCAGCAAGTCAACGATTTCACGCGGTTCCATGCGAGCCGACATCTCGGTAAAACTGCTGATGTCGGAAAACAGAGCTGTAATTTCGGTTTCTATCGCACCTAAAATCAAATCCTGGGCATGCGCAATTTCCTGCACAACTTTGGGTGGGAAAAACCGCATAAAGTTGTTACGCAACACTGCTTCCGATTCAATCCGTTTGTACAATTTGGAATTATCAATCGCAATGGCTGCCTGGGTCGCAAACCCGGTCAGAAACTCAAGCTCTTCTTCGGTGTACAAATTTGAGGTAGACAAATTGTCTACGTAGAGCACCCCAGTCACTTTGTCGCGGGGTTTGAGTGGCACACAAATCAATGACCGGATTGATTGCTGGACAATCGAATGAGCCTTTTCAAAGCGCGGATCGAGTCGGGCGTCTGACGACAACACACCAACCCCATGCTCCATCACATAATTCAGGATAAAGCGGCTGTAAAATTGGGTGGTTTCCCGGGCGGTGACTTTAATCGCTTTGAGGTCAAGGTCACCGGTATTGTCATCCAACAACAATAAAGCCGCCCGGTCCACATCCATAATTTGAAACAGCAAATCAAGGATTTTATTCAGGAGCCGGTCAATGTCTTCGGGCGAAGAAAGCAGTTCGCTGACTTTGAGCAGAATCTGCAGTTTGTCACGGGCCCGGTCCTCACTGACCTCGGTTCGAATTTTTAAGGCGCCGGCCTGAATTTTGGCGGTTTCCTCAAACAGCAGGTCTTTCATGATGATCCGGGTGGCATCCGGCGACATCTGCTTCACGATGTTGTGGTCCTGCTGCACAAAACTCATCAACCCTTGCACAAACACCAGTGCCGCATCCCCACACCGAATCTGGTCGCGGTCATGTAATTCGGACTGCTGGATTTTTGACCCATTGACAAACGTGCCGTTGCGGCTCTGCAAGTCCATAATGGCTGCGTGGTCGCCAATCAGGTCAATTCGGGCATGCTGGCGCGATAAACTGGGATGCAGCACTACAATATCATTCTCACGCGCACGCCCAAGGAAGTTGTTTCCTTCCTTCAAAGTGAAGATTTTATTGTCTGCCGCACCTGGATTGAGAATCAAATAAGGCATTATGAAGTCCTGGAAAAGCAAACGAGCGAAGTAGTGAAGTAGTAAATAAGAGTGAGGAGCGAGTAGTGAGTAGTCAACCTGAGATTGCTTGAATTTACGCGTGAAGCCCTGAGTATTCCAAAGCAAACGATTTAACTGTCTTAACCTAAAAAAAGCTTTTCTGACGATTGGGCGACTCGCTCTCTGGCTGAACAGGCAGGAAACAGGCACAGAAAACCGGGAAACTAGCAAACCCTGGATACACTGTGTCTGAATCGAAGTCAACCCGATTTGAAGAGTACCTTGCCCAATCAATGCTGGTCAGAGAAAGAAAAATGAATTCGCTTGCACCATTTCAAACAGTCTGGATATAGTATTTGTGTTCAAGCAGATAGAAAAGCTCCAAAAACCACAGTTATTGATTCTTTCCACCTCATCAAAATCACGCTCAACGTCGGCTGTCACAATCGGGCACCCGAGAGACAATCGCAACCAACTCTCAATCTGCAGTCTTTTATTTTGACCTAAAAAGGAGGAAACACCTCACATTTCCAGCCCTGTGTGGAAATCGGGTGTTGCAAACCACATGAATCGAAAGTTGATGCTCTCAAAAGAAGCGTTGCTGTGGGAAACTGGCGATCCGGCTCGCAATATCGCCGTGCTGGAACAGGGAAAACTTGGAGTTCGTGGGGAAAAAGGGCTCATTGGATTGATCGCCCCCAAAATGATTTTGGGAGAAACCGCGATCTTGACCCTTGAAGGCCAGTCTCCGCGCCGAACAGCCACCGTCTATGCGCTGGAAGATAACACCATAGTGACTGAATATTCAGCTACGCTGGTCAAACAGCTTTTTGATTCGGGTGATCCAACCATCACGCCAATGATTTTTAACAGTCTGATTGGCCAGATGGGCAAACACTGCATCCTGATTGTTTCCGCCAACAAAAGCTACCCGGTGATTCAAGCCGCCATGGGAGATTTACTCAAAGGCGTGGCACAATCAGCCAAACAACTCGATTCAATCCGAACCTGGGATGCCTTTATGCGCACCTTCCGCTTTATGTGCTCAATGCGTGACAACCTGAGCGAACTCAGCAATGGCTATCTGGCTGGGAGTTCAAGCCAGGGTGAGATGGTTGATCGGGCCTCCACCATGATCAAAGAAATGCTCACAGAAAAAGAACAAACCCTGGTACCGCAGATTGAAGATTTCCTCAAAGCCGAGCGCCAGCGTGATGACTGGCTCGAACGATAAGATCGGGCTGGGGGCTGAGGGCTGAAGACTTCGGGCTGAGGGCTGGGGCTGAAGAAGTCGAGCTTGAAGTTGAGTTGGGAATTCTTTCGAACCCGGAACCCGGAACCCGGAACCCGGAACCCGGAACCCGGAATCCGGAACCC
>CAZXCE010000878.1:0-2986 GCA_964639175.1 uncultured Clostridia bacterium
CCGCCCTACCGCTTCGCGGTTGAGGACGGGGCTTTCTCGCATTTTTTCTGGTAAAACCGGGTCATCAGATCAGACGTGGCGGCATCACTGACGCTCCAGAGACTGACGATCACTCGTTTGGTTCCGGCATACATAAAGCCGCGAGTGAGTCCAACGAGCCCTTCGCCGTTGACTGATTTGCCAAGCCCTGTTTCACAGGCCGAAAGGACCACCAGTTCCGCTGGAAGGTTCAGGTTGTACACATCAAAGGCCCGTAGAAATCCATCTTTAGGCGTTTCATCCTTGTCTACCATTGATAGAACCAGCGCCGAGAGTTCTCCGCGTTGATTCCCAAGCGTGCGAAACCGTGCCAGCGCGTCTGAAAACGATTGTATGGCTTTTTGATGATCGCCGGTCTTTGAGGAAACGACACCCAGTTCGGTCAGGGCATTGGCCTCACCCGTGGCGTCGCCCAGTTCGCGTTTTATGGCCAACCCACGACTCAGTTTGTCCTGGGCTTGAGAAAACTGATCGAGCCGCGACTGAATTGACCCGGCTCGAATCAGCAGGTCTGATTCCCACTTTGGATTTTTGGCCGCCGGGGCAAAGTGCAGGGCCTGTTCAAACGCGGCGAGGGCTTTTGAGTAGTTGCCCAATTCCAGGTAACTATTGCCAATTTTGCCGTGAGTCTCAGCCTGACTGGCCTGATCTCCCAGTTTTTGCCAGTACTCCAGGGCGGTCTGGTATTTTTGAATGGCCTGGGTGAGTGTTTCCGCCGTTGGGGTTTTCCGAAGCTGATCACCTTCGCTACACATCTGCTGGGCAGCAAGACGGGTTTCATCTTGCGTTGGTGATTGAAAAATGGGACGGGCGCGCAGCGTGTCAATCGAACACACAATAAGTAACACACAAAAGAGTCGGTACCAGGGCATAGGATTCAGGATTGCGGAGTCCAGGAGGGTAGGGTTTAGGGTTTAAGGGTTTGAGGAAATCCAGTTTTTTCAATTATTTCTGTTTCTTTGCAGGAAAAGACGAGTTTTAGATGCGGGGCAGGCACAGAAAGAATAGCAGAAGACACAGCGTATTGAAATTTGGAGCAGGCTAACCCGTCAGCGATTTTATCTGCGGAGAATCACATTTTTTTCTTTCTGTGTTGTTAACCTCCGACCCTGCACCACCGTCATAGCGGTATACAAAACCGAAAACCGGTGCTTTCTGGCAGGGAGGTCCAAATGAATTGTTCCGGCATTACATTCAGGTTGAGCAAGTGGCTGCTGATCGTGGCGATAACGTGGGGAACCGCCTTTGCCCAGGCGCCGCAATCAGGCACATTTGTCAGCCTGCTCCAACAGGCTCAGGCCAAAACGAACGCACGCCAATGGGCGGAAGCCGCTCCGCTCTGGGAGAAAGTCGTGTCTTTCAACCCGGTTCACGGACGATTTTGGGCGTTGCTGGCCGAAGCACGCTTTCAGAACAAGCAATATCCCGAAGCCATTCAGGCATATGAAAAAGCGCTTGAACTCCGCATTGGTTTTCCTGCCGATCAAGCCTACAACATTGCCCGTTGCCATGCGGCCCGTGGTGACAAAGAGGCGTGCTTAACGTGGCTTGAACGAGCCTTTGACCTCGGGTATCGGCGGCTTGATCAGGCACAAACGGACAAGCTGTTCCAGTCCTTTGCCGCTGACCTGCGATTTCAGCGGGTGACCGCCACCGGTGACGTTACCCGGATGTCTCGTGACGAAGGGTGGCGGTATGACGTGCAACTCCTGGCACGAGAAGTCAAACGCAAGGGGTATGCTCCGTTTCGCTACATCTCCCGCGAAGCGTTTGAACTCAACGTTCAGAAAATTCATGAATCAATTCCACGGCTGACAGACATGCAAATCGTGATCGAACTGATGAAATTGATGGCTCAGGTTGGTGATGGGCATACCATGATCTATGGCTTTTGGGAGCGACCGGAATTTCTTCAGACCCTTCCCGTGGAATTCTCTTTTTTCAAAGAAGGTCTGTTTGTGATTGCCGCTGACTCGCGGTTTAAAGAGTTATTGGGAGCTAAGGTGCTTCGCTTCGACCATCAAACCGTAGACCAGATCGTGGCAGCGCTCGACCCGCTGACAAATCGTGATAATGCGATGGCTCCAAAAGTCATGGCGCCGCTCCGCATGCGAAATCTGCCGCTCCTGCACGGCCTTGGTCTCATTCCTGATCCAACGGAAGTCTCGTTGACCGTTCTGGATCAAAAGGGAGCTGTTCACGTCGTCAGGCTGCCTGCTGATTCGGGCATTTCAAGTCGGAAACTCTGGGATGGGCTTCCGAAAAACTGGATCAGTTTTCTGC
This sequence comes from uncultured Clostridia bacterium, assembly GCA_964639175.1. Taxonomy (GTDB): domain Bacteria; phylum Acidobacteriota; class Blastocatellia; order Chloracidobacteriales; family Chloracidobacteriaceae; genus JACQXX01. Next base: position 2,323 of record CAZXCE010000878.1, read on the forward strand.
AGACAATTCCAGGTCCATTACCCCTGTATTTGAAAAACCAGGGGGCCGACTACTGGTTTGAATATGTGCCAGAGCCGAAAACGATCTACTTTCAATTCAATCGTGTGCGCAACAATGAACAGGAATCATTTGCCGCATTTTGCGACCGGTTATTTACCTTTATCCAGCAGCAGGATGGCGCAAAGCTGGTCATTGATATGCGCTGGAACAACGGTGGCGATACCACGCTGGTGACTCCGCTCATCCATCGCCTGATTCGGGCTGAGAAGGTCAGCCGGTACGGACAGCTTTTTGTTATTGTCGGGCGACGGACGTTCTCTGCGGCTCAGAATGCTGCAACCTTGATTGAACGAAATACCAGCGCCATTTTTGTCGGCGAACCGACCGGTTCGAGTCCAAACTTCATCGGCGAAGAGATCCCGTTTGAGCTTCCTTATAGCAAGCTCATGGCAAATGTTTCCGATTTGTACTGGCAAAGTTCCTGGCCATTTGATTACCGCACCTGGATTGCACCTGTGCTCTATACTCCGCCTTCGTTTGAGTTGTATCGCGCAAATCGGGACCCGGCACTGGAAGCCATTTCGGCCTTTGAGCTGAAGAAAACGGGCTGAAAAACCATCGGGTTGAGGGCTGAGGGCTGAAGGATGAGAGATGAAAGAAAACC
>CAZXCE010000879.1:0-2974 GCA_964639175.1 uncultured Clostridia bacterium
GCGCCCGGATGGGCGCCGGAAAATCAGTTTGGGTTGAGTGGTTGAGTTTCCCGGCTACTATCCATCGTCCTCCGGACGGGAAATGTCAAGATCAAGCTTGAACTCTGAACGGAAATCATTTTCTGAAATGCCGCATTTGACGAATTGCTCAACTTTTTTACAGCCCAATTTTTGTGCCGCGAAGAAACGAAATGTTCCTTGAACTCTGGTTACTACTTGCAGGAAGATGCCTGCTCAGAGTCTTGCGCATTATTTCAAAGGACATAAAACATAGAACGCCTACCCGCTGATGCAGGTGGCATTGACCTCTTTTATTTCAAGGAGAACCCAACTGCGTGTCTGAAGATTTCTCAACTGCTTTTCTGACCCCTGCCCAAAAAATGGCTGTGACGGCACCGCTTGAATCCCGACTGGTGCTGGCTGGTCCCGGAACTGGAAAAACCCGGACACTGGTTCATCGGGTCGCCTATCTGATTTCAGAACTGCGTCTTCCGGCTGAAAGCCTGCTCGCGGTGACATACACCAACAAAGCAACCGAGGAAATGCGCCATCGGCTGCGTCGGATGGTGCCCGATGACGCTCAGCGGCTGTCGGTGGGAACGTTCCACTCGTTTTGTATTCGGGTGCTCCGACAGCATTATGAAGCCCTCAATATGCCGAAACACTTTGCTGTCACTGATGAAAAAGGACAGCTCAGTGTGCTCCAAAAAGTGGTGCCGACGTTGCGCGATACCAATGACACCAAACGGTTGCTTGGACAACTCAGCTCATGGCGGATGTCAGAAGCGGCCCAGCGATCTTCGTTGACTGAGTTTCAGGAAGAAACACTCAAAAAATATCTCACCGAACTTCGCCGTCAGGCACTGATTGATTTCGACGACATTTTGCTGCTGACCTTCAAGCTCTTTCACAAGCACGCCGACGTCTTAAAGCACCAGCAGGCACAGTACCAATCCATTTTAGTTGATGAATTTCAGGACACCGACCTACTCCAGTACCGCATTCTGAAACAACTCACGGGTTTGCAGACCCCGGTGTTTGCTGTGGCCGACGATGACCAGTCCATTTTTGCGTGGCGTGGGGCCAATCCGGAAAACCTTCGGCAGTTTGTGGCGGATTATTTATCGAGTGACAGTGAACCGCACGTGATCAAGCTCGAAGCCAACTATCGCTGTAGCGGCTCGATTGTTACCGCTGCCAACCGGATGATTGCCCCAAGTTTGCGTTTGTTTGATAAAGTGCCGACGGCGGTCAATGACACGGGCGGGCCAGTGGAAATTCGCGAATTTGACACCGACCAGGAGGAAGCCGAAGCGATTGCCCAGGAAATCGAAGACCTGGTTCAGGATCCAGGCCAGAACCTGACCTATCGCGATCTGGCGATTTTGTATCGTCGCCACCAGATTGGCGAAGGACTGGAACTCACGCTCCTGAGTCACGGGATTCCCTGTCAGGTGGTGCGCGGGGCCAGTCTGTTTGACCTGCCGCGAATCCAGCGCGTGCTGGCCTTGATGCGGGTACAGCTCAATCCAAAAGATGAAATCAGTTTACAGGCACTGGTCAAGGACTATCTCGACGATCTGTTGTTTCACAAAGTCGAAGCGCTGGCACGGTCGTGTGGCTCACTTCGTCTGGCGCTCTGGAAGCGGTTGAATGCCAGCGACGGCGATCATGCCGAGCGGCGTCAGATTGGCCGGGTGGTCGGAATGCTTTCGACGGCCAAAGCGCTCTATGAAATGCAGCCCGGACTTTCGCTCAGCGAATGGGTCCAGGCGCTCAATCTGTACCTTGAAGCCGAAGTCGTGCAGCGGGTTCAGGATACGGCCAGCCAGCAAGATCTGCAGCGGATTTCCGATCCACTCGGAATTCCGGCGCTTGAAACGGCAGCGCGGTGGCTCGAACGGCTGGGAATGCGTCAGGGTGTGCTTGTGATTGCCGCCACTGATGAAGCCAACGAACTGGCTGCCGCGTTTCTGCTCAAGCCGCTGCTGGCGAGTGCCCCGTTCGGTATTAGTACCTGGCGGGCGATTGAGGCCAATCCGGTACCAAAAGGCAAACCGATGTTGCTCCTGGCACTTGATCCGGAAGCCGAGAAAGAAGTGCTGCACCAGCATCAGTTTATTGCCATTCTGGCCGTGACGACGGTTGATTCACCACTTCCAAAATCCAATCCACCCAAACGCAACCTGCCGACCAGACTGATTCCAGCCGGTGAAGCCGGGCCGCAGCCTTCGATGTTTGTCACGCTGTGGAAACTGGGTCAGGCGTATCAGGGCTTGCGGAGCAATGTGTTTTTGCCTGATTACACTGCCGTGGATATTGAAACGACTGATCTTGATCTTGAGCGGTGTGACATTGTCGAACTGGCTGCCGTGCGGGTGCGCAATGGCCAGGTCGTGGCTGAATTTTCCGAATTGCTCAAGCCGTCTGTTCCCATCAGTCCACAGGCTGAAGCCGTGCATCACATCAGCGCGTCAATGGTAGCGACCGCCCCCACCTTTGAACAGGTCGCGGCTGAATTTCGGGCTTTCATCGGTTCTGACACGCTGGTGGCCCACAACGGACTTGGGTTTGATTTCCCGATCATTATGCGGCGGCTCCGGATGGCAGCCCAGGCCGCACAGCAGCCAGCCCAGGGGCTTGAAAATCCATTTTTCGACACGCTTCCAATGGCGCGCCAGCTTTATCCGGAAGCCAAAAAAGCCACGCTTGAATCACTGGCTGCCCGGTTTGAAGTTGACCCCGGCTCAAGTCATCGTGCGCTGGACGATACGCGCACGCTGGCGCTGGTTTTTGAACGAATGAAAACCGACTATGCCGAGGCCCAGCGGGCTCGCAACGGCTTTGACACGCTCGGATGTCTGGCGGCGGCGATGCTGCTGGAAATGGACGAACTTTCAGCCGAGAAATCGCCACTCTTCCGACTTGGCCGCCGGCAGTGGACCTCGGAAAACACCGAAGACCTGGTCAAAAC
>CAZXCE010000880.1:0-2964 GCA_964639175.1 uncultured Clostridia bacterium
CAACCACCCTGGCCTTGAGCGGGATCAACCTGGGCCAGGTCAACCGACCGGAAGGAGTGACTGTGACGACATTCACCACCGGATCACTGGCTGGGACACCACTTCTGATCATCGGCGATACGTCAAACAACCGGATCGTCGGTCGTCCCATCGGAACCGGCGGTTGGTCGTTGATCGGTGCCCCAAATGGCACTGGCAGTGGAACGGGGCAGTTCCGCGCTCCATCCAAGATCCAATAATACTGTGGAGTGCTCCGGCTTGACGGAGCTTTGAGATGATGTGGAGTGCTCCGGCTTGACGGAGCTTTCAGGCGTAGCACTTCGAAAAGCGGCGTCAAGCCGCCGCACTCCGCCTTATTCACCATCGGAAGTTCTCGACCAGGATCAAATCGCTGCCAAATTGATCTTTTTGGGCAAAAACCAGGTGAGTCATGTCTGGCGAGATGGCCAACCCCGAAGGGCCGCGCAGGATAAGACCGCGAATCGGCATAATTTCTTTGATGGCACGGGTTTTGAAATCAAAGAAGTTGATAATCAAGGTTTGGGAGGCATTCGGAGTGGCAAAGAAGATCCCAGTCTGTGAAACCGCCCAGTACCGATAGCGACCAGCCTCTGCCAGTTCTGGAATTGGAGATTCAGTATTGGTCGCAAGGTCCAGTTGCCAGAGCCCAGCGACGGCTCGATCTTTGGTGTAATAGAGATACCTGCCATCGGTTGACTCAGCACATTCCCATCCTCCTCCTTGCGTGACCTGTACTGGTGTGCCTCCTGTTGAGGGGATTTTCCAGATTTGGCGAATCCCAGTCTGCATAGAGCAAAAATAAACCCACTTACCGTTGCTTGACCAGGATGGGAGATAACTTGAAATAGAGGCATCAGTCAGGGGGGCTGGTGCTCCGCCCTGGGCGTTGATCGTAAAAATTTGCCTGACACCGTTCAGACTTCCGTCAAACACAATTGACGTTCCATCGGGTGACCAGTGGGGCGATCCGGCAATATCCTGGTTGAAAAACGTGAGTCGGGTCGGGTTGCCTCCATCCGCATCACAAGCCCAGATTTCAGTCGCACCCGTTTCGTTTGAGGAAAACGCAAGCCGGCGGCCATCCGGCGAAAAACTCGGACTGTCATTCATGCGGGTTGAGGTTGTAATGGGGACGGCTTTGGTGATGGTTGGTGGTGACCATTCGGCTGCTGGACTGGAACGTTTGAGGGACCACAGGTTACCACTGATTGATCGTTGATGATAAACCAGGTGAGGTTGGGTGGGAGATACCGCAATGTCATCGCACTGACCACTGATCGGTGATACGCTTTGTGGCTCACCACCATTGACTGAGACCTGCCAGACACCAAATTCACCGGCCCGATCTGAAGAAAAGATGAGGGTTTTCCCGTCTGGCATCCAGGCAATACTGTCGGTAATTCGATGATCAAAAGTCACTTGCCTTGGGGCTCCACCCGTGACTGGCACCACCCAAATATCCCCATGGTTATTTTGCCGGCGCAGAAACGCCAGTTGGCGCCCATCTGGTGAAAATGCTGGACGCATATCATTCCACGGAGCCACGGGTTGGGTTACAGGCTGACGTTTTCCAGTCGCGACTTCGAGAAAAACAATAGTGGTTGGAGATTCAGGGCTAATTTTGTCCTGAACCGCCAGATATTGACCATCCTGTGACCAGGCAAGCCCGCCGGCAACCGGTCCAAATGACCGTTCCGAATTGGTATCGAGTGATTTAATAATCAGTTCCAGTGCGTTTTCAGGGCCCCGTAAGAAAGCCAGATATTTGCCGTCCGGCGACCAGACTGGACGAAATTCTTTGAGCGGGCTGTCTGTGATTTGTTTGGGTGTCAGGCTTCCGATCTGGGTGATATAAATATCAAAATTTTCAGTCTCATATTTATCCCAGGCATAAGCGATTTGTTTACCATCCGGCGAAAACGAAGGATTGAGCTTTTCACCTGACTGATTGGTGACGGGGAGAATACGTGGAGGCGGAAGGCTGGTTACGTTCTTCTGCTCAGAGGAGTGGAAGCCAAAATAGCCAAAGCTAACCAGGATGACACCAAATAAGGTAATCAGCGGCCATCGGTACAGGCGCAAACTTTCTCTGGTCCTCTCGACTGAAGCTGTATTGGATTGATCAGAGGATTCGATCAACCTGGGTGCTGGACTGGTTGGAAGCACATTGATCACTGTGCCAGATTCAATCAGCCGGGAATTGGGTGGATCAGGCGGAAGGTCAATGACTGGGAAGACCTCAGATTCACCCGTGGGGGTCTCGATTTCTTCCGTTTGAACCTCCATGACCGTGTATCGCTCGATCATAAACGGGCGAGGTGGAAGGGGTTGGCTGACCAGCGTGGCATTGCCACGAAACCGATAGCCGTGACGTGGAACGGTTTCGATCAATGGCTCATCGGCGGTGATCGGGCTCAGGGTTTTGCGAAGGAGTGAAATATTATTGGCCAGATTGGCTTCTTCAACCACCATGTTTGGCCAAACCTGGTTCAGAAGTTCCTGTTTGGTGACCAGTTTTCCATCGTTGCGAACCAGGATGACAAGTACATCAAAGGCTTTGGGCGTGAGCAACACTGGCTCCCCATTCCGAAAGAGCCGTCGTTCAGCCACTTCCAGCCGAAAATCACCGAATTTATAGATTTCTGTAAATGGTTCTTCAAGCAGCACTTTGATGTGTAGTATGGAAAAATGAGAAAAAATGAGGGGAATGCTAAAGACTTTGACGGGTCAGTTTGGGCAAGACCGGAGCCATCGTTCGAAAAAAGGTTTTCAGGAGGGATTGGCCCTGAGAAAGCGAAGGGATGACGAACGAACTTTTTTAGCAGAAAAAGCCGGTGAAGGAAAGGTGCGCCCACATGCACCCAGTTTATGACAGGGTGACAAGCTGACAGGTGACCAGTTGAGCCTTTATCATTTGTTGTTTGTCATCTTGTCACCCGTCAC
>CAZXCE010000881.1:0-2957 GCA_964639175.1 uncultured Clostridia bacterium
CAGTACGGCCCTGCAGCCAGTCTTCTGGAAGGGTAAATGCAACGGTTTGATTGTGGTTGGTTCGGTTTGCAAGAACGGTTGAAAAAGGATTCAAACTCATAGCGGAAAAAAGACTTAATTCAGAGTTTCGCTTTCAGGCGGTTTCGGTTGTGCCTGGAGATTCATTCGTTGGCGTGCTGCTTCATAGAGCAAGATAGCCGTCGCCACCGTGATGTTGAGTGATTCAAGCTGACCGGCCATTGGGATCCGCACGCTGGTATCGGCGGTTTGCACGGCGTCGTTCGGCAGCCCATTGCCTTCTGAACCGAGCCATAACAGGGTTGGTTGCGTCCAGTCATATTCAGAAAACAGCATTGGGGCTTTGGCATCAGCCGTCACAATCCGAATACCAGCTTTCCGCGCTTTTTCAAGTACCTGAGGGGTTTGCTGGTGTGTGGCAATCGGAAGTCGAAATGCGGAACCGGCACTGCTGCGCAACGCCTTGGCTTGAAACGGGTCAACTGATTGACGGGAGGTAATCACGCCGGTGGTTCGGGTCGCTTCGGCGGTTCGGACCAGCGCTCCAAGATTGCCCGGGTCCTGCAATCCATCAGCGAATATAAGGAGTTGCGGTGTCACATCTTCAATCACCTCAGTCAGATCAAAGTGGAGGCGGTGGGCAAGCGCAATGATACCCTGTGGTGTTTCAACTCCGGACACGCTTTGCATCAGCTTTTCGGTAAGCAAGGTGCCACGACAGGGAAGGGTTTGGATGCGGTCATAGAGTGCCTGCCCCCGGTCAGTGTCATGCAGCACCGGGCTATAGGCAATCGCATCCACGTGAAGCGAGGTGTTGAGCAAGTCTTCGACCAATCGAATGCCTTCTACAAACAGAACGTGGCGTTCTCGACCCTGGCGGGCACTGATCAATCGTTTGACAAATGGATTTTGGCGACTGGTAATGGTTTCAATCAGCATGGCAAAAAGGAGGGTCAGTACCGCCTGCGTCAGCGGGTGGGTCGTGATTGTACCCACCCGCTGATGCAGGTGGTACTGACTTGTGCTTATTCAAAAGATGACTTCCCGCAGGTGGGTATAGAGATCATCCCAGTTAACGGACGAGTTGATTTCAAAATATTGCGGATAACAGCGGATGGAATCTATCGTCACAAAGCGCAGGGGGCAAATTTGTTTGCCGAGAATTTCATACTGGCGCTGCAGAACCTGTCGGGCTTCGGGGATGCGATGAAGGTCAATTTCCAGATGCGGGCCGCGAACAGTGAATCCTTCCGATGGATCGGAAAGCGAATGAATCGGGGCATTTGGACTGAGAATGTGATGGAGCAACGCCAGTACCGTATAGGCTGTGGCGCGCTGCCACAGGGTTGAGCCGTGAGCGGAAACATTTCCGGCCTGAACCAGATACAGCCGGTGGCGATAGGGCGTGAAGATAATTTTCTCGACCCGGAGCGGAATGGTCAGTCGGGCCAGAAAAAAGCGTTCGCTTTGGGCCGAAAGCGAAAAAAAGCCTTCTTCGACATCAACGAGTGCCTGCCGGACGCCTTCCAGTTTGGCCTCAGCCAGCAATTCGTTCACTTTTTGCTCTGATACTCGCAATTGACCTTGAGCCAGCCTGGCCAGCGAATTATCGTGCTGCAATTCTTCAAGGGCTTCAAACGCCAGATTGCTTTGGTCCCAGGCTTCACGCAACCAGCTAAACATAGAATATTTTCCCGCCTCGATGGTTTTGGCATTGGCTGAACTTAGCATACTGGCCTCCCGCTTGATACCTGGTACCTGGTTTCAGAAACCTCAAACCCTGAGCCTCGAACCCGGAAAACGGTAAAAAGCGACTGGAATTACCGCAGATAGCTTGCCGAGCGGAAGGACTTTGAGTAACATCCCGCCCGTTCTTCAATCAAGGTTCATTCCTTTGTGTGAAACATCCACTACCTGAGTGGTTCCTGTTTCACCAGTTCAAGGTTCTCAATCAATTGATTCTCGCGTTCGTCTGAGGTGAGCCGCCGGGTGGTTTCCGCTTTCATCCGCCTTGTGTGTCTTGTGTGCCTCAACTAACTGATTTTTGCAAGTGGGACTTTGCGTTCCCCTGCGTTTTTCCAGGGAGGTATGTGCTTCATGGGATCTTTTCGTTTGTCCACCGGCAAACTCAGCTTGTTGATCATCGCCAGTGCCTGGCTTGTTGGCGCCACCACAACCATCAGGGCACAGGAATTGAACCCAACTTTATCATCGGCCACGCCTGATTCCGCCACGCGACCACGGCGCGCTGTGATTACTGAAGAAACCCTCAAAACCGCCAAACCTGAAACCCTTTCAGAAGAAAACGAATCGGAAGAATCGGCCAGGCCCAAATCCAGAGTGTTTACCAATTCAGACTTTCCTTCGGGAAAACCTGTTCCAGCCAACCGGATTGATGAATTGGGACCAGAACTGCAACGGCTGCAATCCTCGATTGATGCCAAACTCGGGTTTCCCTATCGCTATCATTCACAAGGGGAAGGTGCCTATGATTGCTCTGGGTTTGTCTGGAGCGTCTTTCGAGACATTGGGGTTTCGTTTACCCGGAGCTGTGCGGCTGAGTACTATCATGCGTTTCCCCCCGCAACGGCTGAGCAAAAGACACAATTTGGAACGCTGATTTTCTTCAATGGGTTAGGGCACATTGGGATTGTCAAAGACGCTGATCATTTCTATCACGCTTCAACCCGAGTTGGGACCACGCTCACCAAACTCAATGATTATTGGAAAGCCCGCATCACAGGCTATCGGGTTGTGCCTGGATTGGTCGCCCCGTCGCCGGAACTGTCGGCCAGCAGCAATGAGGAATAGCCAGCAGTCCCCACGAGATCATCAAAGTATGAACACCAAAAATGCCGCCGGAATGTGGTTCGGGCGGCGTTTTCTGTTTTTCAAGCAACCAACCTGAGTGAAGTGGAATCGGGTTTAGGGTTTGGGAG
>CAZXCE010000882.1:0-2951 GCA_964639175.1 uncultured Clostridia bacterium
ACCAAGAACCAAGAACCAAGAACCAAGAACCAAGAACCAAGAACCAAGAACCAAGCCCGAAGAACGAAGCACCACACTTCCATGAAAGCAGGACCACGTATGAACCGGGGAATTTGCGTTTGTTGGCCACACGCCTTTTCCCTGGGTGGATATCTGCTTTGGTTGTGTCTGGCACTCTGGTGGATTGGTGACCAGCCGGTCTGTGGAGCGATTCCGCTTCAATTACCACAGATTGAAGCCACGGTTGACGCCTCAACCCGGTGGAAATATTGCTCAGGCGATGACCTGACCTGGGCAAATCCAGAGTTGAATGATTCAGACTGGAAGACAGTTGATCTCGAAAAAGCCTGGCAGCACCGCAATTACCGGCAATTTTCAGGGTTTGTCTGGTATCGCCAGACATTTGAGCTTCCCTGGCCCTCATCGGAATTAGAACGTCATAGCCGGCCTGGTATTTCGGTTGGCGCGATCCATTACGCCTGTTATTCGGTGTATGTCAATGGGCGGTTGATCGGTCAATTTGGTGAATTACCTCCCAGGGTTGAGTATAAGCCGCCGCAACGGGTTGTATTTTCAATTCCTGATGATGCACTCAAGGCTGGTTCGAAATTTGTGGTTGCGATCCGAATGTGGCGCAACCCGGAGTATGGCCCGGTGGCCACAAGTTTCGTTGATATTCGTCCCCCCATGCTCATTATTGGGTTTATGTCACCCCTGCAGTTTCGGGTTGACTCGCTCACCCAGCAGGAAGAACTGGCCGAATTGTCAAAACTGGTGGCGGCGATTGTCTTTTTTCTGGTTGGCCTCTATCACCTCCAGCTTTTTCAACGGCGTCCTCAACAACGAGAATATCTCTGGTTTGGGCTGCTGACGCTTGGCGCCACGGCCAACATCTTTTTCCTTTCAATCTGGGCCGGGAAATTTTTGACACCACTGGTAGCTTTCTCTATTGGTCGCGCGGCCATCCATCTGACTTTTATCCCCTGGATTATGTTCTCCTGGGTGATGTTTGAGTGGAAGCCGAATCGCTGGGTGCAGGGGTATCTCTGGTTTCAAGGTGTGCTGGCGGCATTAACCTTGCTTTCACCGCGTTTGATGGGCGTTGAAGTTGGAAACTGGCCGGTCTACACACTGATTCCACTCTTGTATGTCTGGCTGTATTTGATTCCACGGGAAGCGCTTCGAGGGAACCAGGAAGCCCAAACCATTTGCCTTGGGTTGTTGTGTCTGGCTGCCGCCCGGATCTATCAGTTACTCGGAGTTTTAGAGTTGGTACCATTCCAAAACCTGGTCCATTGGGGATTTGGCGCCCTCATCATTTCCATGTCGGTGTCCCTTTCAAACCGGTTTAGCCGCGTCCACCAGGAACTCGATTTACTCAATCAGGAACTGGAAACCAAAGTCAACCAGCGAACTGCCGAGCTGGCCGAGACGCTGGACCGGGTTCAGGTTTCTGAACAGCAAGCCCTGCAGGCACAACAGGTTGCCCTCGAAGCCAACCGCGCCAAGAGTATTTTTCTGGCCAATATGAGCCACGAATTGCGCACACCGCTCAATGCTATTCTGGGATTTGTCCAGTTGATGCGCCGGCGGGAACGCATTGACCCGGAAAATCGCAAAACGCTCGATATTATCTCCCGAAGCGGTGAACACCTGCTCGCCCTCATCAACGATGTGCTCTCCATTTCCAAAATCGAAGCCGGTCAAATTACCCTGAATGAAAAGTCATTTGATCTGGCACGACTCCTGGGTGAAATCGAAGACATTTTCCGAATGCGGGCTGAGGCAAAAGGAATCGAACTGGTGGTGGAGCATCAAACACTCCTGCCAGCCTATGTCTTTGGGGACGAAGGCAAATTGCGACAGGTTTTGATCAATTTGCTCAACAATGCGCTGAAGTTTACCGAAGAGGGAAGCGTTCGATTAACCGTGGGGTGGGAGCAAAACCGGGCCTTGATTGAAGTTGCCGATACCGGGTTTGGGATTGCCACTGAGGAGCTTCCAAAATTGTTTGAAGCGTTTTCCCAAACCGAAAGCGGTCTGAGAGCCAAAGAAGGCACCGGGCTTGGGCTGGCGATTAGTCGCAATTTCATCAGGTTAATGCATGGCGAAATCGAGGTCTCAAGCGAGCTTGGAAAAGGAACGACGTTTCGGTGCACCCTGAGTTTACCCAAAACCGAAACCCCGGCTGAAGCTCAACTCCGTCCCAGCCTGGTGGTTGGGCTGGCGGCTGATCAACCAGGGTACCGAATTCTGGTCGTGGACGATGTCGCCGAAAACCGGTTGTTGCTGTCAACCTTGATGAATCAGGTGGGATTCCAGGTTCGGGATGCGGCCAATGGCCAGCAGGCGATACACATTTGGAAAGACTGGCACCCCAATTTGATCTGGATGGACATTCGCATGCCGGTGTTGGGTGGCGTAGAGGCGACAAAGGAAATCCGACGATTGGAAGCGTCACGCCAGAGTGAACCGACGGCATCTCGAACGGTCATCATCGCGCTGACCGCCAGTGCCTTTGAGCAGGATAAAGAGAAAATCCTGGTTGCCGGGTGTGATGATTTCATCACCAAACCGTTTCAGGAAGCCACACTCTTCCAAAAAATGACTGACCATCTCGGCGTCCAATTTCTCTATGAAGACGAGATCATTTCATCGTCACCCGATGAGCTCTCAGCCACATTTCTGGAAGAGCAACTCCAAACGCTCTCGGATGAATATTTTAATCAATTGAACCAAACCCTGCTGGAAGGTCACACCGAAGGCGCACTCAAGGTCATCCATCAATTCCAGCCAGACCATCCTCACCTGGCCGCTACTCTGAAAAAGCAAATCAAAGCCTTTCAAATTGATGACATTCTGACAGCGCTTGAAAAAGTGCAGGCTCAGAAGAGGTGAAGCCGGGTTCCGGGTTCCGGGTTCCGGGTTCCGGGTTCCGGGTTCCGGGTTCC
>CAZXCE010000883.1:0-2949 GCA_964639175.1 uncultured Clostridia bacterium
GTGGTAGCTCCCAAAGCCTCGCGACCACCGGCTATTTTCCAGCGCCCTCCGGGCGGGGGTTGTCAAGTTCAAGTGATCTTTCCGCAACGGAGAGCAGATTTAAATCATTGTAAGGCCCAGAACAGAACTGCTTTCAATTCCCGGCAAAGAACTGGATTTTGTATCACCCTACCTGTTTAGGTAGTTGTCCAGTTACCCCTTCCTCAGGTACTCATTGGGATTCCCGCACACCGCACCCCGTTAGAGAAAGAACCGTGGATGCAATTTTTGGGCGAACCACTCATATTCGCCCACTGACGAAGCCTCCCAAACTGTGTGACTACTGATCAGCGGGACTTCGTCAGTTTTTTCTACCCCGACCACCGATTGATAAAGCCTCAACTCAAGTTCTTTCCGTGGGTGTGTGATTTTGAAGGTACCCCCAACGTACCTTTCACCAGCCAGGAGTCGCCAGGATGTATCACAATTGGAAATCGCACGTCGTAAGCCGTACGATCTTTGCCGCAGCCATTGTCAGTCTGAATCTATTCATTTTTGGAATCACTTCTTTTTCGGTTTCTGCCCAGCAACCGCCATCCCAGTGGACTTCAAAGGGAGCCGGAGGCGGAGGGGCTTTATTTTCACCGAGTATCAATCCAAATAATTCAAGCGAAGTATATGCCGCCAGTGATTTGAGCGCCCTGTATCGGACGACCAATTTTGGCGGGGCCTGGTCGGTGGTTGACTTCAATCAAATACAATCGTTTCACGAATCACAGGTTCAATTTACCAATGACTCAATGGTCCGGTACTGCCTGGATTTTTCAAATGATTTGCGAACTCCCCGGAAAACCACTGATGGTGGGGTGACCTGGCAGGATTTAACGGGCGACCCAACCGGCGGCGATGTGTATTACATTGCGGCGGATCCAAATAATTTTAATCGCCTGATTGTGACTGATTACACAACTGTGTACCTCTCAACTAATGGTGGTGCCTCGTTTACCGCAAAATTTTCCACCAACGTTGGTGGTGCCGGCTGTCACCTGGCGGGTGCCTTTTTTGAAGGAACGAATATCTATCTGGGGACAAACGCCGGACTTGTGACGTCAACCGATAACGGCGCCAATTTTGCCCTGGCCAGTGTCGGAGGCATCCCTGCCGGACAGGCCATGTCATCGTTTGCCGGAGCGAAACAAGGGGCAACAACCCGCTTGTTTTGTGTGACTTACCCATCGGGTGATATTTTTGCTTCGGTAACGCCGATTGGTATCCAGACGGATTATCTGGGCGTCTACCGGCTGGATGTGGGACAGGCCAACTGGTCGCTTGCCACAACCGGAATTGCCGCTGGTACCTATCCATATTTTGTCGGGATGGCCCAAAACAACATCTCAGTGGCCTATCTCGGCGGTGCCAGCGATGCCAACGCCAACGGCGACCCGGCGCCGACCGTGTATAAAACTACCAATGGCGGCACGTCCTGGACAAGTGTCTTGCAAACAGCCAATAACCAGAATGTGTATACCGGTTGGGCCGGGTATCAGGGCGACCGTGGCTGGAGTTTTGGCGAGTACGCGCTTGGGTTTGCCGTTTCCGGGTCTGATCCAAACCGGCTGATCATTACTGATTTCGGGCATCCGCACCTGAGCAGTGATGGTGGTGCAACCTGGAAACAAGCCTATGTTGACCCAACCACGCAAAATGAAATCAACACACCGATTCCAAAAGGAAAATCTTATTTAAGTGTCGGAATGGAACAGACTTCGACGTGGTGGTTGACCTGGTCTGACACCAACAATTTGTTTGCGGCTTTTACCGATATTCGTGGGAAACGGAGCACCGACAGCGGCAATACCTGGTCGTTTAACTACACCGGGCACACCTTTAATTCGATGTATGAAGTCATCCGTCACCCATCAACCGGGGTTTTATACGGAGCAACTTCGACGGTGCACGATATGTACCAGAGCACCTACCTGACCGACAGCCGGATTGATGGTGGCAACGGACAGGTATTGTTCTCAACCAATCAGGGTGCTGCCTGGCAGGTGGCGTATGCGGCTGGACATCCGGTGATTTGTGTGGCGGCTGACCCAAACAACGCCAATCGGCTTTATGCCAGCGTGATCCACAGCACTCAGGGGGGAATTTTTGTTTCCAACAACATTCAGAATGGGACGTCGGCCACCTGGACAAAATTGACCAATCCTCCGCGAACCCAGGGACACCCGTTTAACATTCGTGTTTTGAACGATGGAACTCTGGTGTGTTCCTACTCTGGCCGTCGTGCCGGAAGCCCGCTCCAGTTTCAGAACAGTTCGGGTGTGTTTGTCAGTACCAATGGCGGGAGCTCGTGGCTGGATCGAACCGATCAGAGCATGATCTACTGGACCAAAGACGTGGTGATTGATCCGAACGATGCGAATCAAAATACCTGGTACGCTGGTGTTTGGAGCGGGTATGGAACGGTTGCTCCTGGATTGCCCGCACCCCAGGGAACCGGTGGTTTGTATAAAACCACCAACCGGGGGCAGAGCTGGACGCGAATTCTGAACCTGGATCGGGTCACTTCGTGCACGATTAGCCCAACGAATCCAAACGTGATGTATGTCACCACTGAACAAGACGGTTTGTGGTTTACCAACAATTTGAATTCTGGGTCTCCCACATTTACGCTGGTCACAAGTTTCCACTTCCGCCAGCCAGAGCGTGTTTTCTTTAACCCATTTAATTCAAATGAGATTTGGGTAACGACTTTTGGCTCGGGATTATGGCGTGGAACCCTTTCGACTGGTGGAACGCCGCCTTCGGTCAACAATCCAAACCCCTCGACGATTTGCTCAGGTGGATCTACCACCTTCTCCGTGACCGCCAATGGGAGCGCCCCGCTGACCTATCAATGGCAGGTTGATACTCTTCCAATAAACGGCGTGTATACCAATGTTCCTTCATCTCCGCCGTATAGCG
>CAZXCE010000884.1:0-2932 GCA_964639175.1 uncultured Clostridia bacterium
CTACGCGGCGAAAACCATAACAAAATCAAATTCGGAAACCCTGAACCCTGAACCCTGAACCCTGAACTCTAAATCGCACCACAAATAGTTACCAGGAATTCCCCCTGCCGCCGCCACCAGCCGGAAAATCGCTGATTGGTTGAACATTCCCGAACCATAAACGGCTGCCATTCCGAAGGTGAAGATTCAGAATCGGACAGGGTGACTTCAACCGAGCGCGTGTCGAGGTTGAGGCCCTGTTGAAGACATTTGAGCGCGCTTTCCTTGGCGCTCCAGATGAGGGTGGCGGTTTGCGAGCGATTTGGTTCTGATAATGAAATTATCGAGCTGGTTTCAGCCGGGGTGAAGTAATCCGCGATAAATTCCGGGCTGCGCGGTTCGATCAACTCCAGGTCGCACCCGATGGCCGTTCCCGGAGGCCCAATCAAACACATCGCCAATCCAGCCCGATGACTGAGCGAAATCGCCACTGGCGCCTGTCCTCCGAGCCGAAACGCCGCCGGAGCGCCCGTCCCGGTTGGAAGGATTTCAAAGACGGCGAGTTCTTCAAATGTTGCCGTTTCAATCGCCGTCAGTTCCTGCAACGTATCTTCTGGTTTTTCAACCATTTGAAAGAACGCATGAAGCGCATGTTTGGCCGTCCATCGGCCCAGCAACCATTCCTGACGGCGCTTGGGGAACTTCAACTGGTCGGCAATGGCCGTTTCACGCTCCGAAAGCCAGCGTGTATTAGCCGGCACGTGGTGTTCTGATTGCAACAGGAAGAAAAGAAAAGACATAAGCGAATGAAGAATGGTAAGTCAGTACCGCCTGCGTCAGTGGGTGGGCTTGATTGAAGAATGAAAAGTTCAGACTTCAAGCTTTAGCTTTTATGTCAGTCAGTAGTCAATGGTCAGTCGTCAGTCGTTCACTAAACTCATTTGATGGAATTATTTGACTGTTTTCAAATACAAGAGACATTATCGGAGATAAAACCGGGCTATCGAAACAAGGATGGCGTTACGTCAGTACCACCCGCGTGAGCGGGTGGGTTGCCACTGGAAGGAAGCTCCACTTTTGGAAATTGGTTAACCCCGATAATGTCTAAGGGTCACCAGGGAAAATGGTACGATGCTGGAATCTTGACGATCAGATCTGAAAATGGAGTAGAGAAAATGCCAGCTTACAACCAGTCATCCAACGAAGTCACTTTCAAAATTGTCTACTTTGGCCCTGGACTGGCAGGGAAAACCACGAATATTCAATACATCCATAGTGGCAAAACACCTCAATCTAAAGGAAATATGGTTAGAAAATATAAGGAAGACCTGGGGCATATTTTATCTTGTGAATTTTACCCTCAAATTTTCTTTCAGGGTTACAATGTCAAATTCCATTTGATGGCCAGAGTCGGGAATTTATTCTATTTAGCTGGTTGGCCATATGTTCTCCAAGATGTTGATGGAATTGTCTTTGTGGCTGATAGCCAGATGCTACGCATGGATGCAAACCTGGAAATGCTAGAGCGTTTGGAAAAATTACTGACACAAAACAATGTAAACTTTCACCGCCTGCCCTTTGTCTTACAATTGAACAAGCGGGATTGCCCTGAAATTGCTTCGGTTGCTGAGATGCTCCAATTGTTGAATCACAGGCAAGGGCCGTATTTTGAAGCAATTGCTCGTCAGGGAATTGGCGTTGTGGAAAGTCTTAAATCGGTTGTCCGGCAGATCATGGACCGGGAAAAAAGTGCAATCAGATGAAGTCGTTTCAGTCATTTTAAAGCACATCGGGGAAACTAAAATGGACATTTCAATGTTGATCCAGGAAGGTGAACGGTTATCCAGACCAGCGATTTTACTTTCAACGAAAGTTCAAACAGCGAGTCAAGTTGTGGGTATTTGGGGTGGAAAAGGGTATCGAGTCGTTCCCCAAACGGGGCATTATCGCGGCGGCTTCCACTGGATCACACTGGATACCGGGCTGTTTAATCAAGTAGGGCTTTACTATCGAAACCAGCCATATCGTGGAACATTGAGTGTTTTTGAAAACCCAAAATGGGCCAGGCCTTTTCAGGTGTTCTACAATCCTGATCAGATATTTCAAATTGATGATTTTAAAGGGCAACCGCTCTCTGCCCGATTGATTCAGATCTTGCCTCCGTTTGAGGCCATTTGTTTGTACGGAAGTCCACAACTTGAGGCATGGTTAACT
The DNA here is from genome assembly GCA_964639175.1 of uncultured Clostridia bacterium. Lineage (GTDB taxonomy): Bacteria > Acidobacteriota > Blastocatellia > Chloracidobacteriales > Chloracidobacteriaceae > JACQXX01. The sequence goes on from CAZXCE010000884.1 coordinate 2,194, forward strand.
TCACTTGGTCGAAAGCGGCTGGATTACTCGCTTGATGATGGTCCAGACGATACACCCGCAACTCAAACTTTCTTCGAGTTAGCAAATGCCTATAGCGAACACTATGAACGGCGGGCGCCTTTCGATATCAATGAGGGTGAAGACATCGCTTTCATTGGTGGATGGCCAATGAGTTGGCCGGATGATAATTTTTATATGCCTGCGGAAGTGAAGTTTTTATGTATGACCGTTCAATCGGCAGAACCCTGGTTGGAAATTTGGAATCGTGGCTGGAACTTCTGGGTTACCGCACGAATAACTTGAATCACTTCAAATAGTTATAGCCGATTGACAACTCCCGCCCGGAGGGCGCCGGACAGTAGCCGGTGGTTTGCCGCTTTGGACACACCACCGGACCTCGATCCCGACATATTCGCGCCCGGATGGGCGCTGGACAATCGAATTTATTTGGTTATCTTCATTTGAAAATCAGAAAACTTGAGGTTTTTATCCAGCGCCCATCCGGGCGCGATGGGGGAGACACCCCGTTCCGGCGGGTGCGCCTCAAAGCAGGCTGTCCGCCGGCTACTTTCCGGTGCCCATCCGGGCAAATACATGATCATCTATCCGTGGGCTGCACCACGGCTATTCCACAACGACCCTCCGGGCCTGAAATCCAAATACTAAGCTTTAAACCTGAACTACTGATGCGAATTAAGGGTTGAAATTGAAACTTCAAAATCAACAACTTACAGACAGT
>CAZXCE010000885.1:0-2922 GCA_964639175.1 uncultured Clostridia bacterium
GAAGGCAATCCGCTCACGCGGCAAAACCGTCGGAGCAAAGCATATACCTTCTTAACATGTTTTGTGGAACAGATAAAATGGCGTGATCAACTTTGACCGACTCAGTTACCGCACCCTGCAATGGCTCGTCGCCGTCTTCGTACTCGTGCATAACCTCGAAGAAGCAGTCACGATGCCCAGCTACGTGCCCGAAGTAAGGCGACGGCTCTCAGGTGTGGTCCCGGCAACGGTATTTGCGGCGACCAACGACCTTTCGTGGTTCTATATCGCGCTGGTTGGCGCAACGGTCGTGCCTGCCGGAATCGTGCTGGTTGCCACGACGGGGCAGCCGAGCCGGGGTACGGCGTGGGCGGTGGTGTTTGTCGAAGCGGTGTTCCTGGCCAACGTTGTGATTCCTCACCTCCCGGCTGCACTCTTGCTGGGTGGGTATGCACCTGGGGTTGTGACGGCAGTGTGCATCAACTTGCCATATGGCGTGTACTTCCTGTGGCGTAGCACGCGCGAAGGAGCTGTCAGCCGTATGGGGCTTGGGTTGGCTTTGGGGCTCGCGGTACCGGCGTTAGTTACAGGAATCGGCGTTGTGTATCTGATCGCGGGTTGGTTGGTATAGCAAAGGGCGGCATTAAACGGGCATTTGCACTGGAGGCAGCGTATTCGGTTGACTTTTTGACTTTGTAATCTCAAAACACAACACTCAAGTCACTATTTTGAGCAAAATTTGAGGAATACAGAATGTGGTTAGTGCCTGGTGACTGGTTCTTCGTTCTTGGTTCTTTCGAAGGAATTGGCTCCAAAGCACCAAGCACCAAAAAGCAAAACGGCACAGTTGATAAGTTCAACCTGTGCCGTACTTGTTCGTTTCATCAAACAAGCTCAAAATTAGTTGTTGTCATAGACGTGAACATTCAGGATCTTGTCATACAACTGCTTCTTTTCCTGGTCAAACAGAAGCCATAAATTGAGCAGGAAACAAAAGTTCCCAAACACCTGTTTCAACAACTCGCGTCCAAACGCCAGCCAGAATCCTGGCACCTGACCATCCGGCTTGAGGCAAATCAGGTTCATCATTTTTTTGCCTGGCGTCATACCACGGGCACCAAGCAAATACACTTCCCACAACAACATTCCAAACCCACCGGCCATACAGAGCAACCAGCCCAGGATAATGGGTGCCGGGCTATCGTTGGCCGCGCCAAGAGCGAAAAAGATCATTCCCGGAATCATCGATGCAGAAATCAGCAACCCATCCACAATGGCAGCCACCAGACGCTTAAAAGGATCTCCGGCTTGCCGATTGACCCCATAACTGGGCTGGCTCATATAGCCCGGAGCCTGGTAGCTTCCATATTGACCATAACTCGGAGCCTGGCCATACCCCGGTGACTGACCATACCCTGGCGTTTGAGGAGTTGAATAGGGTGACTGGTATGACGGTGGTGGTTGTCCATATGGACTTTGGGGGCTGCCTCCATATGGGTCTGGGCTGGCACCATACCCACCAGCCGGCGTGCCTCCGTACGGATTGGGGTTGGAAGAAGGTTGATTCCCATATGCTCCTCCAGGAGCGCTTCCATATGGTGGTTGTTGCCCCTGGCTTTGTCCATACCCGCCTGAAGAGCCACCTTTGCCAAGATCCACACGGGACAATTGATTACCACAGGAAAAACAATTAAACGCGCTGTCTGGGTTTTGCGTGCCGCATTGAGAACAAATCAATGGCATAGAGTTTCCCCGTTGGTGGCTCATTACTGCCACCTTCACAGTAAAGTCAGAAATGAGTCTCACACTCATTTCAACAGAGTTGAGGTTCAGATTATCAATCTTTTATACCGGTCAGCAGTCAGTAGTTCACTAAGCCTATTCGATTGAACGACTTGACTGTTTTCTAGTGCGAGGATTCCATTCCGAAATGGTATTAGATGGAAAGCTATTGGAAGATGAGAGTTTAACAGCTTTCGACGGGTATTGAATACAATTTTATTTTTATATCTATCTCCAACCAACCACAATCATTTACATCAGGAATAATTTCTTTACGATTGATAAAAAGGACTTGCTTTCTAATACTTTGTAATTTAGACTATTTATAATTCGAGTCGAAGCATATCACATCAAACCAAACTCCCTATTCTTTGCCGAAACGGATGATCTCTGCTTTCGATCAAAGAACCTTCAAAAAGCATTCCCGGATGCCTTCGGACCAGGATCTGACCGACGAGGCCACGGGATGGCGGATTGGGTAGTCAATCCGGTACGGGTGACCTGGTTTGGCAGGACGGGTTCAGTCTCTCCAAACCGGGAAACCACGTGCAAACACCAACCATATAGTTTGAATCAGTCGGACACGACCTGCAGTTCCGATCCCTGGCCTCGGGATGAAGGTTGGTCAGAGTTGATTATATTGTTGGTAACTATAAGCTATGGAAAAATGGGTGGGGGTCAGGGGTCAGGGTTTCGAAGGGATAAGGAATGAAATCAATTCAAAATAGTTCACCCGTTTATTTCGGCCCAATGTCTTCAGCCCCAAGCCCGACTTCTTCAACCCAATGTCTTCAGCCCTACTCAATGCCCGCCGGTCATCATCAGGCCAAGCTCCTGTTGGGAAACCAGGGCTGGATCAACTTCTCCGATGATCGTTCCGCCATACATCACAATCAGGCGATCCGCAAGCGAGGTCACTTCTTCAAGTTCGGCTGACACGAGCAAGATCGCAACCCCGCTATCCCGTAACCCAATCAATTGACGATGGATAAACTCAATTGCCCCGATATCCACACCACGGGTTGGTTGCGATACCAGAAGCAATTTGGGTGGCAATTCAAATTCGCGAGCAATAATCAGTTTTTGCTGATTTCCACCCGACAATGCCCTCGCACGCAGGGTTCGATTGGCTGGACGAACGTCAAAACGTTGAATCAAATC
>CAZXCE010000886.1:0-2919 GCA_964639175.1 uncultured Clostridia bacterium
GACTACTGACTACTGACTACTGACTACTGACTACTGACTACTGACTACTGACTCTTGGTTGACCCCAATTCAATCAAATCAATCGCTTGTTCAATGCTGGCTGGTGAGCCAAGCAACACCACAATATCGCCTCCGGCAAAGGCATATTCAGGGCCCGGATTGACGGTCGTGAAGTTGTTCCGCAGGGTTGCAATTACGCTGGCGCCGGTCTTTTTCCGAAGGTGAAGCTGGCCAATGGTTTTTCCCGCGACGGTTGTCTTCTCTGGAAGTTGATACATAACGGTCGAAGTCTGGCTTAGAATAGAGGCAATTTGACTTAATTGCCGGGGTGCGTCAGCGGGTTCGCGGAGTAATTTGTACCCTTCCTGCCGGATTTCAGCCGCTTCCTTATGGATCATGAGGTCTGCAATACCATATTTGGCCAGGACTCGGGAAAAAATTTCGATGCTGGTTTCAAATTCTTCGGGAATGACTTGATCAGCCCCAAGCTGGTAGAGCGGCTGGAGTTCAAGCATAAACCGGCTGCGCACAATGATATGCAAGTGCTGGTTCATTTCACGCGCAATTGCCACCGTGCGCCGGGTGGCCACCGGGTCGGAAATCGCGATCACCAGCACACGGGCGTCTTCGACACCGACGGAATGCAGGACCTCGCGCTGGGTGCTATCTCCATAATGAATTGGTTCGCCCGTCTCACGGCATTTGCGAACCGTGTCTGGGTTGAGTTCAAGAATCGTATAGGCAACTCCGACTTTGCGCAGCACCCGCGAAAGATTTTTCCCATTCAGGCCATATCCGACAATCACAACGTGCCCAGACAAGACGGCTTTCCCGTTGGATTCGACTTCATCGGGAACTGCAGGCTCACCTCCTGAAACCAGTTTTTGAAGCCAGAACCCGGCTTTGGGTGCTGCCTGGATTAAAAACGGAGTGGCAATCAGCGTCAAAATTGAAGCCGCCAGAAATACCTGATAGCCAGTTTCGCTCATCAGGTGCTGTTCCAGCCCGGATTTGGCAAGGATAAATGAAAATTCTCCGATCTGAGCCAGCCCTAACCCGGCCACCAGCGCAACCCGCAATGGTTTTCCAAGGGAGAGGGTGACCAACCCGACCAGCACGAACTTGATGATCACCAGTCCAACGGCAACCACCAGCACGACGCCAAGGTTTGCCATCAGGGCCGCGATGGAAAGCAGCATGCCGACCGAAACAAAGAAAATACTGTTAAACACATCGCGAAACGGCAAAATATCCGCCACGATTTGATGGCTGTATTCCGAATCTGCCAGAACCAGCCCGGCCAGAAATGATCCAAGTGCCAGCGACAGACCGACTTGCGACGTAACCCACGCCGTTCCAAGGCTGATGAGCACCACAAACCCGACGAAGACTTCACGGCTGCGGAGTCTGACGATTTGAAACAGCGCTTTTGGAATCAAATACTGGCCAGCCAGGATGATCACCACCACCGTCAACACGGCGCCTCCAAGTCGCAGGCCAAGGTTGAACACCGAAGCACTTTCTTTTCCACTCAGAATCGGCACCAGCAACATCATTGGCACCACGCATAAATCCTGAAAGAGCAGCACACCCAGGCCGATGCGTCCGTGAGGCGTGTCGGTTTCAGCCCGGTCGGCATAGGTTTTGAGAACCAGCGCGGTGCTCGACAATGTGCATAAGAATCCGTAAAAAATGCCTTGATTCAACGGTTTGCCAGCCATCCAGAAAATAAGGGTCACCACGGCTGTTGTTGCCACAACCTGGAGACCGCCACCGTTCAAAACAATCTTGCGCATTTCAAAAAGCGACTTGAGTGAAAATTCAAGGCCGACAGTAAAGAGCAGCAATACCACCCCGATTTCAGCCAGGATTTCAACAGCATGGACATCGCGGATCAATCCCAGGCCGTGCGGCCCGATCAGAATTCCGGTCAACATAAAGCCAATCAGCATCGGGACCCGAATTCGAAAACAGATTAAAGAAACCACAATCGAAGAGGTCAACAACACCAGCAAATCGCGAATCAAGGGGAGTTCATGAGGCATCAGCGTTTTTCCTTTCCTTTAAAGACAAAGTGGCAATGACGGCAGACATAGGTGTTTCCTCGATCTTTGTGATAGAGGGCCGTCCGACCACAGGCTGTGCAGGATTGAAGCGTCTGATGAAGCGGGGTGCGTTCGAGCAAGGCATTGAGCAGCCAGACCAGAAAGTAAAAATTCATACACCAGTCCTCTCAAGGCAGACACTTGTGGAGTGCGGCGGCTTAACGCCGCTTTCAACTTTGGAGTGCGGCGGCTTGACGCCGCTTTCAAGAGATGCAGTGTGAACTACCGGCAGGGTGGTGCTCGGGGAGCAGATGAACTTCCAAAAAGAAGAAGCTGGTATTTTGACGACGAAAAACTCACCAACACCAGGTTGAGCGTTTTTACCGCAACCGTGAAGGCTGGTGCCGGAATAAGGCCGATGGTTTTGGACTGGGGTGATGTCGAAGACTGATCGCAGGTCGGGGAAACCCGCACGTCAACGACCGTGGGGAAGTTTTGATTTGAAGAAGTCGTCGAGACGTTTCGCTCATCGCTGGTCGCCGGCCAACAGGTACTGACTGGCAAATAGCGTGATTGTTGAAGCGTCGGTTGACGGAAATTTTTTACTAATGGCAAGGCTGGCGGCGTTGAGACCACCCAACCTGACGTGGCTAGAGCTTGATTTGATGACTCTATCTGTGGCGGGTATGAGCCAGCACCCACACTCAGGCCAAGCAGGCAGAGGGCCACGCCGCAAATGATTTGATAGCAATAACTTGTCAGCATTGGCGCTCCCCTCCTTTCGTGGTGTGGGTTGCGGGAGGGTTTAAAGGACCAAAGGGACAGGACATAAAAGACAAAAATTCGAAAACCCTGACCCCTGACCCCTGACCCC
>CAZXCE010000887.1:0-2918 GCA_964639175.1 uncultured Clostridia bacterium
ATCCCCAATCCCCTGGGGTGGTCCGTGGGTAATTAACACATCCGTATCTGGCGCAATCAAGTCCCATTTTTCACGAAGTAGCCGCCCGCGATGCAGATTAAAGGCCCAGTTGAAAAACCACGGTTGCCAGGGGCTTCCCCAAAACTTCAGCCCCAACAGGTGAATCCCCGAATCCTGCAAGTAAATACCATTGGTGAGCATTCGTCGGGCAATGTCTGGCGTAAGCTGAAAAGCCCAATCGTGGTTGCCGGCAACAATGATTTTATACTGAAACGGAAGCATCCCCAGCCAGTAGTTAAATTCTTCTATTTCTTCAATTTGACCACGTCCGGTCAAGTCTCCGGCATGGATTAAAATATCACCTTCGGGCAAAACCAGTGCCCGATGCATGGAGTGGGTATCACTTATAGCCACAATCCGCACCGCTTTATTTGATGAATATTCCATAGTTCATTTTCTTTTCTTTTTATTTCCAAAAGGGTAACACAGGCTTTCGATTGTCACGCAGATGGTTCTTTTAGGAATCGGCACATTTTACAATCGGCCATTCATTTTTTCAGAACTGGAAATAAAGCCTTGTCATCGGGATTGCACAGCGCACTCACCTGAAAACAGCAGACCTCAAACGGTTTTTTGTCTGGTTTCACCCTAAATCCGGTAAACCCGGCTTTAAACACGCAAAAACTTGCAGTAATATGCAGAAACGCGAACTTTCGTGCAATTCTTTTCGTTGAACAGGCGCTCGCATATTTGGATCGAAGATCAAGGAACGTTGATATGTCTCTGGTATCACTCACGGCTTCACGAAAAGCCGTCTCCATTTGCTTTTTTCTATTAGGGGCCAGTTTTGCCAACTGGTTATCGCGCATTCCAACCGTTCAACAAAACCTCAACCTGAGTGACGGTATGTTGGGATTGGCGCTGCTCGGACCAGGGATTGGGGCGCTGATTGCCATGCCCACTGCCGGATGGTTGATTGCCAGAGTTGGAAGCCGGCCAGTGACAGTGCTCTCTTCCATTGCCACCTGTATATCAATCATTTTGCCGGGCTGGGCGACAAATGGCCCAACCTTGTTTGTGGCGCTTTTGATCCTGGGGATCACTTCGGGGGCCATGGATGTAGCGATGAATACCCAGGCCGTCGAAGTTGAAACAGCCTATGGCCGCCACATCATGGCCTCGTTTCACGCTCTGTTTAGTATCGGAGGCTTAACCGGCGCGGCGATGGGTGGTGGAGTCGCATTTTTCCATATCCAGCCAGCAGTTCATTTGTTGTGTGCCGGGCTCGTTTTTGCCTTCATCGCAGGTGTGGCATCACGCTATTTACTGTCAACGGCGCCATCCCACGAATCAAAAAACCAGCCAGTTTTTGTCAGGCCCTCAAAAGCGCTGTGGGCCCTTGGGCTGATTGCCTTTTGTGCATTTTTGAGCGAAGGCGCGATGGCCGATTGGGGCGCTGTGTACCTCCACACCGCCTTAAAAACGTCTGATGCCCTGGCTGCCACCGGGTACATTGTTTTTTCACTTTTTATGACAACTGGCCGCATCACGGGCGATGCCATCACGCATCGGTTTGGCTCGGTTCCAACCGTTCGAACTGGAAGCCTGCTGGCCGGCGCCGGGCTGGCATTCTCTTTATTCTCAAATACTTACTGGCTGGCACTTCTTGGGTTTGCCACCATGGGCGCCGGGTATGCCTGCATCGTTCCGGCGGTGTTTAGCGCTGCCGGACGGTCAAAAGTCATGCAACCAGGGATTGCGCTCGCCGCCGTGACGACACTCGGCTATCTCGGGTTATTGCTCGGACCGCCAGTGATTGGCTTTTTATCAGAAGTGTTTACCTTGCGAGGCGGGCTCAGCCTGATTGTGGTGCTCAGCATCATAATTGCTGTCCTCTCACCGGCGGTTTCAGACCCGGAGGGTACCGCCGAAAATTCACTCAATGAAGCATCGTCCCCGCCAATCCCCCATGTTCACTCTCTGGGAGGCTGAACAACGAATGAAGAATTGAGAATGAAGAAAATTTTCGGCTTCCCCGCTGGGAAGTGACCACCCTGGAGAAAACCAATGCTCACCGCCGAACGAAAACAACTGATTCTGGAAATCCTCCAGCAAGACGGGAAGGTATATGCGCCCGATTTGAGTCAGCAAATGGGAGTCTCAGAAGACACGATCCGCCGTGATTTGAGGGATTTAGCCGAAGCCGGGCTCCTGCAGCGGGTTCACGGAGGGGCGCTTTTGAAATCGCCTGCTGCCACCACCTACGCGGCACGGCAGACCCAGACACCGCAGGCCAAAAATGCCATTGCCAAAGCTGCCGCCAGCCTGGTCAAATCGGGTCAGGTTGTGTTTCTCGATGGCGGAACCACCACGTTGCAAGTTGCCACTCATTTACCAGCCGATTTGCGCGGAACGATCATCACCAATAGCCCACCCCATGCCACGTCCCTGGCCGAACATCCACACCTCGAAGTCATTCTCATCGGTGGCCGCTTGTTGAAAGAATCACTTGTGACCATCGGCGCTGGAACCGTTGAATCTATCCGCGAAATTCGAGCTGATATTTGTTTTTTAGGCGTCTGTTGTGTCCATCACGAGGCGGGAATCACGATTCCGAACCTGGAAGAATCCTTCGTCAAACGCGCAATGATTGCGGCTTCAGCCGAAGTCGTGGCCCTGGCTTCGACTGAAAAACTGGAAACCGTAGCGACCTTTGCCGTGGCTCCACTCTCGGAACTCACCCATCTGGTCACGGAATCAACCGCACCTGAAGCAGTTCTTCAGCGGTATCAACAACTTGGAATCAAAACCATGCTGGTTTAGGTGAAAAAACCAGGGCTGAGGGCTGAGGGCTGAAGACATTGGGCTGAGGGTTTGGGGCTGAAAAAACCAGGGATGAAGAACTGGTTTTCTTTCAT
>CAZXCE010000888.1:0-2912 GCA_964639175.1 uncultured Clostridia bacterium
AAGCACCAGTCGCCAGGAATTCAGCCCCACGAAAGAGACGGTCATGGCCCAGCAAAATCCATATTTGAATCGGGTGGCAATTAAAGACCACACTCAGTTTTTTGGACGGCGCAAGGAAGCTTCGCGCATTTTTTCGCGTATCGGCGCTTCACGCCCTCAGTCAATTTCAGTGGTCGGAGACCGCCGGATTGGTAAATCCTCGCTATTGAACTATTTATGCTCTCCGGTGATTCAAAAGCAATTTCTGGATCGTCCGGAAAACTATGTATTTGTGTTTATGGATTTGCAGCAGCGGCGCAATTTGTCGCTCAAGGATTTTCTGCACGAATGGCTCCAACAGCTTCAACGGGCTTTGGGGACGGGAAGTCTCACCATCAATGGCGATTATGATGCCGTACGTGATGCACTGGAACTGCTGCAGGCGCGACGTAAAAAGTTAATTGCCGTGTTTGATGAATTTGACGTTGTCACCACCAACCGGTTGTTTTCGGCTGACTTTTTTGCCTTTTTGCGGTCGCTGGCCAATAACTATGAAGTGGCCTACATCACGTCATCCGGACGCGATTTACAAGAACTCTGCCACACTGATCAAATTGCCGATTCGCCGTTTTTCAACATTTTCACCAATGTGTATTTGCGCCAGTTTGCACCCGATGAAGCACTGGAACTGGTGACCCGGCCTTCAGCCGCAGCCGGACTTCCGCTCGAGCCCTATAAGGACGAAATCTTCAATCTGGGCGGCTATTTTCCATTTTTTCTTCAAATTGCCTGTTCCAGTTTTTTTGAGCATTTGCAGGATGGGTCACCAGTGGATCGTCAGGCTGTCGAAGACACCTTCCACGATGAAGCCCGGGCCCATTTTCGCTACATTTGGGATCATTTCGACGAAGAAAAACACACGGTGTGTCGGGCAATTGCTGAAAATTCAGCCGTGGCGAAAGAGCAAACCCACGTGTTTCAGGACTTGAAGCGTTCCGGGTATGTGATGGAGGAGGCGGGCAGTCTCCGGTTATTTTCCCGGAAGTTTGTCGAACTCGCCAGCCGGGTTCCGCGCTCAACGCCTTCGATTACGGGGAGCCACCCGGTTGTCCCAGCCGTGATGCCGGTTCCAGAACTGGCATATTTTGAAATTCCAGCCACCGATCCCGCAATTGACAGCAGCATGCTTTCAGGCGAAATCACCCGGCGGTGGGCGAATCCCAACCAGCCACCACCGCCACAAGCCACGATTCCAGCCCAGATCGGACGGTTTTTGCTCCGGGAACGCATTGGCGGCGGCGGAATGGGCGACGTGTTTCTGGCGCGTGATACCGAACTCGGGCGGTTCGTCGCGCTCAAAATCTTGAAACCGCGCTATGGCAATGATCAGGAAATCCGGCGGCGGTTTTTGCGCGAAGCCCGCATGGCATCAAGCCTCAACCATCCCAACATCGCCACGATCTATGAAATCGGTGAAATACTGGAAGTTCCCTATCTGGTGATGGAGTATGTGCGTGGACGGACGCTCAGTCAGTGGGTGAAAGAAGACGGTCCAATGCCAATTTCTTCAATTCTGCACGTCGGAGCACAAACCGCACGGGCGTTGCAGGAGGCCCACTCCAGTGGGATTGTCCATCGGGACATCAAGTCATCGAATCTGGTGGTCAATAAAAAGGGCGATGTCAAAGTCCTGGATTTCGGGCTGGCCAAACCGGGTTTGTTTCATCTGCATCGGCCACAAGATTCTCTGGGAGATGACGCCGAACTCAAAGTGATTCCAGACATTACGGAGCCAGGAATTCTTGTCGGGACCGTGACCTATATGTCGCCGGAACAGGCCCACGGTGAAGCCGAAATCGGGCCGGCAAGCGATATTTTCTCGCTGGGAATTGTGCTCTATGAAATTACCACCGGGAAGCTGCCATTTGATGGTCAAACCTACTTCCAAACCATTGAAGGCATTACCAAACGCGAACCCAAACCCGTTCAAGAACTTCGGCCTGATGCGCCCCAGCGTTTAATTGACGTGATCAATCGGGCCCTGCGCAAAGCCCCCGAAGACCGCTTCCACTCAGCCGCAGAGATGGCTGAAGCGTTGGAGGATTAAGGTCAGTACCACCTGCGTAAGTGGGTGGTTTTTTTTGCCCACCCGCTTACGCAGGTGGTACTGACTATTTCCGTCCCTCAAACAAGGCCACCATTTGACGGCCAAACGCGATTGGTTCACGTGAAGGCGTCCACAGCGTGTAGCTATGGTGTCCAAATCCTTCGCTCAAGGCGGTCACTTCGCTTTCGAGCAACCACCAGTCGTCGGGTCTGGCTTCAGAAACAGACCGAAATTCAAGCCACCAGGAAATAGTACTTGCCCAAATCGGATGATCCGCCAGCGCCAGTGCTGCCGGGGGAATCGCATCAGACAGAAGAACGGTCAATAATTCCAAATCAACCGGTATATCCTTCAATTTCAAATAAATACGGTTGTGTCGGAGCGAACTTCCTGAAAACGGGACTCCACCAGCCACAATCCGCGAACCAATGTGCTGGGTGAACACTGGCATCAAACCGGGAATATAAGGCCGATCCTGAAAGGCATCAGGCGGTTCAATCGGGGTCTGCTCCGGAAAAAACGACGGCAATGTGGTGGGGCGTGATTCGCCAAAGATCGCAAGCAGGACACAGGCGGGTTGTTCATTTTGAGAAATGGTCGCCTGAACCTGGGACATCGATTTTCCCTGGCGCAAAAGTTGAACTGAAACGGTAAACGGTCCCGGACCCAGTGGACCAACAAAATTGGTTTGGAGCGAGCGTACCGGGCGATCAATCGCGGTCACATCGCGCATGGCGGCCAGAGCCAGCGACGCGGCAACGCCTCCGAACGCAGTACGGCCCTGCAGCCAGTCTTCTGGAAGGGTAAATGCAACGGTTTGATTGTG
>CAZXCE010000889.1:0-2905 GCA_964639175.1 uncultured Clostridia bacterium
CTGAACAACCGGCTTGGCCGCATCATCGACCGGCGGCGCGTCGTACTGGCGCGCCCATTCTCAATCCAATCGGAAGCGATTCGCCAAACATCTGGACTTTCTGGGCTGATTCGGGCGGCAGGTACTGTTTCAAAGCTTCAATCAATGGTCCGGTGCGTTCAATCGGCTCAATGGTGCGGATGATTCGTTCGCGAAGCTCATCTGAAATGTCACGGAGCGGGTCGTCGGTTCGCGCTCCGAGTTGTGACAGGGCCGAGGCGGTATCCCACGATTTTTCAGGGAGTTCGAGCAAAGTGGTAATCCATTCTGACGCAACACGAGCCGAAACGACGTTGTTGAGCTGGCCATACAAGGGAATGCGCGCCCCGAACCGGCCAAGCGACCATAAAAAGCTCTTATTCAACGGCTTTTCTTGTATCTTTTCAATCAGTTCACTGCCAAGCCGGGTTTTGATGGTTGGCGCCAGGTGTTCCAGATTCGCCAGCAACCGCCACCCATCGCGTTCAACTTGCGGGTGAAGCCGCTTCTTGAGTTTTTTCCCGCCTACGCCAAGGATCGGCATACATCGCTGATACACGTCCAGTTGCTGACCCTGGGCGAGACCGCCGGCAATCCGGGCGAGGAAAACAAACCATTCGACCTGACACTGGATGTCGTTTCCGAAGGTCAATCCTGAGAGAAAAATCTTGCGCGCCTGTTTGATTCGCCAGTCATCAAGGACGGCGCCGAAACCAGGGCGAAGGCAAAATCCATACAGGTTGAGCCAGCGCAATTCGTAGCTGGCACGTTTTTTCCGACCTTCAGCCAGTTCGTGGAGCACATCGCACAGTTTGCGGATGACCGCTACGGGCCAGGCATCTTTGCCGTAACCAAGCACGGCTTCAAGTTGTCCAACCAGGTTTTCAGGTGTCAGTTGTTCGTCAGTTTTGGGAGAATGAGAGGTACGAAAGACTGTTTTCAGGAGCTGGATTGCCTGTTCAATCGCTTCATCGGAAATGACGGTTTGCGTTTCCTCAGCTTCTTCAACGTTGTTATCAGTCGCACGCAATTGAAATTGAAGCTTCCAGCGGTGCTCGGTTGAGAGTGATTCGCACCACAGTTCCAGCGTTCCAAGTTCGGTATATCTGGCCAGAAGTTTGACTTTTAATTCGGCTTGCTGTGAGCGCTTCCCAAAACTCAACACCGTGACCAGCGGCGCATGGCGATGAATGTCAGCTTCGTCGAGCGTCACAACACTGCCGTGCGGGTCGTGGCGAACCGTCGAGCTGTAGAGCGTAAAGGTCACCGGGCGATTGGCCAGAACTTTGAACTCCAAATTGGAAACTTCAAGACTCGTTCCCTCCTCAGTACCTCGCGGGAGGACACAAACGGCTGGAATCTGACCAGGTTCTGGCTTTGTTTTGGTGTGCACGCCCAGGTAATACACCCGCCCGCTGCCGCCGCTGATACGCAGGCCGCCTTCCCGCCGAACATGGGCATAATAGGCCGCACCAACTGAAACAGCGCCGGCCAGATCGGTATTGGCCAGAACTTTGGGTTTGTATTCCGGGCGATCAGGTGTAAACCAGTGGGTCAGCACATCAACAATGGCCTGCTGGGCAATTTCAGTCTCAAAAAAACCACCGTTGAACAAAATTGCGTCGGGACAGGCCATGCGGATTGTCAAAGGTGCGGTTGAAGGCTCGCGCTCATTTGATTCAAATGTATCAGCATCCACCGCCTGGGTGAGGAATTCGGCCAGATGTTTGGTGATGGCCGGGTCGCTGGCGTAAGGCAACCCCATTTCCCTGAGTGCGACCCTCCGATCTCGTTTGGGTACATCAGTTGGGGCAACCTTCGGCAAATAGCCGTCCAGCAACAACCCGGTGACGTCGGCAGCCGTCACGTCACTGGTCATCGCCCCGCCAATCAATGACGAGCCACTGCCTAAAATGCGAATCGTTACTTTTTCAAGCGATGGGTGTGCCAGCAGTTGCTCTTTGGCCTGACAACACTGGCGCTGCAGGGCTTTGCGCTGTTTGAGCGTGAGTTTGGGATTGCCAAGCCGGGCTTCGACCAGATGGGAGAGTGCCAGATCGAGATTGTCTCCGCCAAGCAGGAGGTGTTCACCAATCGCGGTTCGAACAAATTGAATCTCACCATCTTCAATCAATACTCTTATCAGACTGAAATCGGTCGTCCCGCCACCCACGTCACAAATCAAAATCAGCTCGCCATGGGTGAGAATTTTCTTGAGCCGGCTGTTGTTGGCCACCATCCAGGCATAAAACGCGGCGAGCGGTTCTTCAATCAACGTCAGGTGTTTGATGCCGGCGTTTGCCGCCGCCTGACAGGTTAATTCACGGGCTTCTTCGTCAAACGAAGCCGGAACCGTGATCACGATTTCCTGGTTTTCAAACGCCGCCGCTTCGTCTTCCCCGTTTTTGGAAAAGGTATAGTTCCAGGCATCGCACAAGTGGAGCAGGTACCCAGTGGTGGCATCCACCGGCGAGCATTTCCATTCTGGCTGGTCTGAATCCCAGGGCAAAATAGCGGCGGTTCGATCCACCGAACTGTTACACAGCCAGGATTTGGCCGAAGCCACCTGTCTACCAGGAACAAGCGCCCCCTGCTCGCGGGCATAGAGGCCAACCACCGCCACCGCGTCTTCGTGCCACGGCAGTGTCAGTCCACCACGTGCGGTTTCGATTTCATTTAGAAAATAGAGAAATGACGGCAAGATCGGCTGCGATGTCATTTCGCCTTCGGTCAGAATCTGAGGAATTTGAAACCGGTTGATCACCGGCAAACCCCGACTGAGCCGCGCCTTGCGATCAACGTAGGCCACGGCTGAATTTGTCGTTCCAAGATCAATTCCAATGAGGTACCGGGGTGTGGCGATCATAGCTTTGGGGGTTGGGGGTTC
>CAZXCE010000890.1:0-2903 GCA_964639175.1 uncultured Clostridia bacterium
CATTCTTCATTCTCCAGTGGTACTAAACCGCACTTTTATTATTGAAAGGGGATGTTCTTATGGCATTAGAAGGAATTGCATACTTTGAGGGAAATTTCGTTCCGCTGGCAGACGCCAAGGTGAGTGTCATGACCCACGCGTTTAATTATGGAACAGGGGTGTTCGAAGGAATCCGGGGCTATTACAACGCTGATCATGAAGAGATTTATCTGTTTCGGCTCGCAGACCACTTTGTGCGATTGATGCAGAACGCAAAAATCATCAAAGTCGAAATGCCATACACGGCAGATCAACTCTGTCATATTGCCACCGAACTGGTGAAGCGAAACGGCTTTCATACCGATATTTATATTCGACCACTGGCCTATAAAAATGTGTGCCAGATTGGTACCAAGCTGTCTCCGGGCGCTGACCTGACCATGTTTGCCGTGCCGATGGGTGATTATGTTGACACGACCCGCCCGCTCAATGTGTGCGTGTCTTCGTGGCGACGAGTGGAAGACAACGCCATCCCGGCACGTGGCAAAATCTGCGGATCGTATGTCAATTCCGCTTTGACCGCGACCGAAGCTCGCGACAATGGGTTTGACGAAGCGATTGTGCTCAACGAAAACGGCCAGGTGGCCGAGGGGTCAGCCATGAATTTCTTTATTGTGCGTGATGGCCGGCTGATTTCACCACCGGTGTATTCCAATATCCTGGAAGGCATCACCCGCAATACGGTAATGCGACTGGCCCAGGAACAACTCGGGATTGAAACCCGGTTTCGTCCAATGGATCGGTCTGAACTCTATGTCGCCGACGAAGCCTTTTTCTGCGGCACTGGTGCTCAAATCGCAGCCATTTCGACCATTGACCATCGTCCAGTCGGAAATGGCAAAATTGGCCCGATCACTGAGAAATTGACCAAACTCTATAACAAAATGGTGCATGGTGAATTGACCCAATACAATCACTGGCTGACCCCGTGTTTTGGCCATAAGGCCTCCGTCGTCGCCGGGTAGTTTGGAAAGGGGGGCAGGTGGGAAACCAGAAGCCGGACAAGGGGGAAGAGAGACAACCCGACAGTCGGGAAAGTTTTGTTCCGATTCAGAACCCGGAACCCGGAACCCGGAACCCGGAACCCGAACGGGTTTTACTGGTGGCCGCCGTTGCCAAAGAATCCAGGGGTGTTTGCGCACAGATCCAAAACCAGCAGACCGTGAATTTCCCGGCTGGTGTTTCAGCCATTTTTGGAACGCTGATCGGGCAACCCGTGGCGCTCGTGCTGACCGGTGTCGGTCCAGTTCGGGCGGCAGCGGTTCTGGCCGTGGTTCTGGCGCAAACACCCTTTTCGTGTGTTTTGCAGTTTGGAGTTGGTGGTGCCTATCCACATTCTGGTTTAGCTATTGGTGATCTGGTACTCGCTGAGAGCGAATGCGACCCCCAAACCGGGCTTGAATCACCCGAAGGGTTTCGTGACTTGCGGGGACTTGGGTTCCCCATCACTGACCACTTTCCAAACAAACAATTGCTTGAAAACAAATGGATTGAGTTTATTGCCAGGGCACTACCCGGCGTTGTGCGCAGCGGCGTGGCCACCGTGGCCACCTGCTCGGCCACAGATGCGCTGGCCGAACGAATGGAACACCTGACTGGCGCCAAAGTTGAAGCTATGGAAGGTTTCCCCGCCGCCTGGGTGTCGGCTCAATTTGGAATTCCATTTGCTGAACTCCGCGCCATCAGCAACACCACTGGCGACCGGGCCCGTCAACAGTGGGATCTCTCCAGAGGCTGTGACGTCGCCACCGAAGCCGTCCTCACAATCTTCCACAAACTGACAACTGACAAGTGACCGGTTAAAAGTTCATTTTGTCATCTGGCCATCTGGTCATCTGGCCACCTAATCATCTGGTCAGGTTTCCCCATCCTAAAATTGCTTGCCTCTTGATCCCCATCTCTGCTTTGCTCTGACCACACATTTTGAAACTCATAGAAAGCCTCACTTCATTTTGAATCTGAGGTCAGGTGTTTATTGCCCATGAAGCTGACATTGGGATATTCGCCCTGTCCGAATGATACCTACATTTTTGGCGCGCTGGCGTTGGGATTGGTTCAACTTCCGGGTCTGGACTTCGAGATTCGGCTTGAAGATGTCGAAACGCTCAATCAACTGGCCACAGCCGGAACCCTGGATGTGACCAAAATTTCCTATGCGGCACTCGCCGATGGATTGCTGGAGGAATACCAGATTCTGGCCAGCGGAGGCGCTCTCGGATGTGGGTGTGGCCCGCTGATCATTTCACGTACTCCATTGGATTCAAGTGATTTAGCCTCAATCCGACTGGTGACTCCGGGAAAACTGACCACCGCCCACTTGTTAACCCGCCTTTTTGCTCCAACCGCTCAAATTGTTGAAACCAGGCCCTTTGATCAAATTATGCCCGCCGTGGCTGCTGGTGAATTTGACGCCGGAGTGATCATCCACGAAAGCCGCTTTACCTATCCGGAATTCGGACTCCACCTGGTGGCTGATTTGGGAGAATGGTGGGAACAGACCACTGGAAAGCCGATCCCACTGGGAGGCATCATTGCCCGGCGTTCATTGGGAGCTGAGTTGATTGCTCAACTCGAACAGGGAATTGCCCGCAGCCTTGAATTTGCACGCCACAATCCAGATCAGGTACAACCCTATATTGCCAGCCATGCCCAGGAAATGGACCCGCAGGTCCAGCAACAGCACATCGGGCTTTATGTCAATGAATTCAGTTCAAACCTGGGCGAAGACGGTTGGGCAGCAGTCAATGAGTTGTTAACGCGAGCCGCAGCAATCAAAATGAAGAATGTGGTTAGTACTTAGTGCCTGGTGCTTAGGGATCGTTAAAAATCAACTTCCCGTTTTCGTTTTAGGGAAGGCATTTGGA
>CAZXCE010000891.1:0-2899 GCA_964639175.1 uncultured Clostridia bacterium
TGACTACTGACTACTGACTACTGACTACTGACTACTGACTACTGACTACTGACCACTGACTATTTCACCAAATCTCACACCCTTCACCACGAACCATCGGTTGATTGGCCTGGCATCCAAAAGCTTTGGCAAAGGCCGGCATGTTGGAAAGTGGGCCATTGATGCGGAATTTGGCCGGTGGGTGTTCATCAGTGCTGACCTGCAGCCGGAGGAATTCCGGACGGGAATTGGCTCGCCAAACTTGAGCCCAACCCAGGAAAAACCGTTGTTCGGGTGTAAATCCATCAATGTCTTTAGGACGTGGTTTGCCAGCGAGTGATTTCTGGAAAGCGTTGTAGGCCAGATTCAGCCCACCCAGGTCGGCAATGCTTTCGCCCAGTACCAGTTGGCCGTTCACATTCACGCCTTTTTCAACTTCATAAGCTGAAAATTGCTTTTCAATGCACCCGGCACGCTCCACAAAGCTGGTCTCATCGGCTTTGGTCCACCAGTCTTTCAGGTTGCCTTCTTTGTCAAACTGGCGTCCAGAGTCATCAAACCCGTGAATGATTTCGTGTCCGATCACCGCCCCAATTCCACCGTAATTAATTGCATCATCAGCATTTGGGTCAAAAAACGGTGGCTGCAGAATCCCGGCCATGAACACAATTTCGTTGAAGAGTGGGTTGTAATAGGCGTTGACTTCCTGCGGTGGTGAAAACCATTCGGTCTTATCAATCGGTTTGCCAATTTTGGCCAGATCCCGTTTGTATTCAAATTGCCTGGCCGCCATCACGTTGGCCGCATAGGAGTCGCGGGTAATGGTGAGGGAAGAGAAATCACGCCATTTGTCGGGGTATCCGATTTTGGGTGTAATCGTGGCGAGCTTTTCCTTGGCTTGCTTCTTGGTTTCGGGACTCATCCAGACCAGTGTGTCAATCCGATCACTGAGCGCCCCAGCAATATTTTTCAGGATTTCGAGGACGCGCTTTTTGGATTCGGGGCTGAAGTGTTTTTTGACGAATTCCTGGCCAATCGCTTCACCCAGATACTTGTGAGTGGCGCTAACGACTTTGATCCAGCGAGGTTGCTGTTCTTTGGCGCCGCTCAGGTATTTGTTGTTGAATTCAAAGTTCTGGTCCACAAATTTGGCCGACAGGGAGCTGGCGGTGCTGTCAACCAGGTGCCACCGAAGATAGGTCTTCCAGTCATTGATGGAAATGTCGGTCATAAAGCCATTGACCGCTTTCATAAATTCCGGCTGCGCGACATTGACCTGCGTGAATTTCGGAGGATTGACGACCTGGAAAAAATTCTTCCATTGAATTGACGGCGTGAGTTTTTGGAATTCGTCCTGGGTCATCAGGTGATAGACCGCATTGGGGTCGCGCAATTGCACTGGCGTCATGGATTTTTCGGCCAGTTTGGTTTCAATTGCCAGGATGGTTTTGGCTTTTTCGGTGGTGGATGCCGGGTCTTCGCCGATCAATTCCAGCATTTTGGCGACGTGTTTGACATACTCTTCGCGGGTTTTGACCGATTTTTCATCAGTTTTGGTGTAGTAATCCCGGTTTGGCAGTCCCAATCCGCTTTGATTCACGCCGGCAATGACCTTGCTGCTGTCTTTGAGGTCTACGTCTGAGCCAAATTTGAACGGCGTAGTCACCCCAATTGCCTGAAAGTGGGCAAAGGTCGTGAGCAAATCATCGGCATTGCGAATTCCATCAATGCGTTTTAATTCCGGCTGGAGTGGCTTGGTCCCGGCGGCTTCGATTTTTTCAAGGTCCATCCCCGAGGCATAGAAGTCGCCAATTTGTTGCTCGGTGCTGCCTTTGGCGGCTTTGGAATTGGCGCCCGCCTGTTCCAGGATGGTGCGCATCCGGTCCTGATTTTGTTTGTGGACTTCGTTAAAGGTATCCCAGGCCGGGTAGGCACCTGGAATCGGGGTTTTTGCCACCCAGCCGCCATTGGCAAACTGGTTGAAATCTTCGCAGGGTTTGCATTTGGTATCCAGATTGGCTGGATCAAAGCCCGGATTGGTCGGGGCTTTTGGGTGATTGGCCAGGGTCGTAAACGGACCGGCCAGGAAACTCAGGGCGAGTGCTCCAACGAACAATTTTTGGCCGAACAGACGCATGTGTGATGATACCTCAAGATGAATTCAGTTCCGGTTTTTGAATCCGGTTGTGATCGGAATGATTTGCAGGGTGAACGCAGACGCCGAAAAAAGAAAGGTGGCCCAGTTGAGGAGATCTTGTGGGCGGTGCGTTCGATTTGAATTTTGGATTGGTTTGAGCCTGTGAATGCCCCCCTTAACGAATCATTGCTGATTTAGGTTCGTGAAGAACAAACAAAAAATTATTTTCTGCGGACTGACCCTTTTTCCTGTTCTTTCTTGTTTCCCTCAATAAGAGACGTTGTCAGTGGTGTTGTCTCACCACCAGAACAGACCCTCCACCTCTTCATTTTCCTCAAATATATTTTTCTTCTCTTTTGAAGGGATTGCCCAGTCATCCCAGGGAGTGATTTTTTGATGCCGAACCTGAAATCCCAATTACCTGGAATGCAATGGCGTCCCTATCTTTTAAGTGCACTGTTGTTTGCGCTTTCCTATCCGTCATTTCCGTGGGTTCGCCTCGAAGTTCTAGCGTGGTTTTGGATGGTCCCGATGCTGCTGGCGCTCAGATCAGTTGAGTCATTCTGGCGATGCTTGCTCTCTGCCGGAGTAACCATGACCGTTGGCTGGTCACTTGCCCAGTCGTGGCTCCTCTGGGGAAGTGCCGCTGGTGCAATGGCAATTGTCGTTCTGGTGAGTGTGGTCACAACGGTGCCGTTTGCCGTTTTTTTTGTGATTCAAAAAGCACTTGGCCGACGATGGGCGCTCCTGACGTTGCCTGTGGTCTGGACAGCCTGGGAATGG
>CAZXCE010000892.1:0-2897 GCA_964639175.1 uncultured Clostridia bacterium
GTGTCAGTGGGTGGGCCTGCTTGCATCCAACCCCACCCGCTCACGCAGGTGGTACTGACAAGCCATTTTTGCATTGAGAGGTGGGTTATTTACGAGAAGTTAAAAACAACCGCCAAACACACTTTGATTTTTGGCGTCGGAGGCATTGTCAATCGGGCGCTGGGCTTTTTGCTGTTGCCGCTCTATTTGACTGAAATCCGCACCCGCGAATATGGCGTGTTGAATTTAATGATGATTGTCCTGCAGATGGTGAATCTGATCCTGGCGCTTGGGTTGGGGAATGCCTTGATGCGTTCCTACTACGATTTTGAAGAAAGTGAGCGTCCGCTCATCACGGCAACGGCCTTCTTTTTCCTGCTTACCCTGTGTCTGGTGGTGCTGACGCCGATGTTTTTTCTGGCCCCGCAGTGGACGGCACTGGTGTTGCAGGATCGGTCAGGGCGTTTTATCCCGCATTTTCAACTGTTGTTTGTGATTGCGTTTTTCCAGATCCTGAAGCTGATTCCAGATGCGGTGCTGCGGATCAAAATGGACTCAATCCGCTATACCTCAACCGTCACCGTCGCGTTTTTGCTGCAACTCCTGACGATCATTTACTTTGTCAAAGTTGAACAAATTGGCATTTACGGCATCTTGATCGGTACGCTGGTCGGTTCGGTCGGGGAAACCCTGGGGCTGTTTTACTGGATGCGGTATGACTTGAAATTTGGATTTCACTGGGCAGAACTCAAACGAATGCTTGGCTTTGGTAGTCCATTGATTTTCGGGCGGTTATCGGCAATGAGCCTGCAGTCAATTGACCGATTTTTACTCCAGATTTTTGCCGCAACACCCAATGCCGGCCAGCGTGAAATCGGTCTCTATGGGATGGCCAATAATGTTTCTGGTGCGATCACGATGCTGGTCACCACGCCATTTGGGGCGGTGTGGCCCTCAATGCAGGTTTCGGTGATGAAAGATCCGGATGCACCAGAGTACTACGCCCGGATTCTGACCTATGTGCTCTACATTGCGAGCCTGCTGGCACTGGGCGCAGCCTGCGTGACCGGCGATATCTTCCGCTATTTTGGCTCTTATGTTGAGTCAGCCTCAGTCGTACCTATGCTGGCCATGGCTGCTGTGCTGGATGCGGCCAGTCAGGTGCTCAGCGTCGGCATCAATATCAAGCGTAAAACATTTGTGAATCCAATGATTTACATTTCAGCCGCACTGGTCAATATTCTGCTGAATTTGTATTTTATTCCTCACTACGGAATGCGTGGCGCCGCCTTCACCACCGTGGTTGGTTTTGTCGTGCTGTGCTTTTTGCGCGGCTATGTCTCCCACGCCTATTTGCCGGTGCCGTATGAATGGAAACGCCTGATTCACTTATTTCTGCTCAGCATTGGCCTGTACTGGGCCAGTACTTTCATTATGACTGGTCGAACAGTCGTTGATTTCATCTTACATACCCTGGTGGCGCTCAGTTTGCCGGTTTGTCTGTGGCTGACCGGCTTTCACGATGAGAAAGAAGAGCGAAAACTCCGCGAATACTGGGTTCGTTTCCGACGGCGGGGCCAGGTCGAGCGAGTTGTGAGTAGCGAGTAGTCGGTCCAGGGGAAAAGCAAAACAGGGAAGTTGCAACGTCGCCTGATCATCTTGTCACCCAATCACCTTATCATCCTGTCACTTTGTCACTCTGGCACTCCACGTGCACAAAAGCCGCTTCAGACGAGTCGAACATTGAAAAACTCAATTCAATGTTGAATTTAACTTTAATTGCATTTGTCTGAATGCTTTCAAACAGGTGATGGAGGTCGGAATGCCATTATTTAAAACCATCAGTGCGGCTGTGTTTGGAATTGATGCCTACACCGTGCAGGTCGAAATTGATTTATCACCCCGCCTGGAATCCTCTGAAAAACAGCCACCGGTGACGATGGTCGGGTTGCCGGATGCCACGGTTCGTGAAAGTCGTGAACGGATCCGGGCCGCCATTCAAAACTGCGGATATTTCTTTCCATTTCAACGAATTATCGTCAATTTAGCCCCAGCGGATATTCGCAAGGAAGGTTCGGGGTTTGATCTTCCGATTGCGATTGGGATTTTAGGTGCTGTCGGGGATATTAAAGATCGGCGGATTGAAGAGTCGCTGCTGGTTGGTGAGTTGTCGCTTGACGGACGGTTGCGTCCGGTCAAAGGGGCGCTTTCGATGGCGCTCAAAGCACGTGACCGGGGGATTAAATACCTCTTTATGCCGCGCGAAAACAGTCATGAAACAGCGGTCGTGACTGGAATTGATACCTATGCCGTGGAGTCACTTTCTGAAGTGGTGTCGCTGCTCAACGCCGATGAACTTCCACTGCCGCTCAAAATTGATGTCACGCACCTGATCGAAGAAACCAACGGCCATCATCCGGATTTTCGGGATATTCGCGGCCAGTTTCACACCAAACGGGCGCTTGAAGTTGCAACGGCAGGCGGCCACAACATTCTGATGATTGGGCCTCCGGGGTCTGGCAAAACCATGCTGGCCAAGCGGATTGCAGGGATTTTACCGGCGCTCTCGTTTGAAGAAGCCCTCGATGTCACGCGCATTCACAGCGTCGCCGGGCTGACCGGAGCGCAAGGTTTGGTGACGACACGACCATTTCGCGCACCGCACCACACGATCAGCGATGCTGGATTGATTGGCGGCGGCAGCGTGCCACGTCCCGGAGAAGTCAGCCTGTCGCATAACGGCGTGCTCTTTCTCGATGAACTCCCCGAATTTGAACGCAACGTGCTGGAAGTAATGCGTCAGCCGATTGAAGACGGCAAAGTCACGATTTCACGGGCCGCTGTGTCGCTGACCTTTCCATCGCGCTTTATGCTGGCAGCGGCGATGAACCCCTGTCCCTGTGGGTTTTATAATGACC
>CAZXCE010000893.1:0-2895 GCA_964639175.1 uncultured Clostridia bacterium
TGACAAGGTGACAGGGGTTTTTTCATCCCTCATCCCTCATCCCTCATCCCTTCCGTAAACCCTGAACCCTGAACCCGAAAACTATGGTCTCCGATAACCGACTCAAAGCGCGCGAAAAAGCACAATCCCTTGCCAAAGAATCATTTACCAAAAATGACGCGACTGGCTGGTTTGAACAGGTCTACACGGCAGCCGCTGGTGACCCAGATCACATTCCCTGGGCTGACCTGACAGTCAACCCGAGCTTTGCCACCTGGGCCGAACGTGAAAACCTCTCTGGCGAAGGAAAACGGGCCCTTGTTATTGGGTGTGGGCTCGGAGACGATGCCGAAGCCATTGCGGCACTTGGGTTTGAGACAACGGCGTTTGATATTTCCGAAACGGCGATTGAGTGGTGTCAGCGTCGGTATCCGGATTCACCAGTTCAGTACCTGGTGGCAGATGCCCTGGCGTTACCGGATGAATGGCAGCACCAGTTTGACTTTGTCTTTGAAGCCTACACGCTGCAGGCACTTCCGGTCGAAGTTCGGCCACAGGTTATTGCGCATCTCGCCCAAACGCTGGCACCAGATGGCAAACTGCTCCTGATTGCCCGTGGACGTGACCCCGAAGACGACCCTGGCAGCCTGCCCTGGCCACTGGTGAAATCGGAACTGGATGATTTCACCCGCGCCGGCCTGACCGAAGTTTCATTTGAAGACTTTTGGGATCAGGAAGATCCACCCAAACGCCGGTTTCGCGTTCTGTTCTCGCGGCTCGATTAAGCACTCAGTCTAAAAGTTCCAAATCGGCGTTTTCGATGCCTTCGCGCAGGAAATCCTCATCTTCGAGGGCATGTTCGAGAAGGCTGCCGAGTTGCTCCAGGGCTTTCTGGCTTCGGCTCACAGCGGCAAACATTGAGCCTTCGGGATCAAAGTCAATGGTGTCAATGAGTTCAGGAGCATGGAGCCGGATCAAGGCATCCAGAACGGCATGCCAGGCATAGCCTCCGCCTTCCATGTCATATTCGTTGAAAATGGCTTCACTCTGGTCAAACTCGGAGAAAATCAGACTGAATTTGTCTGCATCGTGTTCAATGATTTGGTAAATGGCCATGGTATCAGGTGTTCCTCAGTCGCTGTTGCACCACGTCAGAATCCCAGTGCATTCACCAAACCCAAACATCGGAAAGTGTTCGGGTGGGATTGGCAAAAGCTGAAAATCTGTGACTCGCCACGTGGCACCGCTGGCTGTCGTTGCGATTTTTCCATCAAAAGTAGTAGGTCGCTCAGGGGGTTGATTTGACACCTTGACATATACCCAAGCTTCGACCGATTCATCAAGCTGAGTTCGATCAACTTTCAAAAAACTTGTGGCCATTGACTGAGAAAGAACGCTGTCAATGAAATCAGCATCGGTTTCATCCAATGGATAACATCCCCAACCTTTCCACTTCGGGCCGGTAAAATAATCGTGGAGTTGTTGTTCCTGATTTTGGACTTCATCGTGAAGCGGCACATAGACGCCTTCAATTGCTGGTCGCATACAGGCATGCCCGCCAACCTGGTTGGAGTAAAACACACCAGTTGGTCTGGAGATAATCAAACCAAGCCCAATGCTGTCGTAGAGAATGATGACTGGATTCATATTTGATAAATGATTCCGTGGCGGAAAATTGGTATTCGCCCGGAGGGCGCTGGAAAATAGCCGGTGGTCGCGAGGCTTTGGGAGCTACCACCGGATCACCGTCCAATCCTGTCTCGCGCCCGGATGGGCGCTGGAAAATTGTGTCGGTCAGATATCCTCAATTTTGCAAGCCCGTTGAGATTTTGATCCAGCGCCCATCCGGGCGCAAACCTGTCTGGGCCTGGATTCCGGTGGGTGCGCCTCAAAGCAGGCTTCCACACCGGCTATTTTCCACCGCCCATCCGGGCGAAAACCGACCTTTCCGCCACGGAGGCTCCAAATCTGGTGTGGACTGATTGAGCAAATGATGCCACCACAGGTTGATAACAATAACAACCAGATTCCCAGATTGACCAGGGCCGTCCAAAAGATGATGGATTGAAAACTCTCTTTGCGAGTAACCACCAAATTCCTGGCTTTGGCTTTGGCCTGGGCTCGCATCGCTCCGTATTCACCGAGGCCCATTGCGACAAACATACCAATAAAGGTAACCACGAAGCCAACCACAAAAAACATCAATGAACCTTCACCTACAGAGCCAAACATTTCAAACAAAAGAAACAAGACAAAAGCCAGGCCAAAATTAAAAAGAATTGCGGTGACACCGCTTATCAAAATTGGTGCACACCCGGTTGCCCACTTTTTGAAATCCTGTGGATTCAATTCAGATTCAGAACCGGATTGATCAGGATTGAGAGGAACCAGTTCACATCGAGAGCAACGATTGGTCGCCGGGTCAAACTGGTCTGACTGATGGCAGATTTCGCAGCGTTTGGCGAGTGATTCGCGTTTGATTTTGAGTTCTTTGGGCATTGGTCAATGTACTGTTTGAGTGACTGAAAAGAAGCCACAAATTGATAAAAGGAGCAGAAAACAGCCAAACATCGCAATAGTTGCCCAGCAAAGAACCCATTTGACATCAATGCTTTGCGAAGGGGGAAGATTTTGTCTAAAAGCTCGATGGTCAGCAAATGATTGTCCTTTGAGTCCAGCGACAAGACCAGTGATTGGAGATAAAATGACAAGTACTATACCCAGCCCGAACATAAACAATTCAAATGAAAAGCCGAGTTTGAGCTGAACGACCACAAACAACGGAAGGAATCCCAAACAAGCCGCAAAGATGAAACAATAAATCATTCCTAAACCTGCGACTTGAATCTTCTCAATGGTTGTTCGTTGATTTGAAAACCCTTTTGGATCTTTATGGCCTGGGCTGGAAGTTGAGGG
>CAZXCE010000894.1:0-2888 GCA_964639175.1 uncultured Clostridia bacterium
GAGGGGTTGTTTCTTCAGCCGGTTCATGAAAATTGGCTTTGTACGCTGGGCGGAGCGGGTTGATTGCCAGGATATGTTTGATGTCGGTCAGAAGCAGTTCCTGATGTTGTTGTTCGTGGTGTAGCCCAAGTGTCAGGAGTGGTTTGACGGTTTCAAACGTGGGGTCGTCGAGCGTTTCAAAAAAGCGCTGCATTCCCGCATCAACAAAGTGCCGGTACTGCATGACTTCATCCACCGTTGGGCGTGACAGCAATCCTCGTTTGGGACGTGGGTGACGTTCGCCAACCGCTTCATAATAGGAATTAAACAGAAAATTATATTTTGGGTGAAAGCAGGTATAGTTTTTGGCAAATGATTGCAGGATAAAGGTTTCAAAAAACCAGCTTGTATGGGCCAGATGCCATTTGGGGGGGCTGACATCCGGCATTGACTGGATGACATAATCTTCGGTTTCAAGCGGCAGGCACAGGGTTTCGCTCAAGGTGCGAACTTTCTGAAATTCCTCAAAAAGCTGATCTTTGGGTGTGGGCGAAGCGAGTTGGGGCTGACCAAAAACGTGGTTACTCATCGGATTGGTCTCCTGGTCAAGCGTTCGGAGTTCAAATTTTCGCTGAAAAAGGGTGGCGCCAAGTCAGTACCACCCGCGTGAGCGGGTGGGTTGCTACTGCGAGGAAGCTCCACTTTTAGAAAATGGTTAACCCCGATAATGTCTAATGTGTAAGAATGTGAAATCGCGGTAGTTGCTCTGGATGTTAGGGATTGTGCACCAACTCGGCGCCACAAAGAAACCGTTCCAGCGGAAATTTTTGGAGTGCGCTGACTTGTCAGCGCTTTTGCACTTCGCATATATGAGCTTATGGAATTTTTGATTTACGATTATTTTTTCTGGCTGGCGGTTTTTGCCCTGGTGTTTGTGGTGGTGGAGCGAGTGCGCCCGACCGTTCGGCGTTCGATTGTGCGGGCCGGGTTTTTGACCGATGTGGGCCACTTTCTGTTCAACGCGAAAGTGTTTGGAATGTTGACGGCTGCCGTGATTCCGTTTCTGATCGAATCGTTTGAAAACTGGCTTGACCGGTTTGGGCTCTATGGATGGATTTATCGCGGTGTGGTGGAAGACTGGCCGTTCTGGGCTCAATTTCTAGGAGTTTTGTTTGGGCTGGATTTGTGCAAATACCTGATCCATAACCTGTTGCATCGGGTCTCGTGGTTATGGGAATTCCACAAAGTCCATCACAGCATTACCGAAATGGACTGGATCGGGAACTGGCGCTTTCACTGGCTGGAAGCCGTGATATATGACACCTTGCTCTATGTGCCAGTCGTGTATCTCGGGTGTAGCGGCTACGTGCTGTTCTGGTATGCCGTCATCGGAACGCTGGTTGGGCAATATGCCCACGCAAACCTTCAGCTTCCGATTGGGCCGTTCAAATACCTGATCAACCACCCAGAGCTTCACATCTGGCATCACGTGCATCCCGATAGCGGCCCCCTGAACCGGAATTTCGGAATTGTCTTTTGCTGCTGGGACTGGATTTTTGGGACGGCCTATCTGCCAGATCAAAAGGTTCCAGCCCGACTTGGGTTTGAAGGCATCGAGACATTTCCAAAGACCTTCTGGTTCCAGCAGGTATGGCCGTTGAGAAAGGGATAACCAAATTTCTGATTTGAGAACACAAAGAGGTTACATGGCTGAACCAATTCGTATCCCCGAATGCTGTCCGCTTTGTGCAGAATTTCCAAAATCCGTTGAAATACCAAATTGTTGGAATTGTGGATATGAATTCCCTCTTTCCTATGTGATTCCATATGCGGAACAATGGGATCTCACTGATGAACTCTTAATGGACGTTTCGAAGTATCAGGGGTTGCGACTTCTGGGAAAATTTGTTGGGAAACAAAGGAATGCGATTTCTAACTTCCACCAGATTAAGTACTTGTATTTGAGCCGATATAGAGGGTTTCAATTTGCATTTCTTAAGGATCAAAAAGTCCTCAACACGATTGAGCTTGACCTTACACCGATCCTTTCACTGGATGGAGTTGAGGAAATTCAAAATCTATCTGTTTTGAAATTGATTGAATGCCGGAAATTAGACAATATCGAGGCATTGGGTAAATCTCAATCTATCAAGATTTTAGATTTGAGGTTGTGTAACCGTATTCGTGATTTTTCTCCAATTGGTACAATGTCACAACTGAGAGTATTCTGCACCGATTCTCATAAAATGGACTCATTCGATTTTTTAAGAAATCTTCCAGAATTGAATACATTAGGGTTGTTTGGTGATAAAAAGGTAAAATTGGAAGTTGAGATTTTCCAGAACTTACCTCATCTCAAATTCTTCGGTGCCTGCCGAAAACTTCTGTCTAAAGCGGCAATTGAGAAAATCAAAACGTGGTGTCCAAATTGTAAGATAGTTTGGTTTTAAGCGAAAAGCCGCGAAGCACTGTCTGGCATTTGTTGCTTATACCAATTAGGGCTCAGGGGATCGAATTCAAGGTTCAAGGAATGCAATTCCTTCAATGATTTAGCAGTTTGCTAATAGGATGAGTCTATTGCAAAAAGGTATGAAGTACCTTACCAAATATTTCCAGGCATTTTAACTTACCGTTCGCTCAAATTTGGGATGTTTCCGAAACATTGACCCTGATCCGCATCCCAGCACGGGATACCTCCAAAAAGCCGTGGGTCAGCGTCAGCGCCACCCACGGACCCATCGCCCACCTTCGTTGCGTCGGAAAATCAGTGACGTGAGTTGCGCGACTTGTTTCGGTGGGTGGTCTGGTCGGCCATCAACCCGTTCCGGGGTTATGGCGGAGAAACATCACCCGCCGTGGGTGGGGCGGACGCTGACCCACGGCTGTTGAAGGTATACCCGGTGGGGATC
>CAZXCE010000895.1:0-2884 GCA_964639175.1 uncultured Clostridia bacterium
TACCCACCGCTAAAGCAATATTCAGCCTGACTCATTGCCCCGGCGCTGGTGCCGCCAATCGCGCCGCCACGTCCGATGACCGTGCGGATGTGTGTTTCGAGCAGCGTGTTGTTCCATTCGTCATAATACACACCCTGGTCGCCACCTTTGATAAAAACCACATCGGCATTGGCAATCTCGCCGACTTTGGCTGACGAACCGGCATCGGTCCGAGTTTGAACCGTGTACTGTTTGGCCTGAACCGTGACACCCAGCGTGGTGCCGATCCACTGAAAATACCCTTCGATAAATGCTGCCGGATCAGCCGGATCCGAAGTCAGAATGGCAACTTTGATGATTCCATCGCCATTTTTGTCGCCATTTTCAATCAGCTTTTTATAAAGCTGATACGACCAGGCCGTTTGATCGCCTTGATCGCCTTCAGCTCCGCCGCCGGCAATGACCACGGTGCCTTGACCATAGACTGTGCCGCTCATCAAGACAAACAGTCCGCACACCAAACTAAAAAGCGCCAGATACTTTTTCATGAGAACCCTCACGTACATTGAAACTGAGCACCCAGCATCGTGAGCCAGATGCAGCGCAGTTGGTCGTTGCCCTTGAAGAAGCAGGGAGTGACTCTCCAATGGCGAAATATTTAATTGGTATTGATTGTTACAGTAAGGAGAAAGATAGGTAATAGATGTTACAAGCGTACTCAGATCTGAATAGCTTGTCAACAATTTGTTACAGGAATGAGACAAAAATTTTTTCGGGGTGACGACCTGAACCACGAAGTCGTGGAAACACAAAAAGGGCACAGCGAACTGTGCCCTTGGGAGGTTGTTCAGGATATCAATGGGTCAACAGGTCATTTCGCCGTTTCCGAACTCTGAACCTGTGACTGTTGATAGCTCTGGATGATGGCTGACAGGCGGCCAGATTTGAGTGATTCGTCCAATGCTTTGACCACCGCCGGGTCATACCGGGTTCCAGAAAAAGTATAGATCCGCGATACCGCAAAATCAGGTTCCATGGCCCGTTGGTAGGGGCGATTGGTCGTCATAGCATCAAATGTATCGGCCACACTGATGATGCGGGCCATCATTGGAATCTGATCGCCTCTCAGGCCCAGCGGGTAGCCTTTTCCGTCCATACATTCGTGGTGATAGTACATGCCCGGGACATATTTCTTCATTTGCGGAATTTGCGACATGATATTGGCACCCTTTTGCGGGTGGCCTTTCATAATCGTGTATTCCTCATCGGTCAACGCGGCTGGTTTTTTCAAAATGCGGTCTTCAATGCCAATTTTGCCTACATCGTGCAGGATCGCCGCGATGCGAATGTCTTCGATTTCCTCCGGGTTCATGCCCATGTATTCAGCAATCAATACCGAATATTGCATCACGCGTTCGGAATGGCCGCGAGTGTAAGGGTCTTTCCCGTCAATGGCTTCAGCCAGGGCGCGGACTGTTCCGAGGAAGAGTTGGCGATTTTCATTGGCCGCAAATTTCAAGTCGTTGATATAGCGCTGGATTTGCTCGGCCATTGAGTTGAAGGCATCGGCCAGTTGACCAATTTCCGATTGGGTATTGACGTGGATGCGTTTTGAAAACTCGCCGGTCGCAATTGCCCGGGCACCTTCCGCCAGTTTCTTGACCGGGAGGGTGACCCAGAAAGCGAGTAAGACCCCAATTCCAACCGCAATGACAGCAATCACCACGCTAATTTTCACTGCCTGCCGAATCATGATCGGTACCGACGGATAGGCTGATTCTTCGTTGATGACTGAAATGACGCCCAGTTTGATGTCTTTACTCAGGGCGACGGTGTTGAAACTCCCCAGCATCGAGAATTTTTCGCTATTCACGTTGAGTTCAAATTGCTCAGCCTGGTTAGCCAGATCTTTATTTTGCATCCAGGATTGGACAATCCCCCAACCGCTGACATCCGGTTTGCTATAGACCATCTCGCGGTCAGGATGCACCACCACCATGCCTTTTTCATTGACGACAAAAACAATCCGATTGCCGTCCTTGAGCATTTTCTGATTGGTTTTGCCGCGCACTGGTGGGTTCACATAGCGGAAGACTGGTTCCATGCTGGCCACGGCAATCACCACTGATGGGATTTCACCTTCACGAAAGGCAATCACGGGTTCCGCCATCGCAATCGCTGATTCATTGCTTGATTGAAAGGAAATGGGTTCACTCAGATAAGGTTCATTTTGTTTCTGAGTTAGCCTGGAAACTGCGTTGGCAATGACCTGTCCGGCTTCTTCGTTATTGATCCGATTTGGGTCAAAAGCAAAGGCACCCTGACCTTCCACGTTATTGAGCGGGATAATACCAATCAGAACCAGATTGGGATCCGCCCTCAGGAATCGTTGCAGTCGGAGATTTCGTTCATCACGTGTTTGTTTGAAGAGTTCAACCACACCATTAGAGGCTTCCAGGGCCTGAGCGATGCCAGCAATCTGGTCGCGATGTCCATTGACATAGGTCTCGACTTGATTGGCGACGTCTTCGGTGACCTGGATTTGTGAGAATCGTTCGGCACTGCGTACGGCTTCACGGTTAATCTCGACCAGTTGCCACACCACAATCACCAGCGGTATAAACACCAGCGATAAGACAACGCCGAGAATGGTGTAGAGAATTTTGGTTGGCTTCTTTTTATTCGCCACACATCACCTCACATCCTGACTTGATTTGCGGGGCAGGGAAAGTGATCGAGTTCAGGGCAACACCTGCCTGACTCCAGATTGCTTTGCGATAACTTTTGAAAATTCGATTTGATATGGTACTGACAGAAGTGGGCAGTGTAGCACACCTGCTCAAGGCTTTGCTCTGGGGACTTTCCGAACCGAATGAAGAATGAAGAATTGAGAATGAAGAATGAA
>CAZXCE010000896.1:0-2884 GCA_964639175.1 uncultured Clostridia bacterium
AAAGAACCAAACTTCCATCCCCTATTTATGGGGACATGTACTCAGGAATCAATATTTTCAAAGCACCAAGAACGAAGCACGAAGTCCCAAACACCTGGTCCTAAGATTTCTCCTCAGCCGCAGACGGCTGGTATACATCTGGATGGTGACGCTGCATAAATACTTCTGGCTGAGGAAGTTCTGTAAACCCAAATTGCCGGTACAACTCGTGGGCATCGCGGGTGGCCAGCATCCAGCGCCGCAGTCCCTGCACGTCTGGATGACCGACAATCACTTCCATCAACCACTTGCTCAGACCCTTTCCGCGATGGGCTTCCAGCACAAACACATCCGCCAGATAGGCAAAGGTCGTGCGGTCAGTCACCAACCGGGCAAACCCAATCTGAGTCTCACCGTGAAACAGCCCAAAAACCATTGAATGCTCAATCGAACGTCGGACAATCTCCAGCGGAACTCCAGTGGCCCAGTAGGAACGCGTCAAATACCCGTGAACCACGGCGACATCCATCCGGGCCGGGTCGTCCGAAATGAAGTACTCGCCGTGGTTCCAGGTTCGAAATGCTGAATTGGATTGCATAGTTTGTAGTCAGTAGTCAGTGGTCAGTAGTCAGTAGTTCACTAAGTTTAGTTGATTGAGCTATTTGACTATTTTCTAACACAAGAACTTCATTACAAGCTGGTAGTACTCACACCAAATGTGAATGCAGAATCCTTTGGATGAAGAATTTTTTGAATGAAGAATTGAGAATGTAGAATGTAGAAATTTATAAGCTCAATTCTTCAGTCTTCATTCTTCATTCTTCATTCTTCATTCTTCATTCCCCTACTTCAGTTTTGCTCCGTTTGGAACTTCTTCAGTAAACGTCGCCAGTACCGGACGGCCTTCGGAACCAATCGAAGCGGCGAGCAGCATGCCTTGTGATTCAAATCCGCGCATTTTCCGAGGCTCCAAATTGGCGACGACGACGATTTTGCGGCCAACCAGGGCTTCCGGCTCATAGTATTGCGCAATACCCGCCAGAATCTGACGTGGTTTTTCTTCAGCCAGATCAACCTGTAATTTCAACAGTTTATCAGCTTTCGGAATGCGTTCGGCTTCAAGTACCTGACCGACGCGAAGCTCTACCTTGGTGAAATCGCTCATCGTAATGTAGCCCTTTTCTTCCGCTGGCGCGGCTTCGGCAACTGGCGCCGCTGGGGCTTGTGGTTCAGAAGCTGGGGCAGCGGCCTTTTCAGCTTCAGCTTGTTTGTTCACTTCTTCTTGAATTTCAGCCATAACTTTTTCTTTGTTCAGTCTCGGAAAGAGACCTTTCAATTCTCCAATCTGAGTATGTTCGGGAAGTGATTCCCAGTGTAAAGCCTGGGGGTTGTAATCTGCAGGCGAACCAGCCAACCCCAGTTGTTTCCAAACTTCAGTGGCAGCGTCGGGCATCGCACAGGCCATCAACACCGTAATGTGCCGGAGTCCTTCGACTGCCGTGTTGAGAACGGTGAGCAAAAGTGGACGGGCGGATTCATCTTTCGCCAGTTTCCACGGTGCGTAGTTGCTCAAATATTTATCGAGTATGCCGACCAGTTCGAGCACCAGTTCCATGGCCCGGCCAGTTGCAATCCGATCCAGTTCCGCTGCAAAGGCTTTTTCATTTTCGGCAAACTTAACTTTTATAGTTTCAATAGCTTCGATAGCATCTGGCGGAGCATCCGCTGGAATATTCGGCAACACGCCGCCGCACGAATTACGCACCATGGTTAGCGTGCGGCTGATCAGATTTCCCCAGCCAGCAGCCAGATCACCATTAATCCGGTCAATCAGCGCCTCGTAGGTAAAATCTCCGTCCTGACCATAGCTCATTTCACGCAGGCAGAAAAACCGTACCTGCTCACGAGTAAAAAACTGAAGCAGAATGCTCAGGTCAATCGTGTTCTTCAACGTTTTTGACATCTTGCGTCCTTTGGACAGCCACATGCCGTGGGCAAACACGCGTTGAGGCGGTGCCACGTCAGCCGCTAACAAAAATGCCGGCCAGTACACGGCGTGAAACCGCAGGATGTCTTTTCCAACCAGATGAATTGCCACCGGCCAGAATTCTTCAAACCCGCCGCGAGCATCGTTGCCAAACCCAAGCGCCGTGATGTAATTCGATAGCGCATCAAACCAGACATAGAGCGTATGGTCCGGGTCATCTGGCACCGGAATGCCCCATTTTACCGACACACGGCTCACTGATAAATCTTTTAACCCGCTGGAAACAAAGCTAATGACTTCGTTCCGACGAGCTTCGGGCTGGATAAAATCCGGATGCTCAGCATAAAACTTTAGCAGCCGGTCCTGAAACTCCGAGAGCTTGAAGAAATAACTTGATTCAGCGACACGTTCGGCAGGTCGCTCATGCTGTTCACACCACGGAGCTTCGCCCGGCGTGGTTTCTTCTTTAAATTCACCACATTCGGTGCAGTACCAGCCTTCATACTCGCCTTTGTAAATAAAGCCGTTTTTCTGCACCCGGCGAAAGAGTTCCTGCGAGCCCTGCTTGTGATATTCGTGCGTTGTTCGGATCCAGTGGTCAGGCTGCAACCCAAACCGATCAAACATCTCTTTGAATTCGGCCACGATGCCGTCAACGTGGTCTTTGACCGGCAAGCCTTTGTCAGCCGCCGCCCGTTCAATTTTTTGGCCGTGTTCATCAGTTCCGGTCAGGAAAAACGTGTCCTGTCCCCGCTGGCGATGGTGACGCGCCAGGGTGTCAGCCAGAATCGTCGTGTAGACGTGCCCCAGATGCGGCCTGGCGTTGACATAATAAATCGGAGTCGTAACGTAAAAAGGTTTAAGTTGTTGAGTCATAATTTCTTAAGAGTCAGTAGTCAGTAGTCAGTAGTCAGTAGT
>CAZXCE010000897.1:0-2881 GCA_964639175.1 uncultured Clostridia bacterium
CTCTGGTTTGTTGACTTTTTGGCTTTGTAATCTCAAAACACAACACTCGAGTAATTGTTTCGCGGGGGGTGTGGAGGTGTTTTAAATCAGCCGGTTCAAGCAGGTCATATCCAACTAACCAGCTTCGGTTCAACCGGGCAAAATCTGAAGCAAATCGGTCCTCAAAGGGTACAATTCTGATCTGATTTTCAGGCGCTACAGTCATCAGGAGTTACCAGTCAAGTTCTTTGCGAAACCGTTTGCGGGTCTCGCGATAACCAAGGTGTTCATACAGGCGATGAGCATCAACGCGTTCGATGGCACTCATCACTTCCATCCGGTGGCACTTCCACTCACGGCAAATGTCTTCGGCGGCTTGAACCAGTCGGGTGGCAATCCCCAGATTGCGGGACTGGGCACTGACCACCAGTGCGGTAATGCGACCATCCGGACCGGCGTGGAGGTTTGGTGTCTGATGCAGGGTCAGAAGACCAGCCACGGCGCCGTTGTATTCAGCCACCAGGACCCGATTGCCCGGCCCATCCAGCCTCTTCATTCGATCAACCATTGTTGCGGCTGGGGTTGGTCGGCCAAGTTCATCCAGCAGCCTGGATAAAACCTCAGCATCATCTGGTTGGGCATCACGAATCACAATTTGAGGGGGTGAGTGTATCATCTCTGGTTTGGGTCAGGGTGGACAAGGATCAATCAAGTGGATTGGTCTGAAGGTAATAGGAAAAACCAGTCAAAAAGTAAAGCCGAATCTCAAGAAACACCCACCGATTGAGCCAGTCAATCAGTCTTCCTCTGGGTTCTCAAGTTCGCTCTATGGTAAAAAGCGAAGACTTTTTATGAACTGTACTGACAGGACCCCTTTCCAATGCACAAAAATTCTTCCAAAAGCTATTCCAGTGGAACCAGCACCACTCCCTTGCTCGGCCTGACGATTGGAGACCTGTTTGATCAGATTGTTGATCAGTTTCCCGATCAGGAAGCCCTTATCGTTCGCCACCAGAAGCGACGCTACACCTATCGCCAATTCCAGGTCGTCGTCAACGAATGCGCTCGTGGACTCCTGAAACTGGGAATCCAGAAAGGTGATCGCGTTGGAATCTGGTCTCAGAATAATGCCGAGTGGGCGACCCTGCAGTATGCCACCGCCAAAATTGGGGCGATCCTGGTTAACATCAACCCGAGCTACCGGTTGCACGAACTTGAGTATGCACTCAAGCAATCGGGGTGTCGGGTGCTGGTGTTTGCTCCGCATTTCAAGACTTCAAATTACACCCAGATGGTGTGTGAGTTGATACCTGAACTTCACACTTCAGCACCTGGGAAGCTCGACGTCAGCACGTTTCCACACCTGAAGATTCTCATCAGCCTGGAACCAGAGCCGGTCACGGGTCTGATGGGCTGGTCAGATCTGGCAACCCTGGCACAGGTGATCAGTCCAGAAGAGTTAGCCAGCCGTCAAGGTCAACTCGAATTTGATGACCCAATCAATATTCAATACACCAGCGGCACAACTGGCTTTCCCAAGGGAGCGACCCTCAGCCACCACAATATTTTGAACAACGGCTATTTTGTGGGTGAAGGAATGAAATTCACTGAGCGTGACCGGCTGGTGATCCCGGTGCCGCTCTATCATTGCTTTGGAATGGTTCTTGGGAATCTGGCTTGTTTGACCCATGGCGCTGCTGCGATTTATCCGAGTGAAGGATTTGACCCACGGGCGGTGCTTGAAACAGTCGAAGCCGAACGGGCCACCGCCTTGCACGGCGTGCCAACGATGTTTATCAGTGAGCTGGAACATCCCGATTTTTCCAATTATGACCTGCGCAGCCTCCGAACTGGCCTCATGGCT
The DNA here is from genome assembly GCA_964639175.1 of uncultured Clostridia bacterium. GTDB lineage: Bacteria > Acidobacteriota > Blastocatellia > Chloracidobacteriales > Chloracidobacteriaceae > JACQXX01. The sequence continues at coordinate 1,844 of CAZXCE010000897.1, forward strand.
GGCGCGCCTTGCCCGATTGAACTGATGAAGAAAGTCACCACGCTCATGCATATGCACGAGTTTGAAATTGCCTATGGAATGACGGAAACCAGCCCGGTCAGTTTTCAGACTCGAACCGATACTCCACCCGAAAAACGCATCAGTACCGTTGGGCAAATCCTGCCACACGTTGAAGCCAAAATCATTGACCCAGAGACAGGCCAGGTGGTACCGATTGGGCACCCTGGCGAACTCTGTACCCGCGGCTACAACGTCATGCTTGGCTACTGGAATGATCCTGAAACAACTCATCTTTCCATTGATCAGGCCCGCTGGATGCACACTGGGGATTTGGCGGTCATGGACTCGGAAGGCTTTGTAAATATCGTGGGGCGGATCAAAGACATGATTATTCGGGGCGGAGAAAAAATTTCACCTCGCGAAGTCGAAGAATTTTTTCATACCCACCCAAAAATCAGAGACGTGCAGATTATTGGCGTCCCAGATCAGCGATACGGCGAAGAAGTCATGGCCTGGGTACACCTTCGCGACGGCGAAACCGCCACTCCTGAAGAACTCCAGGAATTTTGTCGCGGCCAGATCGCCCATCAAAAAATCCCGCGCTATTTCAAGTTTGTTGAACATTTTCCAATGACGGTGACTGGGAAAATCCAAAAGTTCCAGATGCGAAAACAAAGCATCATGGAGCTTGGACTGGAGTCAGTTGAAACCATCAAAACTGCTTAAAAGCCAGTCGTTGATAAGTCAGTAGTCAGTAGTCAGTAGTCAGTAGTCAGTAGTCAAATGTTGGGAATTGTGAGTTCTTGTCAAGTGTATTTGGTTCTATTGGTGCTGGTTACGAACCTTTTTTCTCAGAAACGAACGCATGAGGAGTATCAGGGTTTTGACTACTGACGACTGACTCATCAACGACTGACGATCAACTAAATTCTTTTGAGAGGAAGAAAAGCCGAATGACTGATCATGGAACAAGCACACACAATGCAGTAATCAAAGAAGATGAACTGACAAGACAGAGGCAGGAAGCAGCCAATGTGG
>CAZXCE010000898.1:0-2875 GCA_964639175.1 uncultured Clostridia bacterium
AGGCACAAGACACCAACTGCGAAATACCAATCACATTCTTCATTCTTCATTCTTCATTCTCAATTCTGCTTCCATTCCTGCGTTGCCCCGACCAAACTACCATTGAGTGAGGACTTTCCCCGATGTCATCTGTGAAACCAACAGCAGATATTGATAAATACCTTGATCTTCTCCGTGATAAAGATAAACAGGCGCTGGCTGGCGGTGGTGCCGAACGAATCGAAAAACTCCATCGGGCTGGGAAAATGACGGCCCGTGAACGCATCCTGGCGTTTGTGGATGAAGGTTCCTTTGAAGAATTTGATCGCTTTAAAAAACACCGTTGCACTGATTTTGATATGGCAGACCAGCAATTTCTGGGCGATGGTGTCGTGGCGGGCTATGGACGGGTTGATGGACGGGTGGTGCTGATTTTTGCCCAGGATTTCTCAGTGTTTGGCGGTTCACTTTCTGAAACCAATGCCGAAAAAATTTGCAAAGTCATGGATATGGCGATGAAAGTTGGTGCCCCGGTCATTGGTCTCAATGATTCTGGCGGCGCCCGGATTCAGGAAGGCGTCGCCAGCCTGGGTGGATATGCCGAAATTTTCCTGCGCAACACCCTGGCGTCAGGCGTGGTGCCACAAATTTCAGCGATTCTTGGCCCCTGTGCCGGAGGTGCCGTCTATAGCCCGGCCATTACGGATTTTAACGTGATGGTCAAAAAAACCAGTTACATGTTCATTACCGGGCCTGACGTCATCAAAGCTGTCACCAACGAAGAGGTCACCAAAGAAGAACTCGGCGGCGCCATGACCCACAATATGAAAAGTGGGGTCGCACACTTTGCCGCCGAAGATGAAACCGACTGTCTGGCCATCATCCGCGAACTGCTTTCCTTTATCCCATCCAACAACCTGGAATCACCACCACGCCGGATTCCAACCGACAAACCTGATCGTCGGGATGAAAAACTCAACTCGCTGGTCCCTGTAAACCCCAATCAACCCTATGACATGCACCAGGTGATCAAACATCTGGTAGATGACAGGCATTTTTTTGAGGTTCACGAACACTATGCCCGCAACATCATCGTCGGCTTTGCCCGCTTTGATGGCATGCCGGTTGGGATCGTCGCCAACCAACCCGGAGTGCTGGCTGGAGTTCTCGATATTGACGCTTCAGTCAAAGCCGCCCGGTTTGTACGCTTCTGTGATTGCTTTAACATCCCGCTGGTCACACTGGTTGATGTGCCAGGATTTATGCCGGGAACTGAGCAAGAATATGGTGGCATCATCCGTCACGGCGCGAAACTGCTCTATGCCTTTGCCGAAGCGACAGTTCCCAAGGTCACGGTGATCACCCGCAAAGCGTACGGCGGTGCCTATGACGTGATGTCGTCCAAGCACATTCGCGCTGACGTCAACTTTGCCTGGCCAACGGCTGAAATTGCGGTGATGGGTGCTGAAGGCGCGGTCAATATTTTGTACCGTAAAGAAATTGCCTCGGCTGAAAATCCAGAAGCCAAACGAGCGGAAATTATTGCTGAATACCGCGATAAGTTTGCCAACCCATACATTGCCGCGGAACGGGGCTACATTGATGAAGTCATCGAGCCACGCCACACCCGGCCCAAGATCATCAATGCGTTGAAAATGCTTGAAAACAAGCGCCAGACCAACCCACCGAAGAAACACGGGAATATTCCACTTTAGTTTGTAGTCAGTGGTCAGTAGTCAGTAGTCAGTAGACTAAACCCAGGTACTTTAATTTGATGACTTCCTGGGAAAAATTGTTCATAAATAGAGCAAAATACACCTGGCAGGCAATTTGAAATCCCAACACCTGACTACTGACTACTGACTACTGACTATCATCTTCCAGGTATCCTCACTCCTATGATCCTCACTGAACATCAAGGCAAAGTCCTCACCATCACCCTGAATAACCCGGCGAAGAGTAATTCACTACATCCGGACCTGGTCAAATCACTTCTGGTTGTTTTGAAAGAAGCGGCAACCAATCAGGAGGTGAATGCCATTGTCCTGACTGGTGCCGGGAAAAACTTCTGTGCCGGGCTGGATCTGGCATTGCTGTTGACCTGGACGCCGGATGAAAAACTGGCCTACCTGGAAACGGTTTCATCGCTCTTTGTTCAAATTTGGGAGCAACCGCAACCGGTGATTGCCGCCGTGCGTGGCGCGGCCCTGGCTGGTGGATTTGACCTGGCAGCCTTTTGCGACCTGCGCATTGCCTCTGAAACGGCCCAGTTTGGTCAGGCCGAAATCAATATCGGGCTGACGCAGATCATTCACCCGCTTTATAAATCCATTGGGCTGGCTCGGGCCAAAGAGCTTTCGCTGACCGGCCTTCCGATTTCAGCCGCAGAAGCGTACCGGATTGGCCTGGTCAATCATGTCTATCCAGAAGATCAGGTTGTGTCTCAATCTCTGGAACTGGCTCAGCTCATGGCTTCGAAATCACGCTATGCCTTGTTTGAAACCAAGCGCCTTACCCGCGAACTGATTGACCTCGACACCAAAGCCGCCCTGGCCGAAATCAATCGGACGTTTATCGGTTGCCTTGACTCAGCCGAACACAAAGCGGATCTCCAGCGGGTCTATTCAAAAATCAGCAAGTCCAAATCCAGCTAAAGCGGGCACCTGGTGACTTTCACGTGCAGTTTTTTGCTTGCCTCTCAGTGGGATGAGACATTGTGAAAATTGGATTGGGCATCCTGAAAGGCTGCCGTTCGGATAGCCGGTTGGTTGCGAGGCTTTGCGAGCTACCACCGGGAAAATGTTTGTTCCCCCAGCCCTCTTCGCCGCTGCCCGTGCAGGGCGCGGGCAGCGGCGAAGAGAAATAAGAGGGTGCCCTGTGTCCGGTGGTAGGCCCA
>CAZXCE010000899.1:0-2869 GCA_964639175.1 uncultured Clostridia bacterium
GGCTCCGGTGGCCCCCCCCACCGCCGCGCCACCACGGGCTCCTCACCCCCGCCCATCCGGGCGAAAACCAATTTTTCTCCCAGTGAGTGGTTGAATTTCATCCCCCTTTTATGGGGACTTGTACTAAGTTTGAAAGCAGCGGGCTAAAGACGTGTGAACTCAGGGCTCAGGGCTTGGGGCTTGGGGCTGAAATCAAAAGTCTTCAGCCATAAACCTCTCTGCTTCAGCCCTCAGCCCAACATCTTCACCCCAGGAGCTTGACTATGCCCGACGCGTTGATTGTGTCACTTATTCGACAGGCCCTCGAAACACTCCTCTGGATTACCGGACCAATCCTGGTGGTGGCGGTCGTGGTGGGAACAGTGGTGAGTCTGATTCAAACGCTGACTTCGATCCAGGATCAAACTTTTTCGTTTGCACCCCGGCTGATTGCGGTGTTTGTTGTCTTTCTGATCAGTTTTCCCTGGGCCTTGAGGGTGTTGATTACCTTTACCCAAACCCTGTTTCGAGACTTTACACCATACATTCGATGACTGCTGATGTGCTCCAAACGCTGGCCGGGCTCCCAGTTCCAATCCAAATGGTGCTCGGGTTTACCATAATCCTGGCACGAGTTGGCGGGCTGGTCACCTTTGCGCCGTTTTGGGGCATGGGGGCGGCGTCAAAGCAAATCCGGGTTGTGTTTGCCCTGATTCTGGCCTGTGTGGTGGCACCGGTTGTCCTGCCAAAATTACCTCCACCGCCAACCGAACTCCTGCAACTGGCACCGATTTTGATTATGGAACTGGTGCTGGGGTGTGCCCTTGGGTTTGTCGGCACGCTGGTCCTGGGAGCTTTTGAAATTGCCGCTCACGTGTTGACCTCACAGATGGGGTTTACACTGGCGACAACGATTGACCCAACGTCGCGAGCCCAAACCACAGCCCTGGGTTCATTTGCCCAAATGCTTGGGCTGATTGTATTTGTCGGGATGAATGGCCATTACTGGTTTCTCACTGCCGTGGTGCAGAGTTTCGACACCCTGCCGCCGGGCGGGTTTGTCATAACAGCGCAGACGGCTCACCTGCTGTTGCGGCTTTCGGCTGACGCCCTCCGCATCGGACTGGCGCTGGCGGCACCGGTGATTATTGTCTCGTTGGTGGTGGAATTTATGCTCGCCATCGCTGGCCGCACCGTCCCCCAGCTTCAAATACTGTTGAGTGGCTTTCCGATTAAAATTCTGATTTGTCTGTGGTTGATCCTGCTCACGCTCAATTTTATCCCTGGCTCGTTCCGAAGTGTCGCTGGTCGAACCCGAAGTGCCATTGCCCGTGTGCTCGCCACTTCACAATGAGCGTCAGTGAACAGGAAGACGATTTGGTGGACCTATCATGAGCGAACGAACCGAGAAACCGACCCCGAAACGGCGGGAGGACGCGCGCCGCAAAGGGCAAATTGCGCGTAGTCCCAAACTGGCAAGCGCCGTTGGGTTTCTGGTGGCATTCGGGATTTTTCGGGTCACTGCCCAGGACTGGCTACACCGGGTTGAATACCTGCTCGTGTCACTGGTTCCAGCTCTGAAAGCAACCACGCCGCTCACCTTACAGAGCGTCCATCAACTGTTTATTCAGGCCATCCTGGTGATTGCCTTGCCGGTGTTGATCGTTACCATTGCGATTGCGATTGCCAGTCTGGCCGCCTATGTTTTTCAAGGGGGAATCGTTCTGAGCACCCATGGCCTGGAATCAGGTTCGGAACGACTCAACCCGGTATCTAATTTTAAAAAAATCTTCAGTCCCCAAACGGCAATTGAATCACTCAAGAGCATCCTCGAACTCATTGCCCTGATCTGGGTTTGTTACGGTGTGGTACTCCAGGGAATTGTTGAGGCACCGACCTTTATCGGGGCGCCGGTGATGGTCACCCTGGCCACCTTGAGTGCTCTGCTGAACTCGCTTGGCCTGAGGGTGGGAGGGGTACTGCTTATCTCTTCGGCACTGGATTATGGCTACAAGTGGTATTCACTTGAAAAGTCGCTCCGCATGAGCAAGCAGGAAATCAAACAGGAATTCCGCGATCAGGAAGGCGACCCCATGGTCAAGGGCCAGCGGCGTCGGGCCGCCCGTGCGATGCTCCAGCGTCGAAACCTGGCCCAGGTGGCCACCGCCGATGTTGTCATTACCAATCCAACCCACTTTGCGATTGCGATCCGATATGACCAGAACCAGTTTGCGGCGCCGATTGTGGTGGCGAAGGGCGTGGATTTTGTCGCCATGCGGATTCGTGAACTGGCCCTGGAATCACACATTGAAATTGTCGAAAATCCGCCACTGGCACGTGCCCTCTATGTGGCTGTCGAACCCGGCCAGATGATAGGGCGAGGGGCAGAAGTGGGGCTTCGCCGCCGGGCTCAGGCGCTATCGCTGCCGCGCCTGCAAGAAGAGCTTCAATGCGCTGACCAAGACGCCGCTGGCGTTCCTCAAGAAGCGCGACAAGCTCGCCGCCTACGGCCAGGCGATGGTCGACGGGCTGTCGCTGCGAAAGGCCGCCAAGCGGGTCGGCATCGATCTCACGACGGCATTCGACTGGCGCCACCGGCTGCTCAAGATGCCTGCCAAGACCAAGCCGGCCAAGCTGCAGGGCGTCGTCGAGGCCGACGAGACGTATTTCCTGGAGTCGAAGAAGGGCAGGCGCAAGCTCGACCGCAAGGCGCGCAAGCGCGGCGGCACGGCCAGCAAGCGCGGGCTTTCCGACGAGCAGATCCCGGTGATGGTGACGCGTGACCGCTCCGGCGCGACGCTGACGGAGGTGCTGCCCGAGGTCACGACGGCGAGCATCACCAAGGTGCTCGACACGGTGCTCGCCAAGGACGCGGCGCTGGTATCTGACG
>CAZXCE010000900.1:0-2868 GCA_964639175.1 uncultured Clostridia bacterium
TTGATTCGATCAAAGAACCGAATTCCATCCCCCATTTATGGGGATTTGTACTAAGAAATAGATACAAGGTAAGGTTAACGATTGAACATCCTGAGTTTCAGACTTCAGGAGAGCGGAAATTACAGTGTCAGACGAAGGTTTCTTCAGCTATTGTGCCTGCATATTTCCAATTCGAAAAAGTTCCCACCGCAATTGCCATCCAGCCATTTTTCAGAAAGGAAGGGTTGACAAGAGAACTTTATTCTCTAAAATATCGTTTTATGAGATGAATGTTCTTTAATATACCTGTTTTTAAGTATGATTGATGAGATTGATAGTAAAATACTGACGATTCTTCAAAAAGAAGCGCGAACTTCAAATGCCGAGATTGCCCGGCAGCTTGGCATGGCGCCATCAGGAATTTTAGAGCGGATTCGCAAACTCGAAGAGCGCGGGGTGATCCAGGGCTATCGCGCCGAAATCAACCCGAAGGCGTTGGGTTTGGGTCTGCTGGCTTTTGTCGCGGTGCGCAGCAACGACCGGGTCAACGACATTGCCACTGGCAAGTTGCTCGCCCAGATTCCAGGGGTGCTCGAAGTTCACGATACCGCCGGAGAAGACTGTTATCTGGTCAAAATCCGGGCCGCAGATACTGAATCGTTAGGCAAGATTATTCGAACCCAGATCGGCACGATTCCTTCGGTGCTCACCACGCGCACCACCATCGTTTTGGAAACCCTCAAGGAGTCAACTGAAATGCCGATCTGACCTGCATGTGAAGGAGGTTTATCGGCATGCAACTCTTTACGAAGGTAGCTCGGTGGAAACTGGTTGTGGCGTTTGCCGCCATTTATTTGATTTGGGGCTCGACCTATTTAGCCAATCGCTTTGCCATTGAAACACTTCCACCGTTTGTGATGGCTGGCGTTCGCTTCCTGATTGCGGGAGGATTGCTCTTTGGCTGGTCAATGTGGCGAAATCGGGAACGATTGACACTGGCGCACTGGCGTTCGGCCACGATCATCGGGGCGTTGCTCCTGCTGGTTGGCAACGGAGGCGTTGTCTGGTCAGAGCAGTTTATTTCTTCAGGGCTGGCAGCGCTTCTGGTTGCGACCGAACCGCTGTGGATTGTCCTGTTTGAGTGGCTCCAACCCCAGGGAAATCGCCCCAGCCGTGGCGTTATTTTTGGTTTACTGGCGGGTCTGGTTGGCATGGTGATTTTGATTGAACCGTCTCAACTCGCCAGCGGGCACGGCATTCACCTCGGTGGCATCCTGGCTGTCACGGCGGCCACGATTGCCTGGGCAATTGGTTCGCTCTACTCAAGAAAAGCTGACTTGCCTGCTTCTCCAACATTGGCCACCGCAATGACCATGCTCATGGGTGGCGCACTGTTATTGCTGACCGGAACCCTGACCGGAGAGTGGCGCCACGTACATTTGGACCAGATCTCAACCAAATCATTGCTTTCCGTTGGGTACCTGATTTCTTTTGGCTCAGTGGTGGCTTTTTCAACTTATACCTGGCTGCTCCGGGTTTGTGCGCCGGGACAGGTTGCTACCTATGCCTATGTGAATCCGGTGGTTGCCGTTGCCCTGGGCTGGGCACTGGCCGGAGAAATCATCACTGGTCGCACGCTGATTGCCTCAGCCATTATTCTGGCCGGTGTGGCCTTCATTACACTCTTCCAAAACAATCCCACCCCAATTGGGAAAACGAATATCGAGAATGAAACCAGCCACTCTGAGCCCAGCCTTGGGTTTTATGGCCTGGTGGAAGATCACTGACGGTGTGAAGTGATAAAATAGCAAAATCGCGAGGAATCAATTGAGAGTGAGGCAGAAAAATTGTTCAAGGTTGAACAATGCCTCATCTCTTTTTTTTACAAAAGCTTACAGGAAACAGTTTGCATACTCACTCAACTCAACCTGAGCCGCGTTATTGACTCTCATTGCCTTTGGATTGACTCCCATAAGTGTCAGGATAAGGAAAATAGCCTGTAATCCTCGCCAGTTTACACCACCATTACCGGGTTTGGGGTCTGCCTGGCCGGGACCGTGGGCTGGCGCCCCTTCGGACCTCAAATCCTTATCCTGGCATTTATGTTCCTTGTCACCTTGTCACTCTGTCACTATTTCGCCCTTTCGTTATTTTTTCCTTTTTCCCAGCCTTCCTTTTAGTGTAAAAAGTACCAGCCACAAGACTTCACTTCGGATGTTCCCCGAAATACTCCAAACTACTTGATGCATCCAGGTGCCCGGTGCCTGGAGATAGGGGTTGTATGTTTTTGAAAATTGCCACCCTCCTGGTGATTTGTCTCTGTTTTCTGCCTGTGCAGGCTCAAAAACAGGGCGCGAAATTGCCGGAGGGTCAAAAAGAAATTTTTCAACTTGTGGCAGACCGCAACCTTTCTGGACTTGAAACGCTCATCAAACGGGGCACAAACGTCAATGCCAAAAATGGACAGGGGCAAACCGCGCTGATGCTGGCGGCGGCAGTTGGAAATCTCGACATGGTCAAATTGCTGCTGGCTCACGGCGCTGATAAAACTCTGACGGATTCAGACGGGTTTACGGCACTCAACCATGCGGGATTTGCGGGCTTTGCCGATGTCGTGAATACGCTCAATGATCAAATTATTGTGGTTGAAGTCAGCAGTTCACGACCTCAAAGAACGGTCCTGACAAATGATGATTTTCCCAGCGGGTTGATTGATCGCTCGGCTGAAAAAAACAAACTGCCGGCTTCGGTTGATCCCCCGAATCGCTGGTGGGCCAGGAATGCCACCAGGAATGCCGCCAGGAATGCCGCCAGGAATGCCACCAGGAATGCCACCGGGGATGTATGGCTATCCTCCGATGGGACCAGCAGGGATGCCACCAGGAATGT
>CAZXCE010000901.1:0-2850 GCA_964639175.1 uncultured Clostridia bacterium
AAGGCGTCTCTGGAATTGCTTACCATATCCGACGCGGTGCCGGTCAGGTGTTGATCATTGGACCTGGGGGAGGATGGGACATTGCCACCGCTGTGGCTCACGATGCAAAAAACATCACCGGCTGCGAAATCAACCCGATCATCGTCAACGATGTCATGAAGGGACAGTTTAAGCAGTTTACAGGCGGGCTGTATGAATTTCCAAATGTGAAGGTTCAGGTGGGTGAGGGCCGGTCATTTGTTCGAAACTCTGAGCAACAATTCGACATCATTCAGGCCACACTGGTTGATACCTGGGCGGCAACGGCTGGTGGCGCGCTGTCATTGACGGAAAACAACCTCTACACGGTCGAAGCCTTTGAAGATTATTTTAAGCATTTAACTGATTCCGGCATGATTACGATGTCGCGCTGGTTGATGAAACCTGACCAGCAGAATTTACGGCTGGTTTCGCTGGGCATTGAAGCTCTGCGTCGGCTGGGGGTGACCCAGCCTGAGCGGCACTTTATGCTGGTGAGTTCCGGACGCGGATTTGAAGATACCAATCAGCAAATCTGCAACGTGATGATGAAGCGAACGCCGTTTACCGATGAAGAAGTACGGGCGATGGAACAGGAAGTCCAGAAATATGGGTTCAGTGTGGTGTATACCCCACTGACGAAACCCGATAATGACTTCACCCGACTGATTACCGCACAAAACCGTGACCAGTTTTACGCGTCATATGCGTATGACATTACGCCGACATTCGACAATAAACCCTTCTTTTTCTTCACATTGCATTTAAAAGACATTGCCACGGCCTTTGTTGGCGACTATGAAATGGTCAAGAACAACGCCGGGTTGCTGGCATTGGCCAGCTTGCTGGTGGTGGTGACGGTGCTGGCGCTCGGGTGTATCGTCCTGCCGCTGGCCCTGTTTAAGCGTGAGGTGTTGCGCAAAGATACCTTCAACCGGTTTCGAGCGATTTTGTACTTCGCCGGGCTTGGGGTTGGGTTTATGGCCGTGGAAATGGCTTTGCTTCAGAAGTTTGTCTTCTTCCTGGGGCATCCAGTGTATGCGCTGGCGGTGGTGCTCTTTTCAATTCTGCTGTTTAGCAGTCTTGGGAGCAATTTGACTGAGCGGATTGGTGTTGAGCGGGCGCCAGAGACCATGCGTTGGGTGGTGATAGCAATTTTGGTCCTGGTATTGATCTATCTGGCGGTGTTGCCGACGATTTTGTACACCTTCCTGGGGCTGGCCGTGCCGATCAAGATTGCGCTGTCGGTGGTGATGCTCTCGCCGCTGGCCATGTTGATGGGAATGCCGCTTCCGTTGGGAATCAAAACGATACGACCACAGGCAGCGGCGTTAATTCCCTGGGCCTGGGGTGTCAACGGGGCGACTTCGGTTTTTGGCTCGGTACTGGCCGTGTCGCTGGCGATCAACTTTGGCTATAACGTGCTCCTGCTGGCCGGGGCCGGAGTGTACATTCTGGCAGCGATTGTGTTGCCAGCAACCCTGGCCAGGGGTGAGTCCAGAGTCAAAAGTGAGGAAGTTGGAATTCCTGACGGAGTAAGTGCCTGATCAGGTTGAACTGGCTTTCATCCATAATGAGGGTTGTATGGCGCCAAAAATTCCACGTTCAAACGACAACGATTACACGATGGAAATGGCTGCGCTCCGAAGGCAGTTTCTCAAAGAACAGACCGGAAAAGAACTCCACCATGCCGGCCAGTATTCGTTTGACCCAGCCCTCTTGCCTGGAAACATTGAGCACTTTATCGGGGTGGCCCAGGTCCCAGTTGGAGTCGCCGGGCCGCTCCTGATCAACGGCGAATATGCCCAGGGCGAATTTTATATTCCAATGGCCACCACTGAGGGGACGCTGGTTGCCAGTTACAATCGTGGAATGAAGTTGTTACAGGCTGCCGGGGGGGTGACCACAACCGTGACGGATGATGCGATGCAGCGGGCGCCGGTCTTTGTCTTTCCCAGTGCGCGCGAAGCCCAGGCATTTGGCACATGGGTTGAGCAAAACTTTGACGAAATCAAAAAACAGGCGGAAACCACCACCCGGATTGGCAGTTTACGTGATATTGAGCAGTATCAGGCCAGCCGGTTGAAATTCTTGCGATTTAATTACACCACCGGCGATGCTGCCGGGCAGAATATGGTCGGAAAAGCCACCAAGGCGGCCTGTGACTGGATCAACGCGACCTATCCTGGAATTCAACGGTATTTCCTGGAATCAAATTTTGCCACAGATAAGAAAGCTTCGGTGATCAATATGCTTCACACACGCGGCAAGCGGGTGACGGCAGAAGCCGTGATTCCAGCCCGACTGTTGCGCGATTTTATGCATGTTGATGCCAAAATGCTGTATCGCATCCGCCAGATCAACTTTATTGGGAGTTTTCTTTCCGGGGTCAATAACAACGGCGCTCACTCTCCAAACGGCATTGCCGCCCTGTTTATTGCCACAGGTCAGGATGTAGCCAACGTTTCGGAATCTTCGGCGGCGGTTACCTATGCCGAATTGACTCCCCGAAGGTGATTATTATTACTCGATCACCATTCCCTCCTTAATTGTCGCAACCTATGGCGGAGGCACCGGGCTGGCAACTCAGCGCGAATTTCTGGAGTTGCTGGGGTGTTATGGTCAGGGTGGCGTAAAAAAATTTGCTGAAATTGTCGCCGCAACAGTTTTGTGCGGTGAGTTGTCCCTCGGATCAGCCGTCGTTTCCGAAGATTGGGTTTCCAGTCACGACAAGTATGGGCGAAACCGACCGTAGGCGGGGCTGAAAAATCTTTGGGCTGAGGGCTAAGGGCTTGGGGCAATCAAGGGATGAGGGATGAGGGATGAAAGAAA
>CAZXCE010000902.1:0-2845 GCA_964639175.1 uncultured Clostridia bacterium
CTGGCGCTGACCCACGGCTGTTTGGAGGTATCCCGTACCGGGATGCACGGCCAGGTGAATGTTTCGTAAGCATCCCAAATGTGAACGAACGGTAAGAATAAAGAATGAAGAATTGAGAATGATTCTTTATAGTTGATAATAGCTAAGTAATTCACAGGATTAGACTTACCGGACTGCTGATGACTAGCTAACGCTCCCGCTGGCGGCGTCACCGTCAACAGCCGTCTGACCGGAAATGTCATCTGCGACCGATTGACCGTCAACAGAGGCGGAATCGTCACCATTCTGGCGCAAGCGCCACAGGACACCACCGCCCCAGTTATCACGATTACCGAACCAATCCAGGGCTTGATCACCAAAAATTCTCCAATCACGGTTTCTGGGACGGTGACCGATACCAACGCGGTGACCGTGACCGTTAATGGTCATCCCGTAACTCTTTCCGGAGCACAATTTAGTGCCAGTGTCATTCTCACTGAAGGCTCAAACACGATCACGGTTCTGGCCACTGATGCTTTTGGAAATGTCGGAACGGCTTCGCGAAATATCACGCATGATTCAATAGCGCCAATATTGACAATATCAGAGCCACAAAGTTCATCTATCACCAGTGGAGTTGCTGTTTACGTGAAAGGGAGCTTTGAGGATGCAAATCAGGTAACTATTTCGGTCAACCACATACCTGCAATTATTTCAGGCAATAATTTCTCGGTGATTGTACCTTTACAAGAGGGTGATAACACACTCACCTGCGTTATCATTGATAAAGCGAATAATCAGACAACACATATCCTTGAGATCGAACGAGACACAACCCCGCCAGGTATTGAGGTCATCTCTCCTTCAAATGATTCAGTCATTGTTGCTGAGCAAGTAACAGTTGAAGGTTCGGTTACCGATCCAAACGGGGCAACTGTTTTTGTAAATGGCAATTCCGTACAGGTAAATGGAACCCACTTTCAAACAACTGTTTCTTTAGAACCTGGAACAAATAAAATTCTTGTTCGAGCAGAAGATACTTTAGAGAATGCAAATGAGGTTGAATCATTTGTGATTCACCCAAAATTCTTTTCTCTCAATCTCGAAAAACCAATTGAAGGAACTACGGTTAACTCATCATTCGTTGGTATTGCAGGAGAAGTTTCTGGAACAGATGTAGCGGTACTCGCTAATGGCGTTCGTGTTCCAGTTCCCCCAAATAACAAATTTTACGGATCGGTCCCAGTAACTGAAGGGACAAATCAGATCACGATTCGGGCAATAGATATTACAGGAGCAATTCTAGAAGAGGTCAGAACCATTCAAGTTGATCAAACTGCTCCATCGCTTACAAATTTGACCCCAATCACTGGTTCCTGGATTCAGGGGACAACTGTAAACATAAAAGGGCGAGTTTCAGATTCTTCACCAGTTACAGTAAGTATAGGAGAAATCTCTGTCGAGATCTCTCCAGATGAAGGTGGAAGTGAGTTTGAGCTTCGTGACATACCAATTCAACCAGGGTTTAACACTTTGGAGGTAAGGGCTGAAGATATAGTCGGTAACACAAAGATTGAGGATCTGTGTATATATGGGAAGCGACAAACTATCCCTCAAGCTCCGGTATTATTTCCAGTTAATTCACCAACACGTTTAGGGTTTCAGGTTATTGAAGGGAAAGCTGAACCTGAATCCAAGATCACGATCACCGGCGGGGTCTCTGAAGTTTCGACGGTGGCTGCCCCTGGTTCAGGACTTTTCATTGCTACTGTAAATCTGAGAGAGGGAGGCAATCAGTTATCCATTATTGCGACAGATATTGAAGGAAATCTTTCCCCCAGGACAACTCTTTTCGTTGAGTCTTTAGCTGGTTTACCGACTCCTCCTGCCGGACAGCCATTTCAGATAAATACGACTTCTGGTGATGCCCAGGTGGGGTTAATTGATACTGAACTTCCTCGTCCTCTGGTGATTATTATCACTGATGTTTTAGGAACTCCAGTTGAGAATATTGAGGTAGAGTTTTTAGTTGTTCACGGGAATGGGAAGTTTTCAAATGGTAACAAATCATTTAAATCTGTAACGAATTCACAGGGACAAGCGACAGTTCGATATATTACGGGTCCTGAGCCTGGGATTCAGGTTGTTTATGCAAACTTTTCAGGGAATACAAGCACAAGAGTTATATTTATGTGTCAAGTAAAAATGAAATCGCTCAATGGCGGCTTAACTCGTGTAAGCGGAATTGTTTTAGATCAAAATTTGCGCGCATTGCCCAATGTGATAATCAGATTAGCTGGAATGCAAACAAGACCACCACCCACCCCGAGCGGCAACACGCCCGTTTCCCAAACGCCAGCGCCACGTGCCGCAAATTTAACGTGTCGTTGATCAGTGAGCGGTCGAGCACCAGCACCAGTGGCGCTTGCCACCGTTCAATACTCGGATCGCGATGTCACTTCCTGGACATTAAATTTCTCGCACGTCAGCAACTGTTCAAATCGTTGCACGTAAGCTTCATGGCTGATGCGGTCAATTGCCACTTCCAGCGCGATTTTCGTCAACTGGACTGATTTCGCCATCCCGATCACCATCATTGTCAAATTCCGATGCTGCGTTTTATGAAACACGGGAATGATTCGTTGCACATTGACCTGCATTTGGGTGATAGTTTCTCGACGGTACATTTTTTGCCTCCATTTGTTTCTATCTAATGATCTTAGATCGCAAGAAATGTACCATACCCTCTCTCAAGAATAATAATCCCCGGTCAAGGAGGTATTCCTACTATTGTTTCAGGTACCCTTGCAGTTAGGGAGCGTTAAAAAATAAGTTACTAAGAGAGCAATCACCTTTGTACGCCCAG
>CAZXCE010000903.1:0-2845 GCA_964639175.1 uncultured Clostridia bacterium
CACAACCAGCGTCGCCACTCGGGAAGATCCTGGGTGCCATTGGCGGCTTCGAGCGAGGCAATCAATGATCGGGAGGCCGCTTCAGCCGCCGCTGGATCAGCCTCTGCGGCTGGGGCACCACTGCGATCAGGTTCACCCTCATCCCGGTAGGGCGTCAAGTTTGACAGCGAAGGTTCATCAAGATGGGTTGATTTGGCCATCGTTGCCGCCAATCGAACGGCGAGTTCGAGTTCACGGGCCATTTCCGTGGCGGTTTGTGGCCGTCGAAGCGGGCTTTTTTCAAGGGCCCGCATAATTACCCGTTCAACGTGGGCTGAAATTTCAGGCCGCAACCGGCGCGGCGACGGCGGTATTTCATTGGCGTGCTTGGCCAGGACAATTTTTGATGGACCACCATAAAATGGAGGCTTGCCCGTAATCATTTCATAAACGATAACACCCAGTGAATAAATGTCGGACCGGGCATCGAGATCAAGCCCTTTGGCCTGCTCTGGCGACATATACTGAGGCGTGCCCATCACCAGGTTGGGCGCCGTCAGCGGCGCGCTATCGGTAGTGCTGTCCTGGACTTTCGCAATCCCAAAATCCACCACTTTGACAAAATCCTGACCAGCCGCCTCACCGGCTGACAACATAATATTTTCCGGTTTGAGATCACGATGGATGACATTCTGGTTATGGGCGGCATCGAGCGCCTCGCTGATTTGGCGAGTCACGTGCAAGACCCGCTCCATATCAAACCGCCCCTCGGTCTGGAGCGCCCGCTTTAACGTCACGCCGTCGAGGTATTCCATCACCAGATAGACATAACCCTCTTCACTGGTTCCAAAATCGGTCACGGAAATGACATTGGGGTGGGTAATGCGGCTGGCGGCGAGGGCCTCTTTTTGAAATCGTTTGACCGCCTGGCGCTGGGAGGCTAATTCAGCATGCAAAATCTTCACCGCCCAGGTTTTTTGGGTCAGCAGGTGAATGGCACGATAGACAGTGCACATTCCACCTTCGCCAATTCGAGCTGTGATTTTGTACCGATCAAGCAGAACTCGCCCGACAAGCGGGTCTTCGCCAATGTTTTCTTCATCTGAGGCAGCCGTTAAGGTGTTGCCATCATAGGGGCAAAAGAAAATGTCAGCGGTGTAGGTTCTGCGACATTGGCTGCACGCTTTCATTTTGGTGAGTGCGGAGTCGGTTGAAGCATTCTTTATGAAGTATGAAGTATGAAGTATGAAGTATGAAGCAGCTCACCCTTTGATATGTCATCAGATGGCTTCTTCATAGTTCATACTTCATTCCTCATAAGTTATTGGCGTCATTGGCGCTTCTAGAAACGCCTCAGTAACCTGAAGAGCAAAGTAGCAAAGTAGCGAAGTAGTGAAGTAGTGAAGTAGCCCAAGGTTGATCTTCAAACCAGATCTGTCAATGGCGAGAGTCATTAGTCTTGAGCTATTTCGCTCAGAACGCTATTTCTTACACAAAACCTCAAGGTTCCAGGTCATACCTGGATCGGCCATCGCTGGCTGCAGGTTTTTCAATGATGTTTTGGCCCCAGTCATGGTGTTTTCTGACATCAGGTAAATGACCGGTATCACTTCGGACCAGCGTTGCTGGACAATATTGTATTGGGCTTTACGGTCGGAAATGGCTCTGAGCGAGACAGCTTTGTCAATCGCGGTTCGGGTATCGTCATACCATTTTCCAGCCGGATCGCCAAAGTTGATCCGCATATCAGTGCCTTCCGGTTCTGGGTCAGCCGCCCAGTACCGTTTTCCAGTCACATACGGCTGGAGAAAGATCGGATCTGGCCATTCCGGGCGAAGCTCAACCAGCACGGCGTCAAAGGTACCAGCGCTCAAGTAGTTGGAAATCACCTCCGGTTTTTCTTCTGTTGCCCGGACTTCAGCACCGAGGGCCGTGAAATCCGCCACCAGTTGTTTGGCAATCGCGGCAGCCGTGCTGTCTTTTGGATAAGCAATTGAAAACCGGACCAGTTCTTTTCCAAGTGCTTTCAATTCGTTTCCGGTGTACTTGTACCCTTCCCCGGTCAGCACAGCTTTGGCCTCGGTCACATTGTAGGTCTGGGTTTTGGCCGTGCTGTCAAACCAGGCAGTATTGCCCGGTGTAAAAATATTGAACGCAGGTTTGGCGGCACCCCCAACGACCTCTTGTACCAGCTTGTCTCGATTGATCGCTTTGGAAGTAGCTAACCGGAATTTGTCAAAGGCAAAGTTGAAGGCTTTGACCGGGCTGATCAACCGTTTGGAATGCAGATAGCGGGTGTTCATAATCAACGCCCACACGTGCAGTGATCCGCCTTTATCGTCAACCAGAAACTGATTATTCCCTTTGAGGCTTTTCAACTTCTCAGCCGTCAAATAGTTGCACGCATCCAGCGCACCCGCCGCAAATTTGTCGGATTGGGCTTTGCGATCCAGGTTGAGCAGGTACTTGACTTCGTCCAGATAGGGCAGGAGTGTGCCGTTGGAATCCGTCTTGTAGTACTTCTCATTGGCTTTCAGGACCAGTTCACTGGCCGAACAGGAGGCCACTTTATAGGGACCTGACGTGACGATTTTATCAGGGGCGGTTTTTAGACCATACACATCTCTGGCACTGCCGCTTTTGAGGGCTGCCCCGAAACTGTTTTTGGAAACAATTGGGATTCGGGCAAAAATCAAACGGGCGACATCGGGTGAAATCGGCCCACCAAACTTCACCGTCAACGTCTGACCGTCAACCTTGGTAATCGTGGGTTCTTTCACGACTTTATCCTGGCGGGTTCTGAGCAAATCACCCAACAACGAATCCATGTCAGGATTAACACAGGCTTGATAGGAAAAAACCACAT
>CAZXCE010000904.1:0-2840 GCA_964639175.1 uncultured Clostridia bacterium
GGGCAGTTGGGTCGTGCTGATTTTTCAGGAAATTGATCCCGCCGGTGACCACATCCCACGCCAGGCCGACACCCGTGGCATATTTGATGCCTTGAACGGCCCAAAATTGTTTGCTCCCCAGGCGTTTGGTAATTTCGTTTTTGATCGAGGTTGGCGCGCCATCACTCAACGTGGTGTTCATATCTCCGGCCAGGATCACCGGGTTGGAAATTGCGTTGATGGTTTCAAGCACGGCTTGCAGTTGTTTTTGACGTCCCTCGGGTTTGCATTTGTTTTCGGTATGCAGCGCGAGCACCGTCAGCGTTTTTTCTGCCAGCTCAGGAACTTCCAGATCCACGCGCAACATATTGCGTCCGCCGCGCCGGATTTCCCGCAAGACCTTTTCAAGAAAGACCTTATTGATTGCTTCGCGCTTGGCTTTTTCTGGCAGGGAAACTGACTTTTGTTCTTCTTTAAACCAGTCATAGACCAGAGGTAGCCGTAGAATCGAAGCATTGAGGATTGGAAAGCGGCTCAAAACCGCCGTGCCATGCATGCCAAGGAAGCGTTTTTTATCAACCGCGATTTCCTTCTTGAGTTGAGCGCGGTCAGCCGCGGGCAACCCTTCAAATTCTTCGGTACCCAACTGAACCGGGTCAATTTCCAGGAACTCGACCCCGTAGGCATAATTCATGTTGAGGGCTGTGGCCAGATCTTTGGGGACATTGCGATAGTCGGTGCGTTTGACGCCCCAGTCCAGTTCATTGAGGATCAGCACATCGGCTTCCTGCAACCGTCTGGCCTGATCAATCGCTGCTGCATATTCCTTGCTGGTGGTCGGGTATTTTTCAAGATCAATCCATTTGGCAAAGCCTTCGGGGCCAGAGAGAGCTGCCACCACCATATCAAAATTGAGGCCACGTTCGATATTCCACTCTGCCACCCGCAGGGTTTTGCCGATTTTGGGATCAGTCGAAAACCTGGGTTGGGCCGTGGCACTATTTGAGATAAATGGCGTTTTGAGAAGCCGATCCATCTTGGCCTGCAATCCTGGCGATAACGGTTTATCAATCTGACTCAATTTGATGAGTTCTGAATAGGTCAATGTCGCAGGCCCACCACCCGGTGCATACTTTTTGGAGGCCTGGAGCCGACGCGGTTGGGGACGCTGGTTTGGGGGTCTGCTTTTTATTGGTGAATGCCTGGGTTGACCGCACAATACTGGTTAACCCCATCACGACAAAGGCACATACTGCCACAAAAGCTGCCAGTCGCAGCCGATTTTGAACGCGCATAGAAGATTGAATCCGACCTGGTTGGAATGTTGAAACGAGGGAGTTGGTGAATTGAAGAAAAAAAGAGGGCTTGAGTGCAAGAGCAATTTCCAAGAACCGGCGGCTTAGGGCTCGAACCGGCTGAAACCACTCAAACACTCAGGCCCTGGGTGGGGTGGAAACCAAATGAAGAATGAAGAATTATGAAAAATGATTCAGGTTGAATCACACCGGTTGGACTGGTTCATAATTCAAAATTCATCCTTATTCCCTTAGAAACTATCTCAAAACACCAATTTAGCCAGGCTAAGTGTTGAAAACAGGTTTTATTTTAGCGTTTTGAGATAGTCTCTTATTGGCAAAGTTCTTTGCCCGGTTTGAAGCGGATGGTTTTGCCGGGTGGAATGTCAGTGACTTCACCGGTACGCGGGTTGCGTCCGATGCCACGCTTGCGGGGTTTGACGACAAACACGCCAAAGCCGCGCAGTTCGATGCGTTCGCCTTCTTTCATGGCTTTTTTCATGGTTTCGAGCAGTGCTTCAACAGCAATTTCTGCTTTGGTTTTTGGGACGCCAGTTTTATCGGCAACACGATTGACGATGTCGAGCTTGATCACGGTTCCTCCATCAAGATTTCGAAAAATTTAAGATCAATGTGGGTTATTTGTTTATGTCGAGCGGATGAAGCAAGCCCGAAGAGTATGTGTTAACCGAATATCTGTCAAGTAGTTGCAGGGAACTCCCGGTTAAAAAAAAGCGAAAAACCAGGCTGGAAAAAGGAAAATTTGGGTTTGGTAGGGTATTTTCGTTCACCTGAGACCTGCCGTCACAGCCGTTTCAGGCTGATATCGTCAAACCACGCTTTGGCCCCGCCTGGAGCTGGGCCATGCAGATAACAGCGGACCGTAACCATCGCCGTTTCAGGAGGGGCAACCACCTGTATTTGAACATAAGTCCAGTCAGTATTTCCCACCACCGGCGTGAATGTCTCAGTGCTGTAGATGACCACTGACTGATTCATGTCCTTATGCCAGCATTGAAGGAACAGCCCCGCGCTCCGGGTGGCATTTTCGGTTTTGATGTATCCAGATAAAAGGTAAGGGATGCCGGGTTCAATTGGAAATTGAACTGGTTGATGCCAGCTATACATAACTCCTGGTTTCGCTGGGTGATCAGGTGAAACCGAGATCAGCACCGACCGCTTGCCCGTGCGCTTGACAGTTGAATCCCAGGTAAACGTAACAAAAGAATAGGTTTCTTGGAGATAGGCCATCAGCCATCCATTTGGGCCGGGCGCCTGGTCGAGACCATCTTCAAACCCGTTATTGAGCATCCGTTCAGGGCCGGTTGGTGCTATTGCCGCAGAAGAAGTGGCTGATGTTGATTGTGGTTTGATTGCGGTGTTGAAGCTGCTCCAACTCCAAAGTCCCCAGATCCCAATTCCAAGAGTCAACCCCAGAGCCAGCCACCGAACTGGTAGTGGAACCAATTTAATAAGTTTTGAAAAAACAGATCGTTGATTGAGATTGGGTGCGGTGACGGCCAGTCGGGGAACTGGGGTTTTCCGGTTTTGTTGTTCCTGGGTTTC
>CAZXCE010000905.1:0-2839 GCA_964639175.1 uncultured Clostridia bacterium
TTCAGCCTCCGAAGCAGACCGGTCACTTGATGCGATGACACTCTATTTGCGTGAGATGAGCAATGTTTCATTGCTGACTCGCGAAGATGAGGTCGCCATTGCCAAACGAATCGAGCGGGGTCGCCGGCGACTCCAAAAAGCGCATGCCCGATCCCTGATCGTGGCCGAAGCGCTCGAAGAACTCGCCGAAAAACTGGTCCACGAACAATTGAGCATCCGCGCTGTCATTGACACGTCAGACTCAGTGGCGGAAGACATCACACTCGAAAACGAACAAAAATATCTCGAAGAAACGGTTGAAAAGTTTCAACAGGTCACCAAACTGGTGGTCCAAATCCGCAAAGAAACGGTCAAGATCCAGGAAGAGCAAAAGAATTCCAAAAAAATGAGCCGGTTGCTGCGGAAATTGTCCCGCCGCCGCATTGAACTTTCACGAGTCATCCGGACGATCTTGTTTTCAAATCAGATGCGTCGGGAGTTTACCAATCGCATTCAAGGCGTGGTCCGTCAGATTCTCGAACTCGAAGATCAGGTTACGCGGGCTGAAAAAGCGCTTGCTTCGAAGAAACGAGTTGATGAAAACGAGATGAAGAAAAAAATCCGGCTGGCGAAAAAACGCCTTTCGGAAATCGAGCAACGCTATGTTTCAACCACGGTTGAGATTAAACGCTCGCTCAAACAAATCATCTCGGCTGAAGCCGAAGCTGAAAAAGCACGCCGTGAAATGATCGAAGCCAACCTTCGTCTGGTCGTGTCCATTGCCAAAAATTACATCAACCGGTCACGCGGGCTGCAATTTGCCGATCTGATCCAGGAAGGCAATATCGGCCTGATGCGGGCGGTTGAAAAATTTGACTATCGGCGTGGCTATAAATTCTCGACCTATGCCACGTGGTGGATTCGTCAGGCCGTGACCCGAGCCATTGCTGACCAGGGACGGACCATCCGCGTTCCAGTCCACATGGTCGAAACGATCAATAAGATTGTGCGCACCGCGCGGTTGATGGTTCAGGAACTTGGCCGCGAACCAACGCACGAAGAACTTGCCCAGCGAACCGACCTGCCAGTGGTGAAGGTCCGCCAGGCACTCAAAATCGCCCAGGAGCCAATCAGCCTTGAAACGCCAATTGGCGACGACGGCGAATCAAACCTGGGAAGCTTTATCGAGGACCGCAACAGCCTGAACCCGGCGGAAATGATCGTCGGCAAGGGGCTCCGGGAAGCCACCCTTGAAGTTCTCAACACCCTGACCCCACGCGAGGCCCAAATCCTCAAAATGCGGTTTGGTCTTGATAATGACGGGCAGGAACGAACCCTCGAAGAAGTTGGACGCCATTTCGCCGTGACTCGCGAACGCATCCGGCAAATCGAAGCCAAAGCGTTACGCAAACTTCGCCATCCATCACGAAGCCGAAAGTTGAAAACTTTCTTTGACGACGATTGGCGATAACCTGAACTGTTCAGGCCAGACTTCACAGTCTGGCCTGATTTGTTTGTCGCCCCATCTGAAAATACCAACCACCAGCCTCCCCTCCTCTCCTTTGAACACCCCATGTTTTCCGCCGCGCTTTGGGAATCCATCCAGCAAGCTTTTGCGAGCCTTTCCGCTAATAAACTCCGCACGTTGCTCACCTTAATTGGAATTGTAGTTGGCGTGACGGCGGTTATTGCCGTGGTCACCGTCATCGAAGGCCTCAATCAAAAAGTCGCCCAAACCTTTGCCAGTCAGGGTTCAAATGTTTTTTCAGTTCGAAAACTTCCGCAAATTATTCTCAGCCGGGATGATTTGTTACGGTTCCAGAAACGCAAGGATATTACTGAGGAAGACGCCCGATTTGTCACCGACCGCTGTCACGAGTGTGATCAGGTCGGATGGGATTTCACCACCATTGGCACGGTTAAGTTTGAACATGAAAAATCAGAGAATGTCATCATTCGAGGCATTTCGGGAAACGTGCCAACAATTGAGTCACTCACGCTTGATGAAGGCCGAATCTTTACCGAACAGGAAGCCCAGGGCTCACGCAATGTGTGCATTATTGGTTGGGACGTGGTTGACAATCTCTTCCCGTCCAAAGACCCGCTTGGCAAAGAATTAAAAATTGCGGGCCGCCCCTATACCGTCATCGGCGTTTCGACCCGGTATGGTTCGCTGTTCGGTTTTTCACGTGACAATTTTGTCATGATTCCCTTCTCAACCTTCTGCCGCGTGTATGGAACCGGTGGGTCAATCAACATCATTGTTGCCGCCACCAGTACTGAGCGCATTGACCAGGCCCAGCAGGAAGTCCGCACGCTGATGCGGATTCGGCGGCAGAAATCATTTCGGGACGAAGATGACGGCTTTGCGATTGAAAGCTCCCAGGTGTTTCTCGATCTCTATTCAGACGCGACTCGCAATATCTATCTGGTTTCATTTGTCGTTTCGGGAATCTCGCTCATTGTCGGCGGCATTGTGATTATGAACATCATGCTGGTCTCAGTAACCGAACGCACCCGCGAAATTGGGATCCGCAAGGCTATGGGCGCTCGCCGGGTTGATGTCTTATGGCAATTTCTGACCGAAGCGGTTGTCATTTCAGCCATTGGAGGCTTAATCGGCATCTTTTGCGGTTTTGGATTGGCGTATCTAATTTCGATCTACACCGCATTTCCAATCGCCGTCAAAGCCTGGTCAGCAATTCTCGGCGTCACGGTTTCGTCGCTGGTCGGTATTGTGTTTGGTGTCTACCCAGCCAACCGGGCCGCCCAGCTTGACCCAATTGAAGCACTCCGGGCCGAATGAATTCCTTTGGTTCCTGGTGCTTGGTTTTTGGTGCTTGGTTCTTAGTGCTTAGTT
>CAZXCE010000906.1:0-2822 GCA_964639175.1 uncultured Clostridia bacterium
AATCTATGTGCCGCTCAAGTTAAAGCTGGACAGCCGGGATGAAAAGTTAGTTCCGGTACCTGCCGCGCTTGAAAAATTTCCTCACTTGATGGTGCTGGGTGATCCGGGTTCGGGAAAATCAACGTTGATCAAGGTTCTGGCTTACTCATTCGGGCGAATTCAACCCGCGCCAATTGCCATCCGCCTGGGTCCGCGTGTTCCAATTCCGATCATTTTGCGTGACTACAAAACCTACACCTGGAATGCCCCTGAGGATTTGTTCCGTGACTTTATCAACACACTTGATGAGCCCATCAGAGAGCACCTGACACCCGAGTATTTTCTATCGCTTTTGAAAGATGGACGTGGGATTTTGCTGATTGACGGGCTGGATGAAGTCGGAAATGTGGAAAATCGGAAAAAGCTCCGCGACAGGGTGGTGGAGCCGATTCTAAAGCAGGCCGAACAGAGTTTTGTTGTTCTGACAAGTCGAATCATTGGCTACGATGAAGTCGAATTTGGCACCCGCTTTGAACCGTCTCCAGGTTTATTTTTTGATACAGAAGTTGAAGTCACCCGTCAGGCAGAACTCAAACACTGTCACGTCGCCCCATTTGGCGAAGAGGAAATTACTGAATTTGTTCAACGCTGGTATGCTGCCCGGGAAGCTGACGAACGAATTCGCCACCAAAAACTTGAGTCACTTCGTGGTGCCCTTCGTCAAAATGATCGGATCAAACTTCTGGCGAGTAATCCGTCATTGCTGACGCTGATGGTGCTGGTTCATCGGGTCACAGCGGAACTTCCCTCCGGGCGGGTGAAATTGTACGACAAAATTACTGAAGCCTACCTTGAGACGATTGAGCGGTTTCTGGGAGTATACCGGTTTGACGCGTCACTTGACCAGATGAAACGCTGGCTGGCACAAGTCGGGTGGGAAATGCAGAATCGCCGATCAAAACAAGACGAACAAGATGTCCTGGCCACGGAAGAAGAAGTCCTCTCATGGCTTATTGCTGCTATTGCGGTTGACTTCCCCAATCCAGAAGAAACAGCTAAAGCCTTTCTGGATTATGTCGCTCGTCGGAGTGGGCTTTTGATTCCTAAAGGGAACAAATTATTTGCATTTATTCATTTGACCTTTCAAGAGTACTTTGCTGCCTGGCACCTCCGGGGAAAAATCCGAAAATTTGATGAATTGGCACAAGATTGTATTGGGCGCGTTCTTGATCGGAGGTGGCATGAAGCACTGGTCCTTTTGTTTGAAATGATCAGTGAATTTCCGGGCGCCGGAGATGAACTGGCTGACTTAATTCTTCAAACAGCACAGAGTGATCAAAAAACGAGAGGTATCTTGGCCGAATTCCTGGCTGAGTTGCTACTTGATGAACAGTGTGGTCTGAGTCAAAAGAAACGAGAACTGGTGATTCAGTTTGTGCTGGAGCATGTTTGCCATACTTATCAGGAAAAAGTTATTTTAGCGCTCAAACAACTTTCTCCAAATCGAATTTCATTCATTCAGTCATTGATTCAAAAACAGTTACAAACTGGCTTACCAGATACCGTTGGAGATTATTTTTTTGTAACTGCTTCGGAATTCTATCAACCGGTTGAATGGGATCAAATACTTGCCGCCTGGGTCAAAACGGCTCAAGCCAGTCACTTCTGGAATGAACAACAGGTTGAAAGTATCGTTGCTTTGGCAGGGCTTCGACCAGAGATCATTGCCTGGGGCGCCCCCCCCCGGTTGTCCTTCCAGAATTGGTTGATTGGAAGGGTTGGATTCTATAGAAACTTGAGCCTACGTGACTTGTGTCTTCCCGAAATTCTTGAGGTTCAGAACCAATCACCAGCTCATACTCTTTTGGCTCAATGCAGTATCGTTTTGAGGATCAGTCATTCAAATCTGTTTCATCACCTCTGTTTTTTTCTGGTTCAAGTAAATGACAGGGACTTCAAAGCTCTGGTTAAGGTTTGGATTCGGGGTCTGGATCCGGATTGGGCACAGGCTCTGGATCGGGATCAGGCACTGGGTCAGGCACTGGATCAGGCACTGCGTCGGGCTCAGGTTCAGGGATGGGGTTTGACTCAGGTTTGGGGACGGGATTTGACTTTGGGACGGGATTTGATTCGGAATCGTGCTCGGGATCGTGCTTGGGATCGTGCCCGGGAACGGAATTTGACTCTGGAAGGGGATTTGACTTTGGAACGGGATTTGACTTTGGAACGGGATCTGGCTTTCTTATTGCCAGAATCTCTTCAATATATTCATCGGGATACTCTCATCGCCGCCAAAACAGACCAGCTCTTTTTTCAGCCAGAGGTAGCACCTGATGAATTTGAAGCTCATCTCACGACACTCGAATTGCTGACACCAGAGACTGGACAAAAGGACTGGACCCGGTTGCTGGCCTTGACCTGCCTGATGCTCCTTGGGCATGGCACGCCTGAACGGTGCCAAATGCGAAACCAGTTGCTCGATAAAGGCATGGATAACCCTGGTTACTTCACCTTTCCCGAAGAACTGCGTGAAGCAACCGCCACCCGTGAATTTCAAGCAGAGCTTCCAATCCTGTTACAGCACATTTTTTTGCACAAACCCGGAGATCCCTGGATCCAGCCCGAATGGTTTGAGCCGAACCATCCAGCCTATCCGTTTTTTGTGTTTGACCATCCGCGCCAGTTTTATGCCCGTGCGGCAAAGGTGCTTGATCCCAAGGGCGAAACAGAGTTGTCAAAATGGAAGGACGCGGATGATGCCATTGGGGGGTGAGGGTATCTTTCAGGTGTAGGTTTTTGGTTTTGCACCGCGAAGCGTTGCAGTTCGGATAGCCGGTCGGTTG
>CAZXCE010000907.1:0-2809 GCA_964639175.1 uncultured Clostridia bacterium
GAACCCGGAACCCGGAACCCGGAACCCGGAACCCGGAACCCGGAACCCGGTTTTCCTCAATCAAACCAGGTCAATAGTTCTTCAAACTGATACTGTCGAGCCAGATGATGGAGTTCCTGGGCGAGGGTTGGGTCAACTGAGTGAATGTGTTCGGCCACACCATAAACTTTTTCCCGATTGCAGCCAAGTACCGCCTCATAAAGTTGGGTGCGTAATTCAGGAGAAAGACTGGCAACGGCCTGTTTCAAGGATTCTGGCTGGTCGCACGCCCGGCGTATGTCAGTTGTGGTTTCAGAGCCGGACTCATAGGTAAACTCGACACCAAGGTATTTTACGAGTTTCTCAACAATGACATCTGTTGAAAACGGCTTGATCACAATGTCATCGCAACCAGCTTCTAAAATAGCTGTCCGGTCAGCGTCAAACGCACTGGCTGAAATCGAAATGATCCAGGTTGGCACCTCAGAAATTGAGTTGGAAGCACCGGATTTTCCGGCTAATTCAGTGGCCCGAATCTGTCGGGTAGCTTCAAAACCGTCCAGGACCGGCATATGCATATCCATCCACACCAGATGTGGTCGCCAGTTTTGCCAGATGGTGAGAGCCTCGGCGCCATTGGCGGCATCCTGGACATCAAAACCAAGCTGTTTTAACAGAGTGGTCAGCAACTGTCGGTTTTCAACCATATCATCCACCACCAGAAGCCGAAAAACAGGCTGCCCGGTGGCCAGACCAATCACCGTTTTCGGCTTGATGGAGGTTGTACCGGCCATCACAGCCGGTAAGTTGATGGCAAAACGAAACGTGGTTCCGCGTCCAAACTGACTCTCGACGGTGATTTCCCCGCCCATGACTTTGACAAAATCCTGACTGATGGTCAGTCCCAAACCGGTGCCTTCCTGTGCCTGCAACCCACTTTGAGTTTGGGTAAACGGCTGGAAGATTTTCTCCATTTCTGCCGGAGCAATCCCCGCCCCAGTATCAGAGACGTCAAAAGCAACCAGTTCCTGATGACGGCTGACGTTCAATTTGACTTCGCCGCGCTCGGTAAATTTAAAGGCATTGCCCAGCAAGTTGATCAAGACCTGACGCAATTTGCGTTCATCTCCCACCACAAACCTGGGGAGTTCTGGCGGAAACTCAATCGCAAACCGCAAGTGTTTGGTTTGGGCGCGGAACCGGAAGAGTCCTTCGAGTTCGGTCAAGAGCATCCGCAGATCAAAGGTTTTTTCTTCAAGAACAACCTGGCCAGCTTCAATTTTTGACAACGAGAGAATGTTGTTGATCAAATTGAGCAAATGCTCGCCGCTACGAATAATAATTCCCAGATATTCACGATCTTCATCCGAACGCCCCGGTACCCGGTTGAGCAACTGAACAAATCCCAAAATAGCATTGAGCGGGGTGCGGAGTTCGTGGCTCATATTGGCCAGAAACAGGCTTTTGGCTTTGCTGGCTTCCAGCGCCTGCTGACGCTGAACAAGGGCTTCTTCTTTGGCGTCCTGAGCTTGCTGTTCTGAAATACTCAGT
The DNA here is from genome assembly GCA_964639175.1 of uncultured Clostridia bacterium. GTDB lineage: Bacteria > Acidobacteriota > Blastocatellia > Chloracidobacteriales > Chloracidobacteriaceae > JACQXX01. The sequence goes on from CAZXCE010000907.1 coordinate 1,531, forward strand.
TTGGTCACCAACCGGGCCAGTTCCCCGGCTTTTTCTTTGGTCAGCGCCTCTGATTTCGCCAGTGCCGCCGTTCGTTCCCGAATTTTGGCTTCGAGCCGGGCGTTGGCCTGCCTGAAACGAAACACCCGCCACTGATAGCCGCTATAGCCAAGACCACCAACCACTCCGGCATAGAGCACAAACGCCCACCAGGTTACCCACGGTGCCGGGTGAATCGTAAATCCGATTTCCACTGGACCAGAAATATTTCCAGCATAATCACGTCCCCAGACTTTGAACCGGTAGTGTCCTTGTGGCAGCGTCGTGTACACGGTTTTGGCTTCGGTTGTCCAGGACGTGGGTCGGATCTGCAAACCGACAAGCTGGGTGCAATACTGACTATCTGGTTCGCGGAAATAACTCAGCAAACTGTACTCGATAACAATGTTGTTTTCGTCGTGGGCAAATTCATGGCCAGTGTTCCATTCGTTGGCCAGTTGCGTTAACCCCTGTGCCTGAAACAACGGCGACCCATTGATCAATAAGGATTCAAGTCGTAACGGCTTGGCCATCAAATCTGGGATTTCCTGGGTTGGATCAAAAAAGGTGGCGCCGCCAATCGTTCCAAACCACAGCCGCCCGGCCCGGTCAATCATTGACGCCCCGGCGTTGCACTCGTTGCTTGGCAGTCCGTCTTCAGTGGTGTAAGTATAAGCAGAATATGGGGATGGTTGTTCAGAGGTTGGGGTTCGCGGGGAAAATCGCGTGATCCCACGCAACGTTGAAAGATAAATTCGCCGTTGAGCGTCCTGCTGAATGCGATACACCACATTATTGCCGAGCGGAGGCGCCTCGGTTGAGGCCAGCGGGACCATCTCGGCAGTCGGCACATCCAAATCGAGCGTGGCGACTCCGCCCCGAGTGGCAATCCACAGTGATCGCTTTCCAGCAAAATCCAGCACCTGCTCAACATCACGCACCTGATTATTTGGAAGCCCTTTTGTAGTATCAAAGATGGTCCATTGATCTTGATAGAACCGAAACAATCCAACATTGGTGCCCGCCCAAATTGCTTTTGAACCGTCTCCAAATGTGGTTTCAGCCAAACAATAAATCGAATTGGTCACCAGCGCACTTTGGTCGTTCCCAATCGCCGTCCACTGATCATTTTTGTACCGAATGAGCCCGTTGCGGGTTCCAAACCAGAGAACCTGAGCGCCGTCCAGGTCTCTCGTTTCCAAGATGCAAAATACCCGGCTGGATGTGATGCCATTTGGCGCGGGGAATACATTGGTCCACT
>CAZXCE010000908.1:0-2806 GCA_964639175.1 uncultured Clostridia bacterium
ACCTTGATTCGGGAAGCAGTTTGTTTCGCCCGATAGACACGCTGGGTAGCTTTCTGGAAATCGGACTCTTTTGCGTTGTAAATATCCACAAATTTTTGCGGGTTGCGATCCACCAGCGGGAACCATGAACTCTGCACCTGGATCATCAACCGGTGGCCTTTGCGGAACGTGTGGCACAAATCCTGGAGCGGCACTGGAACGCGCGTTACCTGACCAGGTTTCATGGCTTCGGGTTTTTCATAGTTATTGCGGAATTTGCCACGCATCACCTCACCGCGAACCAGCATCTGGTAGCCGCCCATTTTGACCGCTCCATTGTCTGGTTCATTGTCCGGGAAAACATCAATGACTTTGACAATCCAGTCTGAATCCGTGCCCGTGGTTGAAACAAAGAGTTCAGCCTGCATCGGACCGGCCAGCGTCACATCTTCGGTGAGCACATCTGTCTGATAGACCAGCACATCTGGACGTCGAGCCGCAAACCGTTGATCTTCAACCATATATTCGCGGCTTCGGTCGTTGGTAATTTCATTGGTGAACGGAACTGGTTTGGCCGGATCGCTCACATATTCGTCAAATGTGTTTTTGTCGTTGCTGGTCGGAGGCTCAAATGAAAGCTTGCCGCCTGGATGAAAATAGAGCGACTTTTCCTGCAGGTTTTTTGGCGGCCACGTTTCAAAGGCGCGCCACTGGTTTGCACCGGTGTTAAAAATCGCGGCTTCGGGCAGATTGATCGTGCCCTTCCCTTTCAAATGAAAATTGAAAAACGGTAGCTCCAGTTGTTCGCGATAGTGGACGGCAGATTTCTGGGCAAATGAAATACTGCCAATATTTTCGCCATCGGTACGTGCCCAGCCGCCGTGATACCAGGGCCCCATCACCAGCATATTGAACTGGCCCGGATTGTTTTTCTCCACCGCATCATAAATGTGGAGCGGGCCATACAAATCTTCGGCATCAAACCAGCCACCAACCGTCATTACCGCTGGTTTGACATTTTTCAAATGCGGCAGGACGTTTCGGGCTTTCCAGTACTCGTCATAGGTGCCGTGCTGGGACGCTTCGTTCCAGTAGGCAATCTTGTTTTTATAATACTTTGCGTTAATGTTGGTTAGTGGTCCAAGCTCCAGGAAGAACTTGTAGCCATCGGGTGTTCCATACTCGAAATTGGGTGACCGTTCAGTGGTTGGTTTGGGGCGTGGTTGACCAAACGCATAATAAAACCGAAAGAAATCAATCAGATAAAAAGCGCCATTGTGGTGGAAATCATCCCCGATAAACCAGTCAGCAATTGGGGCTTGCGGTGAAACAGCCACCAGTGCCGGGTGAGACTCAACCAGCCCCAGTGCCGCGTAAAATCCAGGGTAGGAAATGCCCCACATCCCAACTTTGCCGTTATTGTTTGGAATGTTTTTCATCAGCCAGTCAATCGTGTCATAGGTATCAGAGCTTTCATCAATATCCTGTGGCCCTTTTTTATTCGGGTTGACGGGTCGCACATCCATAAAGTCGCCTTCTGACATCCATTTTCCACGCACATCCTGGTACACAAAGATATAGCCTTCTTTTGCCATCGTCACGGATGGTCCGATGTTCTCTTTGTAGTCTGCACCGTAAGGCGACACGGTGTAGGGTGTTCGGTTCATCAAAATTGGATATTTTTGGGATGTGTCTTTGGGGACATACACCGAGGTAAACAGCTTCACCCCATCACGCATTGGAATCTGGTATTCATACTTTGTATAGTGGGCTTTGACGTCAAAGGTCTCTTGCGCCAGCACCGATAGACTGGCACTCCACAGGACCAGGAGCCACACACCCAACAAACGCGGGGCAACAGATCGGAAACAATTCATCGCAACAGAGTCCTCCTCACACTTCAGAAAAAATTCATTTTGGAAATCAATATCGGGGTAATATGCAAGAATCAAACGGTTTGGCCATCACGCACTGTACCACAACCAACCTGCGGCGGTGGAATGAACTTGTCGCCATCCACGCCCAGTCAAAGTTCTATGACCTTGAAGGGTTTAAGGCCGGAAACACCTCGTTGCGCCCGCTTGAAATCGAGGAAGTTGGCGACGTCACGGGAAAATCACTGCTGCATCTGCAATGTCATTTTGGAATGGACACGCTTTCCTGGGCACGACGTGGGGCTCAGGTGACCGGCGTGGATTTTTCAGACCAGGCGATTGCCCTGGCCCGGTCGCTCAATGATGAACTTGGACTCAATGCCCGGTTTATCTGCTCCAATGTCTATGATGTACCGGCAGTGCTCAACGAACAGTTCGATGTTGTGTTTACGTCCTACGGCGTGCTGGTGTGGTTGCATGATTATGACCGCTGGGCACAGATCGTGGCCGGGGCGTTAAAACCCGGTGGAACCTTTTATATCGCTGAAATTCATCCGTTTCCCTATGTGTTTGACGAAGCTTCAACCACCGATGCCTTCCGGCTGAAATATCCTTATTTTTGGGCGCCCGAGCCAGTCGAGTGCCTGACTGAGGGTACCTACACTGACCGCACGACTGAAATTTGGGAAACTACTGAATACTGCTGGATTTACAATTTAGGCGACATCGTCACCGCACTCATCAAAGTCGGATTACACATCGAGTTCCTGCACGAGTTTCCATTCTGCGTCTATCAGGCATTTCCCTTTATGCAGCAATCGGAAGACGGTTGGTGGCGAATGCCCGATCATCAGGCATCCTTGCCATTTTTGTTCTCGATTCGGGCACGGAAACCGTGAAAATCCGGGTTCCGGGTTCCGGGTTCCGGGTTCCGGGTTCCGGGTTCCGGGTTC
>CAZXCE010000909.1:0-2789 GCA_964639175.1 uncultured Clostridia bacterium
CGGTCACGGTCAGGGCGAGACACACAATCCCCGCAAGATCGTCGTTCAATGCCAATGGAAAGGACACGAGGTTTCTTATCCTGGCGCGTATGGCCCTCAGCCCCCAGCCCGGTTTTTTCAGCCCTAATCCAAAATCTTCACCTCCGCCTCAAACTTGCGGTAGTCATAAAACTTGATGATGTTCCGTGTATGGTAGTCATAACGATCACTGCCAATCTGATTTTCAGCGCTAATTGGTAGCCAGTACTGCTTTTCTCCGATCTCGATCCAATCATATTCGACAGCGGTTTCAGCCTGAGAAAACAAAAAATCGCGAGGCATCTGAACGGCGAATTGTTCAATTCGCAACACCCGCTTTGACGTGGTATCAACCCACAGGCGGCCTTCATAGGCTGAGTTGATTTGCTGCCGTTGGCCATCGGGGCCTGTCCCCTCAATTACATAATTTGAGTTTTCTTCTGCCACGGAAAAATCAAAAACCGTACACTCTCGTCCGCGATAATTTTCCCGCCCGACTTCTTTAAAGTCAGTTTTGCTTTTTAATTGAAACAAAGATAAGAGCCGCGACGAGAACTCGCCAATCGAAGTGGTTCCCCCAACGCCGACAAAGGTTTTGGTGGTTGGCACATTGTTGATCGTCAGGAGTTTGACTTTTTCACCTTCACCTTGTGCATAGGTAATTTCCGTTCCAAGGACATCATCTTCATACCAGCCCCCGCCTTTGTTTTTGAGTCGCCGAATGTTTTGTTTCACAATGAAATTTGGGAATTCATCCTGATCTTTCATGATGTAGTAGCGCGTTTGTTCCAGTAGCGACATCCGACTGAGCATTGCTCGTTCAGCCGCTTCAGGATTGAAGGGTTTGTCGGATTCGGATTGAACTGGTGTTGATTTCACAGGTGGAGGTTGAACTGGTGATGGTGACGAGTTCTCAATATAACGGGCACGTTTCCGACGGTCTTCGGCATCAAGCAAGGCTGAAATCAGCAACGATTGAGCCCCTGCTTTGCGAGCGCGTTCCAGCAATGCGTCAGTGGCCTGGAAGGAGATGCCCCGGCGATCAAGTATTCCCGCTAAATCATCCTGAGTAAGCACCTGTTTCTGAACTTGTTGAAGCAATGTAAAAAAATCTCGTTCCGTAAGCGGATTGACTGTGGGTTTTTCTGTTTGAGGTGGTTTGAGAGGAGTTTCTGGTGACGGAACCACCGGCGGCTCACTATCACGCGGAGGTGGTAAGTGACGACCCGATTGAGCCTGCACATTTGGTATCAAGGCAGCCATTGCGATGAGGATCAAGCACCAGAGATTGCGAGAGATTGCGTTCTGAGTTCGCATATGGGTATCCTAAATGAGTCAGTAGTCAGTAGTCAGTAGTCAGTAGTCAGTAGTATTCAGTCAGCATCTCTTGGCAAGAAACGAGATTCGTTCCGCGTGAGAATGTGATATCTGGAGATATTTGACACCGATTTGCAATGAAATTTTCGGATCAGGAAACAGTCAAATAATTCAAACAAATAAACTTAGCAAACTACTGACTACTGACTACTGACTTATCAACTATTGACTACAAACTAAATTCCAAAAAAACAGGTGAACATTTCGTGGCTATCAAATCAGATCGCTGGATTCTTCGGATGTGCGAAGAGAACCAACTTATTACCCCATTTGAATCAAAACTGATTCGTCAGGTTGAAGACCGCAAAGTGATTAGTTGCGGGTTGTCGAGTTACGGGTATGACTGCCGGCTGGCAAAAGATGAGTTTAAAGTGTTTTCCCCAATTCAGGGAACGGAAATTGACCCGAAGAACTTTGATTCGAGCAGTCTTTTGGATATTCCACTCCGCAAAGACACTGATGGTTCAAATTATTGGTTGCTGCCGCCGCATTCCTACGCGTTGGGCGTGACAATTGAGCGCTTCCATATGCCACGGAATGTCACTGCCCTGGCATTGGGAAAATCAACGTATGCACGCTGCGGATTAATTGTAAATACAACACCACTTGAGGCTAATTGGCGCGGGCGTCTGGTGGTCGAACTCTATAATGCTGCCAACCTTCCGGTGCGGCTCTATGCCGAAGAAGGTTTTGTCCAGATTATTTTCTTTGAATCTGACGAAGAGTGCTCCACGTCGTATCAGGACCGCTCCGGCAAGTACCAGGATCAGCAGGGGCTGACACTGGCAAAAGTATAGTGGTTAGGGTTTGGGGTTTGAATAAAGCCTTTCTCTTTTGGTGGAAAGCCGTCCCGAACCCCAACCCTTTCATCTCTTACTGTAAGTTGATGTTCAGGGAAGCCGCGTTTGGCTAAGGACGTGAGGGAAGGGGTATGAATCCGAGTATTGGTGAGATCATCAAAAATGGGATTTTATTTGATATGAAGAACTGGGAAGGCAAGGCGTCTTCGGCCCATGCGTTGCCCGAGATTATCGAGACCTTTTTCAATACCCTTGAAGCCAAAAAAATCTCGTTTCTCCTTGTGGGCGAAGTGGCACTCCTGAGCTATTTTGAAGGTCGGAACACGCAAGATATTGATTTTATTATCAGTACAAAAGATTTGAATTCGCTTTCCGAAATTTCGATTGAAAATAGAACCGAGACCTTTGTCAATGGACGGCTTCAAGGGCTCAAAGTTGACTTCCTTTTGACAAAGAACAAATTGTTCAATCTGGTCAAAAAGAAATATGCCACAGTCCGATATTTTGGCGGGAAGGCATTCCCTTGCGCGTCGGTTGTATGGCTCCTGATTCTGAAATTTTATGCGTTGCCATCACTCTATCGTCAGGGACGGC
>CAZXCE010000910.1:0-2787 GCA_964639175.1 uncultured Clostridia bacterium
ATCAAGCACTTACCAAACTCAATATCTCAGGAAACTTTTGACAAGGTACTTACCATTTTGGAGTGGTCATGTCGGAAGAGTAACCGGCTAAACAGTTGGAAAATATGTATTTCCTGCAGCCCTCAGCCCGATACCCTCAGCCCTCAATGGTCTCATTCTGCTCGCTCAGGAACAGGCTGGACGGCGGCGAAGTCATGTTCGATCCGTTTGACATACTGGCCAATCAGTTCCTGCACCCGGTCATAGCTGGGTGAATGCACGATCAGGCCGACGTGGTGGCTTCGTTTGACTCGATAAATGATTTCCGGGTCAGTGTAGGCTGAAGTATCCGGATATTCCTGTTTGGCAAGTGACAGTGCAATCCCGGCGTATTCGTCGCGTTCGGGCACCAGGGTATAAGGCTTTTCACCCCGGTTCAGCTCGATGGTCGCCCATTCGCGCCAGATGTTGACACCGGTTGCAGCTTCGAGGGTTTCGGCGATGTAGGCACCACCAACCCGAGCGGCAATTTCCAGAAAGTAAAATTTCCCGTCTTCGGTACTCTTGATGAACTCAGCGTGCGTGGCTCCGCGAACCAGCCCTAAGCCTTTGATCAGATTAATGTTTTCTTCGAGCAAAGCTTTTCGGTCGTCAGAATCATGTTCCAGCGTGTAGGTCACAAAGACCCCGCCATCGTGGGCGACATTCATCGGAGGACGCCCATAGCGGTTGGTCCCGGCAAACACAACCTGGCTGTTTTCGACCAGTGAATCAACGTGATAGACATCGCCGGCAACATATTTTTCGAGCAGGTAATAAGATGAGCGTTCGGTCAGGGCGGGTCGCGCATCCAGAATATCAATCGTGCGCCAGACCTGTTCTGAGTTGTGCATTTTCTTGATGCCAATTGCGGACACATCCGACCGGGGTTTCATCACCCACGGCGGCGGCACCCGGCGCATATATTCCGCCAGTTCATCATAGTTGAGCACATGCACAAAATCCGGAACGGGCACATCGGCATCCCGCGCCTGCACCCGCATTGCCAGTTTGTCACGGAAGTGACGGGCGGTGGTGCTCCCCATTCCAGGAATCCGCAAGTGCTCGCGGATCAATGCGGCTGTCAGCACGTCAAATTCTTCAAGCGCCACAATCCGATCCAGTTTCATCCGGCGGGCAACCTGGCTCACGGTGTGAATAAACAATTCCGGGCTGGCATCATTGGGAACCGCAATAATTTCATCCAGGCTCTCACGCGGCCATTCTTCGCGGAGCAGCTTTTCCTTCGTTACCAAAATAACCCGGCAGCCTTGTTTTTTGCATTCCTCGATAAATTCAGCACCCTTAAAATAGCTTGCCAGACACACGACGTTTAATTGACGAGATTGTGATTCGGTCACAGTCCACCTCTTTTCAGATAAATTTTGAGTTGTATGAAAACACAGCGCAGTAGTTAGAGGTCAGTTGAAAACTGATGGGGGAGAACACACCTTATTGCTTTTTTTGCCGCTTCAGTCAAGGCAAAGGCAGCAGCCATCCAGAATAGCAAAAGCGTGAAGGAGCGAAAGAGTGAATAGCAAAACAGTGAATGGCAGAGGAAAGAAATACTGAAACAATTGAAAAAATTGAGGTTATTTGACTAAAGATCCTTTTCAGAATCAATACTGAACTATTTCACTACTTCGCTAGTTCGCTAGTTCGCTCTAGTTGGTCGAAACCAGTTGAATTTGCCCAAGTTTGGTACTAAGCAGCATGGATGGCCCGCCACCGCTCAGCTTTTTATGAAGTGCAGCTCCAATCGGTGCGTCCAGATCCTCGCCTTCTTCAACAGGGAGGGTGTAGGCAACTTTCAACGGCTGGGTTGAGGCCAGGGTTAAATCAGCCGCATAGGGGGTCGGAAGACGCAGTTCAATATTGCCAACTCCAAGCTGCAGGTTTAAGCCACTTCCCCGCCAGGTCGAGCCACCACAAACTATCAGTGCCTCGCCGTTGGCAATCCGCCCCAGGACAACGCCACCCAGCCCATACAAAGTCGCCTTCCCGGCATGAATATTGAAATTTAACCCGCCATAGACATTCCCGATTGAAAGATCGCCCTGGATCTGTTCGATTTCGAGGTCGGTAAAGTCTGGTACCCGAAGCACATAGTCAATGCGATAGGGAATTTTCTGCAACCGGCCAGGTACCTGTTTGTCATACTCTTTCTTCTGCTTGCGATCCATTTTGGCCTGTGGTCCGATTGAAGCCAGAACCCAGGTCATGGCATCGGTTGAAAGCGCAAATCCAGTGTTTTGGGCCAGGATTTCCAAATCAGCTTCCGTCCTGGCCTCAACCACAATTTTGGCCTGAATCGTTAACTCTCGTTTTGACCAGCCTTCAATCGAAATATTCCCCACCGGCGGCATATAGATCTTTAAGCCTCGGGCGTAAGGAAACCCAAACCGTTTCTCCTGGGTATATTCCTTGCGTAGAAGTGCCGCTGGGGCAGCATCTTTCACCTGCGGTTGGGCTGATTTCTCAGGTCTGGCTGTTTCCTGAGCCAGCGTTGGCACACTGACCGCCATCAGCCCAAACAGCAGCCACAGAATATTCTTTTTGAGGATTAACATAATTTGGTCCTTCGGCCTTTGGTTCCTGGTTCCTGGTTCTTGGTTCTTCGAAGGTATTGATTCCTAAGCACCAAGCACTAAGGAACTGTAAAAATACAACTTCCCGTTTTTAGTTGGGAGCGCGGGTGTCCTTTGACGTTCAGGTTTTGGTTTTGCACCGCGAAGCGTTGCCGTTCGGATAGCCGGTTGGTTGGCCGCT
>CAZXCE010000911.1:0-2777 GCA_964639175.1 uncultured Clostridia bacterium
CTTTTTCTTCATTCCTTAAAGCTCCATTGGTCAAGGATTTCCATAGCCTGTTCAACCGTGGCGACACATTGCACAAGGTTGACGTCAGCATCTGAAACAACCAGGTTTTGTTTGAAGGCTTCAACAATTGGGGGCCAGCAGTCACCAATCAGAATCAAAGGGCGCGGAGGAATAACCCCAGTATACAATTTATTCCAGACCAGAGAAATTTCAGTTACCGTTCCCATCCCTCCACGCAGGGCCATATAGGCGACTGATGATTGAATCAGTTTTTGCAACCGGGCATAAAAATCATCTGTTGGCCAGGTTTCTTTGAGAAACGTATTGGGGTTGCCTTTCAACTGGCTCAAGGTGACACCCACGACATGCCCATCAACTTCGTGAGCCCCCCGGCTAATGGCTTCCATCACCCCAGCATACCCGCCAGTGCAGACGGTATATCCAGCTTCAGCCAGACTCCGGCCTAACTGGAGCGCCTGTTTATATTCCAGTGTTTCCGGTGAACAGCGAGCACCGCCAAAAACGGTGATCATCGGGGGCGTTTTTCGGGAATGTGGATGGCTCGTCATATCCGTTCACCTGTTGAGACCAGCAGAAGTACCTTGAAGTTATAAGTTATTAAGTATCTGTTATTCAATGAGATAGCATTTCTGTAACTCATTAGATATGACTCATACTTGTGTTACCGATGAGGAGCACTTGAGTCGGCTTCTTCCAGGATTTGATGCTCAAGTTGACGGGACTCACAAATAATACATTCAAAAATGCGTTGTAAGGCGTCAGCCCTGAGCGGCCCTGGGTTGGTTGTCCGAATTCGGGCATGAATTTGTGCTTCCCGCTCCGGAATATGAACCGGGAGTTGTGCCATCTGTTTCAACCGGGCAATTTCGGCGACAAACACCGCACGCTGGTTGATCAGTTTTACTAATTCATCATCAATTGCATCAATTTGTTCTCGCCAATGTTGAATATCCATAAATTCGGGCCACAAAAGACTGGTCAGCCAGGAAGAACATCTGTTCTGGACCTGCAGGCTTGACTGACAAAGTAAAGAAGGTGATTGAGAGGGATGTGGTCGCGTTTTCAAACCATACGCACCCTGGTTTCAGAAGGCAAGTCCGCTGAAAAAGTGACAGGCTGGTCAATACCAGCGTGACACGTGACCAGATACGCACTGGTCATTCTGTCATTCCCTGTGGCATCTCGCCCCACCCGGTACAAATTTGCCTCAGCCTCAAGGGTGAATAATCTGGGCGCAAGTCAGGCAGCGGTACTTAATTCTTTGGATCGAAGTGGTTATCGCCGTTAGCCAGTTTTTAAATTTACTGGCACAGCAGTTGCCCTGATCAGCGATGAAAGAAAAATTGATTTTTGGAAATACTGAAGAAGACGGCCACCGGGCTGGAACCTTGAGCCTGGTTTGGTGCTGTACCTCCGCACCAAACACAACTCAGGTGAGTACCTGGGCCGTCAATAAAACAAAATCTTTTAACATCGTCGAGGAGATCCAAATTGTATGCGAACATTTTCATTCCGACAGGTTTTATTGATTGTTTTGCTCGCCGTGGTTGCCAATACAGTTGTCTCAAATGCGCTGATCGAATATCGAACCCGGCCAACGCTGGCAGCGTCAGCCGTGACCGCCCCGGTTGAAATCACCAGCCCAACAGTTGCCTCAGATGAGCAAAACAACGTTGAAATCTACCGACTGGCCAGTCCAGGCGTAGTTCACATTACCAGCACGGTGGATGTGCAGAGCTTTTTTGGCGCCTATCCCCAGCAAGGCACCGGGTCCGGATCAATTATTGATGATAAAGGACATATTCTGACCAACTATCACGTTGTGCGCGATGCCAACAACCTCGATGTTACGTTGTCTGACAAGAGTACCTATAAGGCGCGTCTGATTGGGGCTGATCCAGACAATGACATTGCGGTTATCCAAATTGATGCTCCAGCCAATAAATTAAATGTCATGCAACTGGGGACGTCAGGCAATCTCGAAGTGGGTCAAAAAGTGCTGGCGATTGGAAATCCATTTGGATTGGATCGAACCCTGACCACGGGTGTCATCAGCGGGTTAAATCGCCCGCTCCAAACCGAAGATGGCCGCACGATGGAAAATGTGATTCAAACGGATGCCTCGATTAACCCTGGGAATTCCGGTGGGCCGCTCCTGAACAAATTCGGCCAGATTATTGGGATCAACACCGCGATTTACAGTCCAACTGGCTCCAGCGTTGGGATTGGGTTTGCCGTGCCAATTGATACCGCGAAACAGATTATTCCGGAACTGATTGCGTCAGGGAAAATCCGACGTGGTTACCTTGGGGTGACCACGGCGCCGTTGACTCCAAAAATTGCCGAACAGTTTCATGTCCCAACCAAACAGGGGGTTGTTGTGGTCAGCGTTCAACCAAACAGCCCAGCCAGCCAGGCCGGATTGCTGGGAGTCCAACAAGATCAGGATCAACTGGGTGATGTCATTGTCAAAGCCGATGGAAAACCAATCGAAACCCCTGACGCACTGGTCAAAACCATTGGCAATCGTAAACCAGGAGACCGTATTGCGTTGACTGTGCTGCGCGATGGCCGTGAACGTCAGGTTGAAGTTACCCTTGCTGATCGTCCGCTTCAGGTTTCTCAAAATCGCCCACAACAACGCATCCAGCCCCGTGGCAACCTGTTTGACTGGTTCCGCAAGTAAGTCTGTGAATGAAGAATGAGGCCAACCGCCATCAGCGTGCCCAGCGCCTGGAATGCGGCGACGAGGTTCA
>CAZXCE010000912.1:0-2768 GCA_964639175.1 uncultured Clostridia bacterium
GGGTTCCGGGTTCCGGGTTCCGGGTTCCGGGTTTTCGAATTTATGTCCTTTATGTCCTTTTGGTCTTTTTCTTGAACCCGGAACCCTAAGCTGGCTTTGAGAATAAATAATGAGCCACCAGCCACTCATTTCCGCCTCGATAGCCCCATAATTCAGCACAGGCCATGTAAAATACCCGCCAGTACACCCACCAGCGGGTTTCCTGCTCTTTTCCGTAGGTTGTGGCAAGCAGTGGGCGGATTTCCCGTTCGTGGCGGTCCATATTTTCAAGCCAGCTTTCTGCGGTTTTCTGGTAATGAGTACCGCTCACTGACCACTGATTTTCGATCTTCAGATCCTTTTGAAAATACAGCAATAAATCAACCGAAGGCATAATCCCACCGGTAAAAAAATAGCGAGCCATCCAGTCGGAAGCGTCCCGAGCGACAAAATGGTAGGCAAATTCCCGGTGGGCAAAAATATGGACAAATAACTTTCCGCCTGGATTGAGCCAGCGACTCACGTTCTCCAGCAGGCGGTCATAATTTTTCATATGCTCAAACATTTCGACCGAAACCACCCGGTCAAAGGTCCGGTCAATCTCAAACACATTCATGTCACAGGTAATGATTTCCAGGTTTTCAAGCCCCCGCTCGCGGGCTTGCTGGTCAATAAACTGTTTTTGGGTTCGAGAATTTGAAACCCCGACAATCCGACTTGCCGGGTATTTTTCGGCCATCCACAATGAAAGTGAGCCCCACCCACAACCAAGTTCGAGAATCTGCTGACCATCCCGGAGTTGTGCTCGCTGACAACTCAGTTTGAGCATCACCTCTTCGGCTTCGTCGAGTGTTCGCGTTTCCGGTTTCCAGTACCCGCTACTGTATTTCAATCGCTTCCCCAAACAGTACTGATAAAAGCTGGTGGGGACTTCATAATGCTGTTCATTGGCGGCTTTGGTTTCAATTGCAATTGGGCTTTGTCGGAGTTCATAGACCATCGCCAGCAACCGCTCACGCTGGTCTTCGATAGTTTCAGATGTTTCAAGCTCAATGCGTTCAGCAAGCAGGCGGCGAATCCCGATCCGGATGATCCAATCCGGCAGCAGATTTTTTTCTAATAATGAATCAATCCAGTTCATGCCGTTTTGCGAAACCAGGGAACAAACGCGCTTGTCGTTCGCTGGTATTCGCGATACTCCTCTCCTTTGGTTCGGACCGCCTGCATTTCGGTCATTGGAATGCCGGTCACACGGAATAAAAAGTAAAACATCATCGCCGGGCAATAGAGTGAAACCCAACCCCAGGGCGACCCCAGCGCAAACACAAAATACGCCACCCAGATCAGCCATTCAAAAAAGTAATTCGGATGCCGTGAGTAATGCCACAAGCCGGCCTGACAGACTCGGCCCTTGTTGGCCGGATTGGCTTTAAACCGGGCAAGTTGTTGATCAGCCAGGCTTTCTCCGATCAGACCGATCACCCAAAGGGCAAGCCCAGCCCACTCAAAGAAACTGATGTCTGGGCGATGATTGATGACTGCCAGTAAAAACGGGGCGGACAAAATCACAAGCAAGATTGCCTGAAACTGAAAGAACCAGAACATTTTCCGGTTGGTGTTGGTCCCCCATTCTTCCCGCAGCATTTGATAGCGACCATCTTCGACCGGGTGGTGGCCCATCACCCGGACATACAGATAGGTTCCCAGCCGAAGGCTCCACAGCGTTACCATCCCGGCAATCAACCCTTTGCGCGTCCACGTCCCGCTTCCAACCACTAAAAACGCAAGCACAATGAGTGAAAACCCGTAAGACCAGGCAATGTCAACAATGCCGAAATTGTTTATTTTGAGGGCAATCAGCCAGATAATGACCATCATCACCGAAGCAACGGCCAGCGCAATTCCAGTTAAGAGCAGGATTTCAGAAAGCATATGTTTTAGGGTTCCGGGTTCCGGGTTCCGGGTTCCGGGTTCCGGGTTCCGGGTTCCGGGTTCCGGGTTTTCGAAAAATTGTCACCTTGTCATTCAGTCACTTTGTCAGGATTGCGCCTTGATCAGGACGTCTTCAATCCGGGCATCAGATGACACGCGAAACAACTGAATCAGGGCGTAAACCGCCATTGCAATATTTCCCAGAAGCAAAATAGCAATCAGCCAGGCAATGCGAGCCAGCCAGGATGATTCCTTGTAAATCACCCATAGATAAAAAGTTAAGAATCCAAAGTAGGTATCAAACAGTGTTGCGATAAACCAGGGATGGGCGACCACCTCGCGAGGAATCTTCCATAGTGCCGTATCCATACTGGCCCAACTGGTCACCGCCAGCATGCTGGCCAACACAACGAGAAAGAAAATGCGCAACGTCCAGATCATAATGTTCTTTGGAGTGCGGCGGCTTGACGCCGCTTTGTGGGTCAAAAGAGCGTTGGATTATTGGGCCGGGTATAGACCACCTGCACCACGCTGATGTTGCGCATGGCAAAGGCTGCTTCGCAGTAACTCAAGTAATACAACCACTTACGGATAAATACGTCGCTAAACCCGAGGGCACGAGCCTGATCCAGTTTTTGACAAAAGGTCTCGCGCCAGAGTCGGAGTGTTCGGGCATAAAATAGCCCCATATCCTCCAGGTCATGCAGATACAGATCACTGGTTCGATTGATTGCCTGGTTGACTCTTCCGACTGAAACCAGCAACGACCCAGGGAAAATGTGTTTTTGAATCCAATCAACCCCCTTGCGCAGCAATTCATACCGGGAATCTGGACAGGTAATCATCTGCAAGGCCAG
>CAZXCE010000913.1:0-2764 GCA_964639175.1 uncultured Clostridia bacterium
TTGAGAATGAAGAATTGAGAATGAAGAATTGAGAATGAAGAATTGAGAATGAAGAGGTTTCAACCACTCAATTTCTACATTCTACATTCTCAATTCTTCATTTTCTGAACCCTGAACCCTGAACCCTCGAATTAAGATCCTGGCCGATACGTCAATGAGAACCGCAATCGAGCGAGTGGTTGTGACGTGTTTTCTGGTGTGAGGATAATTCCTCGGGGTGATTCCAATGGGCTGATCGAGCGAAGTGCGTTTTGAACCACATTGTCGAGGGCGGGGCTTCCCGTGGTTCGTTCTTTGTCGAAATCTGTGATCTGGCCATTGTGCAACACGGTGAACGTGTAGGCAACCGTCGTGGTCGAAGTCATGTTCCGCGCATAAATCGGAAGCGACAGGTTCAACCGAATGAGTTGTTCGATGGTTCTGAGATATTCGGGAGGAACGATCACGTGCGGTTTGACCATTTGGAGGCTGCCACCAACCGGAACGCCCGAAATCATTTGTTTAAAGCTGACTACCGGGTTCTGATTCGCTCCATCTAAAGAGGTTGCCTTTTTGAGGGAGAATTCGCGGATGGTGGCGGGATCGAAGGTGGGCGGTTTGGCTATATTTTCAGCACGGGCAATCGCCTCCTGAACATCAGTCGAAAAAGGCGACAGGTCAGCCGGAACATACCGTCCGTGAACTGAACTGGCTCGGGGAAGGTCCGGTTCAGGTTGCTGATTCTCTGGCGAAGCAAACAAACACAGGCTGAGCAAAGCAATGACGGAAACCATGATCTTTTCGGCAAATCGGGTGAAAATAAATCGAATGTGAGTTGGTCACTGTATCGCATCCCAGCCGGTTTTGGCGAGTTTGAGTCGCTTTGAAGCAAAAGGTACAGAGTTCAAGCTTTCGCTTGCCAGCTATCTCTCATCCAAACTAACTCAAGTTGAATCAATAACCTGGATGATACGATTCCAGGATGTTTGCAAACGAAAACTTAAACTCTGTACAAAAATCCAAAGCAACATTCATTGAACCTCCCCTTCCTACCGCTTCGCGGTTGAGGGAGGGAATTCCTGCTGTTCCCTGCCACCGCTTCCGATCCTGCTTGGGAGCAGACGGCTCTAAGTGGCACTTTCCAGCTTTCGTGCGAAACACTCTGACGGTATGTGGAGTACCGTTTCGGGAAGAACTTCCCTCAGTTGCATTTTGTTCGCTCCACACCTTTTGGATCAACCCCACGGCGTCAAGGTTCGATGACACGAATGTTGATCCAAAGGCGAGTCCGATGACTCACCGAAACCGAAATTTCCAACGCTCCATGTCCGAGCGGTGACGCTATACGGATAGATATGCCTTAGATAGCTCATGGAGTGAGGCAAAGGTATCAATGCTAATTCAAAAAATCAAGCCGATTCATCCCCGCCCTACCGCTACGCGGTTGAGGACGGGGCTTTCTCGGTTTTTTTCTGGTAAAGCATAGACATTATCGGAGATAAAACCGGGTCATTGAAAAAAGGATGGCGTCAAGTCAGTACCACCGCGTGAGCGGGTGGGTTGCCGCTTTGAGGAAGCTCCACTTTGGGAAAGTGGTTAACCCCGATAATGTCTAATATTGATTTCACTGCTGAATGTAAGTGTCGGTTGGAACGATCCGGTGGATTTTAACGCTGGCATTTCTGCGAACAACAAACTCACTTAACCCAATGTGATTCTGTTGGTTCCCCCAGTCATAGGTGTAGCCGAGGCGGGTCCAGGGAAATCCGATCTGGGGGGCGGGTGGATACAACTTGCGTTGGCTATCGGTAAACCATTGAATATGAAGTGGACTCGGAGGATTCGGGCGAGCTTTTGCTTTTTCAAGGTTTAATTCAGCCTGACGGTCAGTGATTTCTGGGTCGGGGCTGGGCCGAAACAGGTCACTGGGTGACACCCAGACTTCGACAAATTTCGTGACGTGGTAATCGGGAGGGAGGCCTAAAAGCTGTTTGATTCGCAAGGGAGATGGTCGTCCTCCCGGATGGGTGCGACAAAACCGCTGTAGCTCCGGAACGACTGTGACCCACCAATCAGGTGCCGGAATAGGTTGGCCGATTTTCGAGTCAAATGTGTCAGAGCCAATCCAGGTGGCAACCAGTACTTTCTTTTGTCCCGCCGGGCCGTCCCAGGTCAAACTGGTATTGTTTTCGGTGATGGCGGTTAAGTTAGTGACGATTTCGGCGGGGTGACGATCTTTTGAAGCAAGACGGACGGCCTCAGCATAGGTGGCTTTGAGCTGGGCGTCCGTTGTCGGCTGAGCCGATAACTGGCTAGGGTGAGTTGTTGGAGGTGGAGGTGGAGGTGGAGTCGAAAAGCCAAATCCACAAAGTCCAATGGTTAATGCAACAGAGAGAAATTGCCAGCGATGTGATGTCATTTTCGTGCCTCAACTTTCAATTCCTCTGACCGACAATTGGTGGAGTCAAGGTCAACTCGATCCACAATGCCCACGACTGCTGCTTCAATGGAAAGATCCTGGTCTCCCATGGCTGAGCGGGCGGCTTTTCCATAAGCACACAAGACCAGTTCCCCCGTCCCGGCTCCGAGCCGATCTGCCACCACGACAATGTCGGTGTTCGGTTCTTTATTGAGATTGAGTGGATGGACAATCAAAAAGCGCAACCCTTCTAAATCAGGTGCTTTTTGCGTTGACCAGACAGTTCCAACAACTTTTCCGAGAAACATAATTTAGTCAGTAGTCAGTAGTCAGTAGTCAGTAGTCAGTAGTCAGTAGTCAGTAGTC
>CAZXCE010000914.1:0-2761 GCA_964639175.1 uncultured Clostridia bacterium
CAGCCCTTTGATTGCTCCTAGCCCTCAGCCCTGACTTTTCCGCCCAACATTCGCTCATTCACAAGGGTGAGTTGAAAAGCCTGGATACCCAACCTAGAATGGGACACTCGATCCAGTCACAAACGCAGTCTTCATTCAATCGTAAGGAGATTACTTTATGTCTGACAACCTGCAAGTCATTGTCCACGAAGAGGAAATTAAAACCCGGGTTCAGGAACTGGCGCAGGAAATTGAAACCGCCTATGAAGGTCAGGACCTGACGCTGATCGGTCTGCTGGAAGATTCTTTTATGTTTCTCTCTGATTTGTTGCGGGCCTTTCAGCGACCAGTGCGTTGCGGTTTTATGAAAGCCACCGAACAACATGAAGCTGGACATAAAGGCATCATTTACTCGACGACGACTGATCTGAAAGACCAAAACATTCTTCTGGTTGGAGGAATCCTCGATACTGGGGTCACACTCGACTTTCTTTTCTCACATATCCAATCTCTGGGCACCAACTCGATTCGATCAGTGGTACTGATTGACAAGCCTGATTTTCGCAAGGTTGAGATTAAACCTGATTTCGTCGGGTTTTCACGAACTGAGGACATGATTGTCGGTTATGGATTGGGATTTCATGATCAATATCGCCAACTGTCCTATCTGGCCTCCCTGGCAGACTTTACAAAGGAATAAGAACCAGCGTTGAGTGACCGACCGCATGTTTCTCCATTTGGGACGGATCCGTACCAGGCCGCTGACCTGAGTGGGTACACACTCCGGCAGCGGCTGACGATTCATCTCGTTGCATATGTGACGTATCTGGTGCTCACAGGAATTGGTCTCACGCTCCGTTGGGACACAACCGGAGAAGGAACAGCCGATCCGGCTGACAAACGCGGTGAGGTTCCCGAAGGCACGCCGATTATTTATACCTTCTGGCACAATCGAATCCTGGGCGCCACGTTGTTCTTTCAACGACGAGGGATTGTGGTGATGACGTCACAGAGTTTTGACGGAGAAATCATCGCCCGGGTCATTCAGCTTTTTGGCTACGGTGCCTCACGTGGCTCAGCCACCCGGGGCAGTATTCAGGCACTCAAACAAATGGCCCGGTGCGTTCGCGATGGGCACGATACCGCTTTTACTATTGATGGTCCGAAAGGGCCAAAATATGAGGCCAAACCTGGAGCCGTTATGCTGGCTCGCCTGAGTGGAGCGGCAATTTTGCCAATGTGTGTCACCACGGAAAAGTACTGGGAATTCAAAAGCTGGGATCGGTTTCGGGTGCCGAAACCCTTTTCACGCGCCCGGATTGCCTATGGTCGCCCGATTGTTGTGACACGGCAGGCAACCGAAACAGAAATGGCTGCCCAGCAGGCAGAACTGCAGGCAGCCCTTGATACACTCGAAATTCAGAGTCAGCAGTGGTAGCTATTCAACCGGTGCGATGTTAGCCAGTTTTGAACATCCTCAACCGAAGCAATATCAAAAAGAGTCAGGGCTTGTCAGTACCACCCGCGTGAGCGGGTGGGGTTAGAAACAAACAGGCCCACCTACTGACGCGGATGGTACTTTGACTCAGTGGTTTTGACTGACTCGTTTCCAACACAAAAGCCGGTAGAAACAGGTCTGCTCTTTCAAATTTCTCAGGGCACCAGCAGTTTGGCAGTTCCGGTTAAAACCGTTTCGCCACGGTGATTGAGGCATTCGGTTTTAGCTACCAGGATTTTTTTCTCGGCATGGAATTCCAAAACTTCAACGCGTGCCGTTATGGTGTCGCCAATATACACCGGCTTGAGAAACTTCAATTCCTGGCCAAGGTAGATGGCCCCTGGCCCCGGCAGCTTCATGCCAAGCACGGCTGAAATAAACCCGGTGGTCAGCATCCCGTGGGCAATTCGGGCGCCAAACCGCGTCGTTTTGGCATATTCGGCATCAATATGCACCGGGTTAAAGTCGCCAGTAATACCGGCATACAGAGTAACATCAGTTTCAGTGATGGTTTTTGACAGCGAGGCGCATTCGCCTGCGGAAAAAGTTCGTGGGGTATGTTCACTCATAAATGTAACTTCAGGAAATCTTGAGAGTTAAGCTGGATTTAAAGCTTGCGGCTGGAAGATTGCGGCCTCTATATTACACTAGTTTGTAGTCAGTAGTCAGTGGTCAGTAGTTCACTAACTCCATTTGGCTGAATCATTTAACTGCTTTCTAACATGAGAATTCCATTCCAAAGTGATATAATACACTTTTGCAATGAATACCTTGCATTAGAAAATAGTTAAGTAATTCAATCAAATGAGCTTAACGAACTACTGACTATTGACTGGTATTATTCACACCTTCCACTGCAAAATCACGCCCAGGAGCATCTGATTATGGAATTGTCTGAAGATCTCGAAGCCCTCTATCGCCAACTCGCACTCAAAAAGTACAAAGGTACACTCACTGACGATGAAGCCCTGATTTTTGCGGACCTGACTGACCAGCGCAACAAAGTTGACACTTCATCGGCGGCTCTGGGCTCGCTGCCAACCAGTATGTCCAAATTTATGAGTGATTTCGGGCAGTTTGAAGGTACGATGGACGATATGTCCCGAAAAATTCAAAACAAGGAAAGCTATTTGGATCTGGCACAGCGCAAGTCTGACTCACCAGAGGACAAGTGAACCGGGTTCAGGGTTCAGGGTTCAGGGTTCAGGGTTCAGGGTTCAGGGTTCAGAGTTCAGGGTTGACTGGGGGTCGCTTTTTTCAGGAATCCGGGAGCAGGTGGAAGCG
>CAZXCE010000915.1:0-2758 GCA_964639175.1 uncultured Clostridia bacterium
CCCCCTAAGTTCCCCTCACACGAGAGTACCTTCCTTCAGCGTGTTCGTGGGAAACGCGCCCATCGGAGGTCATTCCGAACGGAAGATGCCTCCGATGGCCTTTGTTTTGAAATATTGATGGAGATAGACTTGTATGACTCACCATCCGACATCGTTACGCGGTTATTGTTTTCAATGTATCGAAGGCCACGTTCACCTCAAGTGGGACAACGTCGTGCTTTCTTTTTCACCTTCGGAATTTTCCTGTCTCGCCCAGTTGGTCAAAGCCATGGACACCAAACTGCGGGAACATGAGCCGGTGTTGATGGCCCTGCCCGGCGAAGTAAGTTCGTTGCCGATGTAGGAATAAGGGCTGAGGGCTGAAGATTTTCGGTCTGAAGAACTGGTTTTCTTTCATCCCTCATCCCTCATCCCTTCGATTGCCCCAAGCCTCACCTTCCTTCTCAGGAGGCATGTATGATTCTTCGATCATTACCGTTATTTTCTGATCAAAGTCGCTGGCTCAAGAGTGAGCATCCACGAATTTATCTGAGTGAAAGCGGGCGGGTTCATATTGAAACCGATCACACCCGGACTTCGCTTTCATCCGAGGAATTTCTCACACTGGTGCGCGCACTGGTGAAGTCGAAAGGAAAATCTGGAAACAATGGATACTGGAATCCGCAAGCATCAATCGGTAACTCTTTTTCTCTGCGTCCTGGTTCTTAGTTTGGCTTCTGGATGCCGGACAAACCAGCCATCTGCGCCGGTAACGGCAGGTTCAGTGAAAACCCCTCCAGGCGTGATCAATACCGAACGGATTGTAACGATTGGGGCCAGTATTTCTGAATCGGTCTGTGCTTTCGGAAGTGAACAGCACCTTGTCGGCGTTGATGATACCAGCCTGTTTCCTGAAAGTGTGGCCCGGTTGCCAAAAGTTGGCTATCAGCGAACCTTACAGCCAGAGGGAATTCTGTCGCTGAAACCAACCGTGGTGATGGTTTCTTCTGAGGCGGGTCCAGCCGAAACGTTTGAGCAAATTCGGCGGGCTGGAGTTCCGGTTTTCGTCATTCCTTCGGACTACAGTGCGGAAGGCGTGAAAAACAAAATTCGCCAGATTGGTCAGATTCTCAACAAAGAAGCTGCTGCCGAAGCACTGGTTTCCCGGCTGGACCAGGAATTTTCTGCCGTGGCCAGCCTTGCCAGTCAAAGTTCCAGCCATCCCAAAGTTCTTTTTTTCTATTCACGTGGTCAGGGGGCACAGATGATTGCCGGAACTGAAACTCCGGCAGATGCGATGATTCGCCTGGCTGGAGCTGAGAACGCGGTCAAAACGTTCACCGGTTATAAGCCAATGACTCCGGAAGCAACGGTTGCCGCCAATCCGGATGTGATTTTGATATCCGCCAAAACACTGGAACTGATAGGCGGTGTCGAAGCTCTGATTCAGCTTCCTGGAATTGAGCAAACCGAAGCCGGGAAACATCGTCGAGTGGTGGCCATTGATGACGCTGAGTTACTCGGATTTGGTCCTCGAACGGCTGGCGCACTCAACCGACTGGTGAAGGAATTTCACCCCGAACCAGGGAAACAACCATGAGTGTGCAAGGTATTCTGCCCAGAGTTCGAGGAACTGACCGGCTTCCATACTGGCCCGTCATTGGCGTGCTGGTATTTTTGCTGGTACTGGTTGGATTTGCGGCACTTGGTGCGGGGGCGGTCCATCTTTCCTGGACACAAATCATTGATGTTTTCGCGAAATATCTCGGGGTCACACATGGCGAATTGAGTCTTTCGCGCCAGGAAGAAATCGTGCTGGTCTCAATCCGACTGCCGCGAATTGTGGCTGGAATGGTGATTGGCGCGGCTCTGGCACTGGCAGGTGTTGCCACGCAAGGGCTGTTTCGAAACCCGCTGGCGGATCCAGGTTTAATCGGGGTTTCCAGCGGGTCTGCTCTTGGCGCCGTGGTGGCCATTGTGGCGCATACCAAAGTCCGTCTGTTTCTGCCGGAAATGTCAGGCATCGGGTTGCCGATGGTGACCGCCTTTATCGGTGGATTGCTCGTTTCGATCATTGTCCATCAGGGAAGCGTTCGCCAAAATCAGGCGTCAATGTCCCGGATGCTTCTGGTTGGCATTGCGGTCAATGCTTTGTGTTCAGCCATCACCGGATGGCTCACCTTTCAGGCCAGCGAAGCCCAGTTGCGGTCAATCACTTTTTGGAGTTTGGGCAGCCTGGCCAATTTGAACTGGAACCTCACGCTGATGTTACTGGCCGTTTCACTTCCGGCAGCCGTGATGGTCATCCGATGTGCCCAACCTTTAAATGTGCTCCTGCTTGGGGAAGCCGAAGCCCATCATCTTGGAATCAACGTCCGGTATGTAAAACAAACCGTTGTGATTGCCACGGCACTACTGGTGGGTTCAAGCGTTGCTGCCGTGGGAATGATTGCTTTTGTCGGACTGGTGGTTCCGCATCTGGGAAGATTGCTGGTTGGACCGCACCACCGGATTTTATTCCCTGTGGCGGCGTTGATGGGGGCGGTTTTGCTTCCAGCCGCTGATATTCTGGCCCGGACGGTCATTGCACCGGCTGAACTCCCGATTGGAATCGTGACCGCTGTGATGGGTGCGCCATTTTTTCTGTGGTTAATTTGGAAAAATGACCGTGGAGTGTGAATTTCAGGGTTCCGGGTTCCGGGTTCCGGGTTCCGGGTTTTCGAAGGAATGGCAATGGGGTCCTTTTGTGGGAGACCCGGGACCCGGGACCCGGGACCCG
>CAZXCE010000916.1:0-2550 GCA_964639175.1 uncultured Clostridia bacterium
CCCGCAGTGGATCAAAAATCGGATCAATGTTGGCAAAAGGCGTCAATAATTGCTTTTTTGCAATCGCTTTGGCCAACCAGAAACAGGATTGTTCAGTTTCCCCAAGCTGGGCATAGATGGTTGACAGTTTATAGCTCAATGACTCGTGGTCAGGACGAGCCAGAATCATCTCGGCTTCTTTGCGGAGTGCCTCTCGAAATCGAGTAATATCCGCCGGGTCACCTGGGTCATTGGCAAACACATCCTCGGTGTTGTGGACCCGCTCATAGAACGAAGATTTTTCCAATTCATAAGCCCGCATGGCTTTGGCGTAATTGCCTTGCTTCGCCAGGATTGGATTGAGGTTGGAATAGACATAATAAAAATAAGGATCAATCTGCCAGGCCCGGCGACAATAGCGCCGACCACCTTCAAAATCGCGTTCGAAGTAGCACATCTGCCCCAGGTCAGCTAAAAAGTTGGGTGAGGTTGGCTCCAGCGCGAGCGTGATTTTCATTTCCCGGATCGCTTCACTCATGCGTCCCATCACGGCCAGATGGTAGGCGTACCAGTGGTGGCATTTGGTTGAGTTTGGCGACAGTTCCAGGGCCCGGCGGAAGGCAGCTTCAGCTTCATTCCAGTTCCGCTGATGAAACCCCTGAATAAAACCAAGCGTGGCATAGGCTTCACCAAGTTTTGGGCTGAGCTTGAGCGCCCGTTGCAAGTGTTCCCAGGCTTCCTGTGCCCGTTCGGAACCGACTTCCTCAAAAATCAAGTCATCTGCCAGCCCCAGGTAGGCTTCAGCATATTGTGGGTCAAGTTGGAGTGCCCGCCGATAACAGGCTTCGCTTTCAGCCAGGGATTGCGAATCTCGGCGAGACCAGTGATAGCGTCCGTTGAGCACATACCGATAGGCTGTTTCATTGGAGGTTCCTGTCGGGTGGGTCGAAGGACTGGTGGCATCTAACAGAATTCTGGCTACCCGCCTGGCAATTTGATCTTGATGCGAAGCTTTGTTTTCACCTGTGAAATCAATGACTTCCGTCCAAACTGGCGACGACGAGCGGGGAGAAATCATCCGCACTGTAGCCCGGAGACGTCCATCAAGGAGTTGCAAACTGCCTTCGATGACGGCCTGGACTCGCAGCAAGCGGGCCGCCTCAGTTGGGGATAACTCTCGGGTTTCAAGGACATTTTCAACCGCCTGGCCTGAGAGGACAGTAAACCCAGGAATCTGACCCAACTGGGTAATGATGGTATCTGCCGTGCCAACCCCAAATGCTGGATCGCCGTTCCCGATAACTTTAAATGGGAGAACCGCGATGTTGGTGGCTTGCAGTTCAGCCAAAAAGCTGGCTTTTGATGTCAAAAGCGTGGATGGGGTTGAAATCAGCCCCAGGAAAACGACAAGACTGAGAATGGCCACAAATTTGAGATTCTGGAATGCTCGAGCTGGATGAGGGACGGCTGGTTTCTCTGAAAGTGGCATTCTGAGAACCACTGGCCTGGGCGTTGCTTCCGTGATTGGCTCAGGTTTGGTTTCCAACCGGAGTGGTGCCTCAGTGTTGAGTTCAGCTTCTGGTTCAACTGTCTGAAATTCGACAACGGGCGATTCCACTGGTGGGTCAGAGATCAGTGGCGGAAACGAATCTGGCAGGTCACTGTCTGGCTCAAAGGATTCACCCTCTTCGATGGAAAGTTCATCTGCCTTTTGCACCAGCGGCAACGTTGGAATGGCGGAGGCATCGTTGATTTCCTGGCGTGAGGTCGTTGATGGCACCATCTGGACATCGGCCACAAACCGGTAGCCGCGTTTGGGGACCGTTTCAATAAATTTTACCCCAGGGACATGCTCA
Organism: uncultured Clostridia bacterium; assembly: GCA_964639175.1. Classification (GTDB taxonomy): domain Bacteria; phylum Acidobacteriota; class Blastocatellia; order Chloracidobacteriales; family Chloracidobacteriaceae; genus JACQXX01. The sequence goes on from CAZXCE010000916.1 coordinate 1,836, forward strand.
TTCAAGATTCGCCGCAAGGTAGAAATATTGGCATTCAGGTTGTGGTCTTCAACAAAGGTGTTTGGCCAGATGTAATTGATGATTTCATCCCTGGTAACCAGCTTCTGGTTGTTTTGAACCAAAATCAACAACGTCTGGAAGACTTTCGGAGGCAACGGTATAAATTCGTTGTTGTATGCAAGGGACTGTTGTGAAAGATCAATTCGAAAGTTGCCAAAGAGAAACAAAGCTGTTTCTTGATTGTGAATCTCAGAGCTTAACATTGAGCTTCTCCACAAGAAGTTTGAGATAAAAATGATGTTTTATTGAGGATATTTCCGAGAAAATATCCAAAATGGCCTTCAACGATGTTGGAGATATTTTTCCTGAACGGGTAAGGTTAGCAAGAAGTAACCGGATTGAATAACTTGGCTGATACGGCTAAATCAGCCAGGAAGGATGTCTCTCAACATCACGAAATTTTCTTTTTTTTCAGTCAACCGTCACGCCACCAGTCTTCATTGCCGTAGAAAAGAAAACGCATCCTGGAGTGTCAGATTACCGACAACTCCAGGATGCGTTTTCTTTTCTATTGTTCTTCAGAAAATGATTCCTGCCTGGGAGCGCGGGCGTCTCGCCCGCAACTCAGGTGTTCTCAATAGGTTTGGTGCGGGCGGGACACCCGCAACTCAGGTGTTCTCAATAGGTTTGGTGCGGGCGGGACACCCGCAACTCA
>CAZXCE010000916.1:2650-2736 GCA_964639175.1 uncultured Clostridia bacterium
GGTGTTCTCAATAGGTTTGGTGCGGGCGGGACGCCCGCAACTCAGGTGTTCTCAATAGGTTTGGTGCGGGCGGGACACCCGCAACT
>CAZXCE010000917.1:0-2731 GCA_964639175.1 uncultured Clostridia bacterium
TGATTTTGAAGTCTCAATTTCAACTATTAATTCGCATTACTGACTACTAACTACTGACTACTGACTACTGACTAAAATTATGTCCTCAACTGTTTCGCTCTCAAAAACTTTAAGTCTTGCCGGCACCCTCACGTTGCCGGGAGACAAATCCATTTCTCATCGGCTTGGGATGCTGGCGTCGCTGGCCGATGGCACCACTCACATCATCAATTTTGCCACCAGCGCTGATTGCCAGAGCACGCTCAACTGTATGCGGGCACTTGGAGTCACGGTCGAGGTGACGGATTCGGAAACGAACTCGATTGCGATTGAGGGCAGGGGACGAACCGGGTTGCAACCTCCCAGTCAGGTGCTTGATGCCCGCAATTCGGGAACCACCATCCGCCTCCTGTCAGGAATCCTGGCCGGGCAGCCGTTTGTCAGTACCATCACGGGTGATGAATCACTGTCTCAGCGTCCGATGCGGCGCATTATGACGCCGCTGACCGCAATGGGTGCCCGGATCGAGGCGACCAATGACCAGTTTGCCCCATTGACGATTCATGGCGGCGCATTGCACCCAATTCAATACACCTTGCCCATGGCGAGTGCCCAGGTGAAGTCGTGTGTCTTGCTGGCCGGTCTGTATGCCGACGGTGAAACATCGGTGATTGAACCGGTTCCAACGCGGGACCACACTGAGCGCATGCTGCGTGCCTTTGGGGTCAACCTGACCACAGACGGGAAGGAAATCCGGATCCAGGGTGGTCAGCGGTTAACAGCACCGGCGACCAGTTGCACGGTACCATCGGACTTTTCGTCTGCGGCCTTCTTTCTGGCAGCGGCGTTGATGGTTGAAGAAGCTGATTTGACGATTCGCAATGTCGGTATGAACCCTACCCGGACGGGAATGCTCCAGTTGCTCCAGTCGCTTGGGGCTGAAATTCAGATTGAAAACGAACGCTTTGAGATTGGCGAACCAGTGGCTGATTTGCGAGTCACTCACCATCATCGAGTGGCCGCCGCACCGCTGGTGATCAAGGGAGACATCATTCCCAACGTGATTGATGAATTACCAATTCTGGCCGTGCTGGGGGCATGTCTGGGCGGGGTTGAAATTCGCGATGCCAGAGAACTCCGGGTCAAAGAAAGCGACCGCATCCGGCTGGTGGTTGAAAACCTTCGGCGGCTGGGCGCTGAAGTCACCGAGTTTGAGGATGGGTTAAGCGCGCCGGGCAATCAGCCATTTCGAGGCACCGTCATTGATACCGCCGGAGACCACCGCATTGCCATGGCGTTTGCCATTGCCGCCCTGGTCGCCGATGGAAACACCCATATACAAGGGGCTGAATGCGTTGAAGTTTCTTTCCCGAAGTTTTACAACGTTTTACACGCTGTCAGGCAGGCGTGAAATACACTCGAATCATTTTCAAATCTCTGGTGATGGGGACTGTCAAAGAACCCGAAATCCCACATCCCAGAAACCACGATGAATCAATCAGGCCCTGAAAATAGAGAAACCAACCAGTTGGGGGTGTACGGTGAACATTGGAATTACCTGTTATGCAACATATGGCGGGAGCGGTATTGTTGGCTCGGAATTAGGCATGGAACTGGCCCGGCGTGGCCATCAGGTGCATTTTATTTCTTCGGCCTTGCCCACCCGAATTACTGAACTCAACGACAACGTGCATTTTCACGAAGTCGAAATTGCCAATTATCCGCTCTTTGATCATCCTCCCTATACCCTGGCCCTGGCGGTCAAAATGGCTGAGGTCATTCGCGAACAAAAACTGGACTTGTTGCACGTCCACTATGCCATCCCGCACTCGGTGGCAGCTTTCCTGGCGCGTGAAATGCTGGTTGATTTCAAACATATTCCGTTTGTAACTACCCTGCATGGCACTGATATCACGCTGGTTGGGGCGGATCGTTCATATCTTCCGATTACGCGGTTTGGGATTTTGAAAAGCGATGGGGTAACGGCAGTTTCCCAGTACCTGAAAACTGCGACCTGCGAGGTATTTGACGTTCCCCAGGATGTGATCGAAGTAATTCCTAACTTTATTTCACCCCAAATTTATCAGCGCAAACCACAGGATTGTTTGCTTGAGAAATGTGCTCCCAAAGGCGAAAAGATCCTGATGCACATCTCAAATTTCCGCGCCGTCAAGCGGGTGACTGATTGCATCCGCATCTTTGCCCGGCTCAACGGCAAGCTAAAAGCCAAATTGTTGATGGTGGGCGATGGTCCGGAGAAATCACAGGCCGAGTGGCTGGCGCGTCAGCTTGGGGTTCACAAAGACGTGGTTTTTGCCGGCAAACAGCCCAATATCCCGGCTTATCTGTCGCTGGCCGATGTCTTGCTGTTGCCGAGCGAAACCGAATCCTTCGGACTTTCCGCGCTTGAAGCCATGGCCTGTGAAGTCCCAGTCGTTGCCAGTCACGTCGGCGGCCTGCCTGAAGTCGTCATTGATGGCGAAACCGGGTACCTGGCCGACGTCGGCGATATTGAAGCCATGGCGAAATATGTTCAAAAAATATTGACGAGCGAGTCATTAGGCAAAAAAATGGGCGCGCTTGGGCGACAAGTAGCTATCGAACGATACAGCGCAGCGAGTATTATTCCGCACTATGAAGCCTATTATCAGAAAGTGCTGGATCGAGCGAAAGCACAGGGCTGAAGAAAACGGGATGAGGTCTGCTTTTGCGTGTAGGTTTTTGGGTTGTTTTCCGGTGGGACGAGGCTTTC
>CAZXCE010000918.1:0-2721 GCA_964639175.1 uncultured Clostridia bacterium
AAAACCAGTTCTTCATCCCTGGTTTTTTCAGCCCCAAACCCTCAGCCCAATGTCTCCAGCCCTGCGAATGGGACAACCCACAAACCGCCATACTGATATTCTCTCCACCAGCGTGCCGTGGCTAGGCTACCGCCCTATCAGTGACTCACAGTTGAAAGGAATCCAAAAACCATGTCCAAAAAATTCTTTGAAGCCATCCTGGGACTTTGCCTGTTGGGATGTCTGGCATTTGGCGTTTTAAGTGTGCTGTCGTGGGTGTTTCATTGGAGTCCGCTCCCTCAAGTTTCCGGTGCGGTGCTACTCAATGTCGGAATGGGATTTCTATGCCTGACCGGGTTGATGGTGATTATGAAAGTGCCCTGGGATTTGCATTTTGAAATCCGGGCGCTTCTTTTTGAAATGAACCTTTCACGCGAGCGGAAAATTGAGGTCAACCCAGATCGCGAAAAATACCTGCTTCGAATGCGGTGGATCACACTGGTCACAGCAATTGGAGCGCATATCGGCGCCGCCACGGTGATTGCGGGCGTGACCTACTGGTCTCAAGGTCAAACCGGGTACTACTTTGCGGCTTTTTACCTGTTAGCGACTTTCTTTCGCCCAGCCCATGCCGCCCATCAATTTTTGTGGGCCAAGCTCCAGGAAATCCGCCGGGAAGTAAAGTATCCACGGGATGATGTGATTTCACTGGTCAATGACGTTCGGGAACTCAAAGTCCAGATGGAAGCCGTAAACGAACATCTCAAAAATATCGAGAGTCAGCTCATTACGGGAAATGAAACAGATCGCAAACTGCGTAGCGATTTGACCGAACTCCAGAATGCCCTGCACCACACCGAACAAACCTTCCACAACCGCATGCAGATGCTCAGCGACGAAGTCGAACGCTCAATGCTGAAAGCGGTTGATAATCAGGATATTGTGAGTGGGCTCCGGGCCTTTGCCAAACTCATCAAGCAAGCCTGATTGTGGGTTCCGGGTTCCGGGTTTGAAAAACAGGGTTCCAGATTCCGCATAAAGGACATAAGGAACCAAAAGGACTAAAATTCGCCCCCCAAAAACCCGGAACCCCAACCCCGGAAATGTTGCGTCCTGAGAATTGGGTATGCAATAGTTGGAGCGCTGCTTTCCAAATTGACATTCAAGTTCCCTCTAACCGTCACATAAACTGGAAACAACTCATTTTGAAGGACTTTTCGACTGCTTTCTCTACTTGATGGCACGAAAATTTTTCCGGTTTTACTTTTCCTGATTATCCTGACACATATGACTGATCAGACTGATTCCATTGACTTTAAAGTCCTCACAACGCTGAAAACCAATCTTCAGGACGGGGATGACGATAGTTTTTTTCGGGAAATGGTGTCCCTCTATCTTGAAGATACACCGCTACATCTGGTGGCGATTCGGGAAAATATTGCTGCGGCCAATGGCGAACGTGTGAAAAATGCAGCTCATACCCTAAAAGGCAGCAGCAGTAACTTTGGCGCCCGACGAATGATCCAATTGTGTGCCACGCTTGAGCACAAAGGAGTTGAACGGGATTTTGTTACCGCCACTGAACTGCTCATTGAGCTGGAAGTTGAATTTGCCCGAGTGAGTGAAATTTTATCCACCATCTAAAAACACCATGCGGTATATCATCTTTGGAGCAGGCGCCGTTGGAAGTGTTTACGGAGGATTACTTTCCCATCTCGGACGAAACGTCATCCTGGTTGGCCGATCAGAACATGTTGCCCGCATTCAAACGCATGGCCTGGTCGTACAACAGATCCGAGAAACCCTCCAGGTTCCAATTATCGCCACCGACACACTCAGTTCGATCATTCCACATCCAGATGATGTTCTGTTTGTGTGTGTTAAATCTCCTCAAACGGCAGAAAGCCTGATCCAGCTCAAGGCCCATTTCCCGCCACACATTCGGGTCGTCAGCTTTCAAAATGGAGTGGATAACGAACCGCAACTCAGTACCCATTTCACACAGGTCTATGGGGCCCTGGTCAATGTCAACGCCAATTTCATCAGTCCAGGTGTCGTTCGGCGCACCATCCTCGATCAAATCTATTTTGGCAAATATCCAACCGGAACCGATGAATTGACGGCGACGCTGGCGGCTGATGCCGCCGCCCTTGGGTTTCGCACGGGTGAGCACCCCAAGATCGTCAATTTGAAGTGGGGAAAGCTACTCGCAAACCTGAACAATGCCACCCTTTCACTCCAGAACCTGTGGCTTCAAAAGGCTTTAAGCATCCCAGAAAATGTAGCTTTGATGGAACGGGTTGTCAGAGAAGGAATGCGGGTACTCGACACGGCTGGAATTGATTACACCGATGACCTGGGCTTTTTCGACATTCGGGTTCAGGTTGAATCCATGGTGCGAAATCACGGCTCAACCGCCGCTGTTTTGGTTGATACTCCAGAACACGAACGGTCGTACCCTTCGACCTGGCAGGATTTGCGCCTGGATCGTCCAGTCACCGAAGTTGAGTGGCTCAACGGCGAAATTGTGAGATTAGGAAAACGGTTTGGTGTGCCAACGCCCTGCAATTCGGTTTTGCGCGAAGGCGTTCTGGCTTCAGTTCGCGAGCACAGCGGCCCAGGCAAATACACTTTGATTCAACTGCTCGCGGCAATTGAAGACGAGGAACGAAGGCGTGAATAAGGAGTGGACACAAAATAACCTGGTCAACTGAAACAAACTCTATCGGAAGTCAAAAACTC
>CAZXCE010000919.1:0-2721 GCA_964639175.1 uncultured Clostridia bacterium
CGGCGATTGTGTTCCTGGAAATCATTCCGCTCACCTCTCACGGCAAGGTTGATCGCAAGGCGCTGCCTGAGCCAGCTTCAACCATGGAATCTCCTGAAGAAATCACCCTGCCTCAGACGCAAACCGAAGAAATTTTAGCCGCGCTTTGGGCCGAAGTCCTTGGACTCGAACAGGTTGACATTCACACCAGTTTCTTTGACCTCGGTGGGCATTCGCTGCTGGCAACACAGGTTCTTTCGCGAATGAAAGAAACTTTTGAAGTCACATTGCCGCTTCGGGTGATGTTTGAAAATCCAACCGTGGTCGCCATTGCCACCGCAATTGATGAAGCCCGGAACGCTCAAAATGCGAGTGCTGAAACGGCGCCTCCGCTGGTTCGAATTTTGCGTGACAACCCGTTACCGTTGTCATTTGCCCAGGAACGACTCTGGCTGATTGACCAGCTTGAACCAGGTCGAGCGCATTACTCAATTCCAGCCGTGTTTCGGGTGAAAGGCGACTTAAACCTGGATGCACTCGAACAGGCATTCCGCGCCCTGGTTGAACGTCACGAAATTTTGCGAACTACCTACACCACCGACCATCGAGCGCCGGTTCAGATGATCCATTCTGAATTTCCAGCCGAAAGCTGGACGGTTGAACCAGGGACAGACCCAGATTTGATCAAACAACGGGTTGTCGCTGAAATCCTCAAACCGTTTGATTTAGCGAATGGCCCCATTTTCCGAGCGAAAATCATTCAACTTTCAGAAAATGAATGGATTCTGGTGATTGTTATTCATCATATTGCTTTTGATGGATGGTCAATTGGTATCTTTGTGCGTGAATTGGCAACTGCCTATCAGGCTTTAGTGAGCCGAAAATCCGTCAACTTGCCTGCATTACCAATCCAATATGCTGATTTCGCTCACTGGCAACGGATGTGGTTGCAGGGCGAAGTTCTGGAATCACAACTGGCCTTCTGGAAAAACCAGCTTTCGGGCGCTCCGACAGTCCTTGAACTACCGACTGATTTTGCACGCCCGCCAGTGCAATCGTTTCAAGGCGCGCTTCGACAGATTTCACTTTCACCCGAACTTTCAACCAGCCTCAAACTCCTGGCTCGAAACGAGCAAACAACGCTGTTTGTCGTGTTACTGGCTATGTTCGAGACATTGCTGTATCGCTATACCGGGCAGGATGATGTGCTGGTTGGGACTCCGGTGGCGGGGCGGACCCGCCGCGAACTCGAAGGCTTGATTGGTTTTTTTGTCAACACGCTGGTGATGCGAGGCAGATTTGAACCCACCTTGACCTTCCGGCAAGTTGTGGCGCAGATTCGGGAAACCGTGGTTTCCGGGCTGGCCCATCAGGATGTGCCGTTTGAAAAACTGGTCGAAGCCCTCCAGCCAGACCGCGATTTGACCCGGACACCGCTCTTTCAGGTGGTGTTTGTGTTGCAAAATGCGTTTAACACGCCCAATTTGAAACGACGATTTGGATCACTCGAAATTGAACCGGTCGAAGCCGAAAACCTGAGTCAGGCGGGCTTCTCGAAATTTGACCTCACCCTGATTGCTCGCGAACAGGTCGGGAGGATTCGGCTGGGGATGCAGTTCAACACCGAGCTGTTCCGGCCTGAAACCATTGACCGGATGCTCAACCACCTGCACCAACTGATTGAAAGCGCCGTGGCAACCCCTGACCTTCCGTTGGCTGTCTTGCCAATGCTCAGTCAGACCGAACTCAATCAATTGCTGGTTGAATGGAATCCAACCCGGACCTTCGAATCCGACGGCTGTTTGCACGAATGGTTTTCCAAACAGGCGCAATCTTCGCCAGATGCCATCGCCGTCGTGATGGGTGATATAGGTTTGGATAATCTGACACCCTCTTCGCTTACCTATGGAGAACTCGACGAACGCGCCACCCAACTGGCGATTTATTTGCAATCGTTGGGAGTGAAGCCGGAAACGCTGGTTGTGCTCTGCTGCGAACGCTCGCTGGATCTGGTGATTGGGATTCTGGGAATCCTCAAAGCAGGTGGCGCCTATGTTCCGGTTGACCCGAATTACCCAACCGACCGCATCTCCTTTATTTTGAATGACACTCAGTCACCGGTCATTGTCACCCAATCGCATCTCCTGGATCGCATTTCTGGGCACGGCATTTTGGATGGGCGCAGTAACCTGTCTCCAAAGCCAGACGAGGTTGCAGCGCCCCTGCAGGTCCAATCCCCCATCGTCGTTTGTCTGGACAAGCCAGTTCTCGTTTCCGGAACCCGGAACCCGGAACCCGGAACCCGGAACCCGGATTCCCCAGCCTACGTGATTTACACCTCCGGTTCGACCGGGAATCCAAAGGGGGTCGTCGTCACCCATCGGAATGTGGTTCGGTTGTTTACTGCCACCGATGACTGGTTTCACTTTGGTCCAGGTGATGTCTGGACGCTCTTTCATTCGTTTGCTTTTGATTTTTCGGTCTGGGAACTCTGGGGGGCATTGCTCTATGGCGGGAAACTGGTGGTTGTTCCCTATTTGACCTCCCGGTCACCCGAAGCCTTCTATCACCTGCTCTGTTCCGAACAGGTGACGGTCCTGAATCAGACCCCTTCAGCCTTTCGTCAGCTTCAGCACGAAGACCAGCATCAGTCACCGGATGCGCTCGCGCTTCGGCTCGTTATCTTCGGTGGCGAAGCCCTCGAACCCGGCTCGCTCCGACCCTGGGTTGAACGGCATGGAT
>CAZXCE010000920.1:0-2709 GCA_964639175.1 uncultured Clostridia bacterium
GCCAGGAATGCCACCAGGAATGCCACCGGGGATGTATGGCTATCCTCCGATGGGGCCGGGAATGCCGCCAGGGATGTATGGCTATCCTTCATCTGGACCACGGTCTGAAGAACAAGAAAAAGCCTTCCAAAAATTAATGTTTGTGCAACGGGCTCAGGCTTTAACCCAGCGGGCACAATCGCTCAGAACCGAAATGGCCCAAACTCAGGAACGACTGTCCCGGTATCAGCGAGGGGAATGGGGTGCGTCCTATCCACAATCAAAAACCACGCCGGACCCAAATCGCCCAAGGGGCTGGTATATCATTCAACAGGGACCGAGCGAGCAAGAAATCCTGACCCAGCGTCTGCAAAGCTATCAGGAGCAACTCAATCAAATTGATGCTGACTGGTTTGCACTTCAGGAAGAAGCCCGCCGGGCCGGGTTTAATCCCAACGAAATCGTAGGCCGGTAAATTTTTTCAAAAAAGTGGTGTCAAGCCACTGCACTCCAAAAAGCGGTGTCAAGCCACCGCACTCCACATCTCTATGCCCCACCATCACGACTTTGAAGAACTCACCACCGACGTTTCCGCCAGTTCACTCTGGAATTCCGACCTTGCCCCAACCACAATCAAAGAGCGAACCTGGTCAACCTGGAATATTGCCGCTTTGTGGATTGGGATGAGCGTCGTGATTACCACCTACACGCTCGCGGGTGGGTTTATCGAAGCCGGAATGAACTGGTGGCAGGCGATGATTACGATCTTGCTTGGTAACTCGATTGTGTTGATTCCAATGGTGTTAAATGCCCATGCCGGTACCAAGTACGGGATTTCATTCCCGGTTTTGTGCCGGGCGTCGTTTGGCACCAAAGGCGCCAATGTCGCCGCCATTGCCAGAGCGATTGTGGCCTGTGGCTGGTTTGGCATTCAAACCTGGATTGGTGGAGCGGCGCTGGACTCGCTTTTTTCAGCCATGTCAGGCAGTTGGGGGCAACTTTTTGGCGGGAGTGGGATCCTGGGCGTCGCATTCCACACCTGGATTGCCTTTTTTCTCTTTTGGGGCATTGAGGTCTTTATCATTTTAAAAGGGATTGAAGGGATCAAATACCTTGAAACCTGGTCGGCGCCGCTGTTGCTCTTTGGCGGCGCCGTGTTGCTCTGGTGGGCGGCATCGCACGCTGGAGGACTTGGACGGGTTTTGGAAGAATCAAGCGCGCTTCAAAAACAACAGAATGCGTTCTGGACTATTTTCCCAGGGGCGTTGACGGCTTCAGTTGGATACTGGGCCACCCTGAGTTTGAATATTCCCGACTTCACGCGGTATGCCAAATCCCAGCGCTCCCAGATGATGGGGCAGGCGCTGGGGTTACCATTGACGATGACCGCGTTTGCTTTCATTGGCGTCGCGGTCACGAGCGCCACCTTGCTGATCTTTGGAAAACCAATTCCCGATCCGGTTGAACTGGTCTCGCGATTTAACAGCATTTGGGTCATTTTGTTTGCCACACTGATCATTTTTGCCGCCCAGTTGACGACCAATATGGCGGCGAATGTGGTTTCCCCATCCAATGATTTTTCAAACCTGAATCCAAAGCGGATTTCCTATGTGATGGGTGGGATCATCACGGCAGTGGTGGGCGTGATGATGATGCCCTGGAAATTGCTGGGATCTATGGGCGCCTACATTTTCACCTGGTTGATCGGATATTCCGGCCTGATGGGCGCGATTGCTGGCATTATGATTTGTGACTACTGGGTGTTACGGCGTCAGCGGCTGTCACTGGCCGAGTTGTTCAACGAGAATGGTCGCTACACTTATACCAATGGATTCAACTGGTATGCGTTGATCAGTTTTGTCGTGGCGGTGGTTCCGGTTGTTCCTGGATTTTTGCGTGCTGCCGCTACCCCAGGTGGGCAGGTGGCCAACCCTGGTTTTCTGGACACGCTCTACACCTACGCCTGGTTTGTCACATTTGCGATTGGATTTGTGCTTTATTTTATCTTCATGCGAAATCACCCAAGTCTCATCAAGGAGTCTTAAATCTATGTCATCCCGCATCATCAAATGTGGTCTCATTCAGACCACCAATGCCGGTTCAACTGGCGCGCCGATTGAGGAAATCAAGCGATTGAACATCGAAAAAAACCTGGCACTGGTCGAAGACGCTGCCAAACAGGGCGTCAAGATCCTGTGTTTTCAAGAGGTTTTTACCACGCCCTATTTCTGTGCCGAACAACAAACCCGCTGGTACGAAGCGGTTGAGAAAATCCCAGATGGCCCAACCGTGCGCCTGATGCAGGATGTCGCCAAACAACACGGGATGGTCCTGGTGGTGCCGATTTACGAAGAGGAAATCACCGGGATTTATTACAACACGGCGGCGGTGATTGATGCCGATGGAAAATATCTTGGAAAATATCGCAAAAACCATATTCCGCACGTTGCGCCTGGGTTTTGGGAGAAATTTTATTTCCGGCCAGGGAATTTGGGCTATCCGACCTTCGAAACTGCCTTTGCCCGCATTGGAGTCTATATTTGTTATGACCGGCATTTTCCCGAAGGCGCGCGCATCCTGGGGTTGAATGGAGCTGAAATTGTCCTTAATCCATCAGCAACCGTGGCCGGGCTTTCAGAATACTTGTGGAAACTCGAACAACCTGCCCATGCCGTGGCAAATGGGTATTTCATCGGTGCCATCAATCGGGTTGGAACTGAAGCCCCGTGG
>CAZXCE010000921.1:0-2701 GCA_964639175.1 uncultured Clostridia bacterium
TTCAAAGGGATGTGGGTCAGTCGGTGTAATATCTGACGATTCATTTCTCAACTCTGAGGCCAGTGACAATGGAGGACCGGATCACAAATGCCCAAAAAAGTTGAAGCCCAAATATCAAATCAAAAAAGTTTCCAGTTCGAAGCTTACCACCCAGCAACAGCTTCAATGGTATCGCCGCCACTGATCGCTTGAGACTTTTTTCCGCGATACCAAACAACTCTTGGCCCTGGTCGCTAGTAATCCCGCCTTCCCAATGTGATTGTCACTCACCTCGCTCTGGTTTGTGTCGCTTATGCCTGTCTCCAGTTGCCCAAACTCCGGTCGCGTCACCCTAGTTGGTTCGGGTTCAGTCCTCTGCTCAGATATCGCTCGTTGATCTGTCACCTTTCTGGAACGCTGTCAGGCCAAGGCTTTCTGCTTGATCTCTCCATAAATCTCCAGATTTTTCGAAGGGTTACGTCCCTTCTTCAAAGGCGGCGTAAACCCTATGAAGAATTGAGAATTACCTCAATTTTGCCCAACATAGCGCCACCTGGCCCAAAGATCAGTCCCGACCAGTTCGGGAGACGCCTCACACTGGGGAAATCGTAAGCGGAATAAAACTTCACCACCCCTTCCCCGTCACGTCTACACCACCGACTTCCACCCGATCTTTTTTATCCTTGTCGTCCTTTTTGTCCTTTGGTTTCGGGCTCAATCAACTATCTGGATGGCTCAACCCCGAGGAAACGGTCAGTATTTTGGGCAGAAATTAAGGAAACTGAGAATGAAAACCATCTGTAGCCAGTAAGCCCATATTTTTTAACAGATCCTCACACTATCCCGGTCACCCGTTCACCTTGTCATTTGTCACGTTGTCGCCCTTCCCCAGTCGGCGGTGGGGCCAGGCCTGCCCATCCCTGCTTCAGGCCCAGTTGTCCCAGGCTAATTGTCAAGCCAGCCTGGAATTATGGATGATGAGCTATGAATTATGAAAAAAGCCGATTCTCAGCCTTTAGTTGAAATCAGTCAGTTGCGGCAGAATAAACCTATCTCATTGGATAAAAGACACTTAACTGACACAAACCTCATAATTCATCATTCATAACTTATACTTCCAAGAGGTGCGATATGAACCGGGATTCGTGGCGTCTTTCGACTGATGTGAAGATTTTATTACTTCTGGCCGGGCTTAAACTCCTGATTCATTTATTTGCGATCAAAGGCTATGGCTATTTTCGGGATGAGTTTTACTACCTGGCCTGCGGCGAACATCTCGCCTTTGGCTATGTTGATCATCCGCCGATGGTGGCCGTTGTGGCCAAACTGGCAACGACGCTCTTTGGTGAATCACTGCTGGCAATTCGGATTTTGCCGGCATTGTGTGGGGCGACAATCACCTTTTTGACCGGCTATCTGACACGGGAATTGGGTGGAAATCGAGCTGCGCAAATTCTGGCAGCCATCGCTTCGATTGGGGCGCCGGTGTTTTTAAATATCCATAACTACCTGTCAATGAATGCGTTCGATCATCTGTTCTGGCTCCTTGGAGCGCTGGTGCTCGTGGCGATTCTCAAACAGGATGAACCGAAATTGTGGGTCTGGTTTGGTCTGGTCGCAGGACTCGGGCTGGAAAATAAAGTGTCCATGCTCTTTCTGTGTTTTGGCGTGTTTGTGGGACTGCTGCTTACACCAGCCAGAAAATATTTTCTTTCCAAATGGATTTGGATTGGTGCCGGCCTCGCCTTGCTTTTATTCCTTCCAAATATCATCTGGCAAATCACGCATGACTTTCCAACGCTTGAGTTTATGCGCAATGCCCAGCGCTATAAAAATTATCAGATTTCCCCGCCGGAATTTTTGATTCAGGTCACTCTGGAAGCCAACCCGTTCACCCTTCCGTTGACACTGGGGAGTTTGTTCTTTTTCTTTGTTTTGCGTGAAGGAAAACCATTTCGGCTCCTGGGCTGGATGTTTGTGGCGATTTTGGGATTATTTTTAGTCCAGAAGGCAAAGCCCTACTATCTGGCACCAATTCTGCCTGTGCTGTTTGCGGCAGGAAGCGTTTCAATTGAAATCCTGAGTCGTCAACGGTGGGGACGGTTTCTGCCTCCGGCATATGCCACAGCACTGGTGGTGGGTGGAATCATCGTTGCACCGCTTGCCCTGCCGTTGCTGCCGGAAGAGACCTTTATCAGCTATGCCAAATCACTCAAAATCACTGGCACCAAGTCTGAAAACCACAAAATGGGCAAATTGCCACAATTTTTTGCCGATATGCATGGCTGGGAAAAAATGGTAGTCACGGTGGCTGAGGTCTTCCACAAACTGCCCGCCGAAGAACAGAAAAAGTGTGGAATTTATGCCCAAAACTATGGTGAAGCCGGGGCCGTGGACTTTTTTGGCAAACGCTATGGGCTACCGAAAGCCATCTGTGGGCACAATAACTATTTTCTTTGGGGACCTGGCAATCAAACTGGCGAGGTCATAATCATCATCGGCGGAGATGCCGAGGATCATGAACAATCTTTTGAAGAGGTTAAAATTGAAGGCGTGTTTGTTGATGACTATGCCATGCCCTATGAAAACAACCTTCCAATCTTTGTTTGCCGGCGCTTAAAGAAGCCGATGACTGAGGTCTGGCCAAAGACAAAGCACTTTATTTAGTGGGGTTCCGGGTTCCGGGTTCCGGGTTCCGGGTTCCGGGTTCCGGGTTCCGGGT
>CAZXCE010000922.1:0-2690 GCA_964639175.1 uncultured Clostridia bacterium
GGGTATCGGGCTAAGGGCTGAGGGAAATACAATTCTTTCAACAATTTAGCCTTCTCGTAATACGAGGGCTTCATTCCAAAGTGGTATACGTACCGGTTGTTCATAAGTACCTTACCGAAAATTTCCAGACATTTTAACCACGGAAAACACGGAAAACACGGAAGAAAATCAAGCACTTACCAAACCCAATATCTCAGGAAACTTATGACAAGCTACCTACCATTTTGCCGATGGACTCCCCCTCATTTCTCAACCTGCACCACAAACTTTAATTCCCAGCCTTCCTCAGAGTTAACCGGGATTTCATTGGGCAGTGCGTACTGAAGCGGAGTTCCAAATTCACCAACACCTCTCCAGTTTCGGGCAAACACCTTTTGATCCGTGCCCCGAATGTCAAAATTCACACCAAATGTTGAATTTGGCTGGCTGTATGGCACCTGGTTGACAGTGAAATCAACCACCAGCCCCGGAACAGCAGGGGCATTTGGAATTTGAAGCGGAACCAGTTGGATAGATTGGGGTTCTTCTAACCAGCAGCCTGATTTTCCTTCGGCCACAACGACTCCATTTTTGGTTAACTGGGCAACCGTTAAAAATTTATGAGGTATTTTTCGGGCTTGAAGATCAATGTTGCCATTCAAATCAGTTTTTACCGGTTTGATCACCAGGCTTTGTGATGGTCCAGATGTCTCAATGACGTGTGGTGTAATTTCAATTTTCAAGACCTCATCCCCACCATTCCGACCAAATGGAAAGAGCACCAGCGCTTCGTCAAACCCGATTTGGAGCGAATGAACCTGGGAATCTTCTTCATAGAGCGGCAACTGGCGTTCTGACCGACCATAGAGCCGCTTTGTCGTGAGCGTTCCCCGAATTTTTAACCGTCCAGGAGCAATCACATCGGTTAAAAACTGAGCTTTCAATTGAAATAAATCATCCTGGAGCGTGATGTCAAAATCAGTCCCCGGCGGCCCCTCAATGAGAGATTCGCTCAAAATGGCCCGTTGCCGCGCGCTTTCTTCAACCGCCCTGATTTGAAACTGAATCCGATCCAGCCGGTCTTCGGTGGCCGTGGCGGGTTTAGATACGTGCGGGTGTGCCGTTATCAACGCCATCAAACAGGAGATCAAGCATCCAACCCGAATCCATTGTTTCCGGTTCATTGGGTCACCTCCCCTTTGACTGGCTGTCTGATGACCAGCAGTTCAGCACGTTCCCCTCGATCAAATCGGGCGAATGTTCGGTTTTCACCTCTTGCTGCAGGTGGATTGGCAACGGGTTGAATTTGTTTTTCAGATAGTCTGGACTGGCTTCCCTTCAGATTGATCACTGATTGAACGGTAATTCCTCCGAGAAACGAAATCAGCACCAACCCAACCGTTGCCGGCCAGGGAATGAAGAGAGGGTGTTGCCAGGTGGGCTTTTTATCAGTTGCCAGAATGGTCTTGAGTGCCTGAACCTGGCGGTTGAAATCCGTCGGTGTTTCAGCGGTTTGCAGGCTGGTTCGAAGTTCCAAAAATTGGCTGTGGGCCGCCCGGCAAATCGGGCATACCAGCAAATGCGCCCGAACCTGTGACGTTTCTTCCGGAGCCAGTTCGCCATCAATCAATTGGGATATTTTTTCGGTTAACTCGCAGTGTGGATTCATGGTGTGGCTCCTTTTCGAACAGGTGGATTTTTCCGGTTTTCCTGAGCACGAATCAGCGCTAACTGGTCACGAAGTGCCATCCGGGCCCGAAACAGGTCAACTTTGACTTTACTTTCGGTTACCCCAAGCACCTCTGCGATTTGCGAATAGGACATTTCCTCTTGCTCGCGGAGTAAAAGTGCGGCTCGTTGGTGGTCTGGTAACCGACCAATCAGCGAAAACACCAGATTGGTCTGTTCTTTCTGAACCAGTTCGGTTTCTGGAGTTGGCCGGGATGCGCCAAACAAAGAAGCCACCCATCCACTGAGCTTTGATCGGGTTCGCTGGCGTTCCAGTTCATTCAAGGCCAGATTTCGAGCCACCCGAAAAACCCAAAACCGAACCTCTTCCGCCGGAATGGGATCTGATTGTTGAAAGAGTCGGAGCATGGTTTCCTGAGCCAGATCGTGGGCACAGGCCGACTTTCCAACCAGGCCATCCAGGAAGCGGCACAGTTTGGGGTACAGTTCGTGAAAATGATGGGTGAATTGATCGTGATCGTTTGGCATACCTGTTTTAGCCAGTAAAACAGGTATGCCAGAGAAAAGTTACAGGCGGGAGAGAAAAAAGTTAATTTGTGCCTTCAATCGAGGTCACATTGGCGTCAAACCAGGCTTTAAGATCAGCTTCAGTGTGAAAATCCAGGAGGGCAACCGCCAGGGATTCAAGTTGAGCAAGGGATAACTCTCTGATTTGATGTGTGATAGCTTCTGAAACCATCCCCATGCGTTTCTGGAGCAATAACAACAAAAGTGTTGTTTCACCTTCTTTTTTCCCTTCTTGCAAGCCCTGCTGCAAGCCCTGCTGCAAGCCCTGCTGCAAGCCTTGCTGCAAGCCCTCTTCTTTCCAACTGGTCATAATTTCCATAATTTCCTGCCTTTCACCAGGTTCAATACCTTGCATCTCACATTCAAACTCAGTGAGTTCGTTTCCTTTTAAATTGAGATATCGCCTTTCAGAAAAAGATTCCTGTTCAGAGTAACGCCTTCAGGTGTGAGGTTTG
>CAZXCE010000923.1:0-2685 GCA_964639175.1 uncultured Clostridia bacterium
AGTCGTCAGTAGTCAGTAGTCAGTAGTCAAGCGTTGGGATTTTGAAGTATCTGTCAAGTCTATTTGGTTCGATTTGAGTAATTTATGAATGATTTCTTTCAAGAACTCGACACACTGCAATATCCAGGTTTTATCTACGAACTACTGACTACTGACTTATCAACTACGAACTACTGACCATTGCCTACACACTGGGGTGATTTTTAAAGATAACTCAGCCACGGGTCTTTTCTACGTCGCTTGACATCGGCAAACCATCGGCAGGCGGGAAACAATGCCAGGACAATACAAATCCAGACCAGGTACACAACTGGCAAACTGTACCCATAGTCATCCGGGATGCTAAAGGGCCCGGTGAATTGGAGCGAACCCAGTACCCGAATGGCATCAATGTGAAAGATTAAATTGATCAAGGGCAGGTGCAGCACATAGTAAAACAGTGGTACTCGCCCAAAGGTCACAAAGGGTTGACCGATTTTACCAACTGAGCCGTCAAAATAAGCCAGAAACAGAATCGCTGGTCCCAGGGTCATCAGCAGATACAGGAACGAAGGTGGGTATTTCTCACAGTTGAGAAATGAAAGCACGGTAAAGACCGCTGATGGTTGAACACTCCAGGGAAGCGGGTTCCCATAGATATTGATTCCACGCAGGACGATGAACAACCCCACCAGGGCACTTCCCAGGCGATAGAGGGCCCGTCGCCGTTGGGCTGGTTCAAGCTGGTACAGTTGCCCAAAGCCATACCCGGCAGCCATCACGCCGATCCAGGGGATGAGTGGATAACTGACGGCAAAAGACTTGCCTGGGAAAACCTCCATGGTCCCGGTGTTATGAAGAATCATCCACACCCAATCAAAACGGCCAAACGCTTCCACCTGGATATTGTCGAAAAGATTGTGGACCGCCACCATCAGAATCCCAAAGGTAGTGACGGCCCATACTGGCAGAAAAATAAGTCCCCCCAGGGCAACCATTGACCATCCAATCGCCCAGATCACCTGCCCGACCATAAGCTGATAATTGAAATTAAAAAACCAGCCGAATCGCACCACGGTCAGTTCCAGAAACACCAGCCAGAGTCCCCGTGTCACCAGAAATGAAGCCAGTTCCTTCTTTGATTTTCCTTTCGATGCCGACAAAAACATGGCCGTTCCAGCCAGGAACACAAACACCGGTGCACAGAAATGGGTAATCCACCGGGTGAGAAACAAGGCGGTGCTGGTCTGGGCTAAGTTCGTGGGGTCAATGTGACTTCCAGAGAAAAAATCGCGGACGTGATCAAGCGCCATAATCACCATCACAACACCGCGCAGGAGGTCAATCGAGTCAAGCCGCTGGGAGGGCTTTGGTGGTTGAGCTTCGTTGGTCATGCCTGGATTTCCAAAAAGTTGCTGGCAGTTGAAGAAGGGCTTGAAAAAACAAAATGGCTTCGATTTCTTTGAAGCCAGCCAACAGGTCGCTTCTGAAAAAAAGAGAAGGGAACAGCAACGGCGAGTAGGGATAAGCGGCAGGAAGGCACATCCTGTCGGCTTTGATCGAAACTGTCAACTCTGTTTTTCGAGAAATTCCAGGATTTTCCGGGCAGTTCGGGTTAAGGCCAAGCCGGAAGTCTCATCCATCGTCACCCACCGAGGGTTAGAAGCTGTGATTTCACCCTGATTGATCGCGCCGGAAAAGGCATGGAGTGTGACCTGAAAATGGATAAACGTATGGTTGACGCTTGTCAGGTGTTTTCCAACTGAAATCTCAAGCCCAAGTTTCTGCTGGAAGTGGCGCTGGCAGGCACTTTCAGGGGCTTCACCTGGCAGGCAACGCCCGCCAGGGAATTCCCAGAGTCCACCGAGCAGGCGTTGCTGGTCACGGTGAATCATCAGCAATTTCCCCTGGTGGACCACAATCCCGCAAGCCGCCTGGATGGCTGGTCGTGGGGCGGCTGGCGGACGGATTGGGAGTTGGGCTGCCGTACCAGCTTTGCGTGCTGCACAATGAGCCGCAACCGGGCAGATCAGACACAGTGGAGCGCCTGGGCGGCAGGCTGTGGCGCCAAGCTCCATCAGGGCCTGGTTAAAATCTCCAGGCCGTTCAGGATCCAGGAGTTGACCGGCATCCTGTCGAATGTTCGCCAGTGCTCTGGCCGATTTGATTGATTCCTGCAGATTAGTCAGCCGTGCGATGACGCGATTTACATTTCCATCAACAGCGGCCACCCTTTCACCAAAAGCAATTGACGCCACCGCTGCTGCCGTGTAGGGGCCAAACCCTGGCAATTTCAACAGTTCCAACGAGGTGGCCGGTAATTTCCCATCGTGGTCGATAACCACTTTTTTCGCTGCCTGATGCAGTGACCGGGCCCGGCTATAATATCCCAGCCCTTCCCATTGCTTGAGAACCTCATCAATTTCAGCCGTCGCCAGCGCTCCGACCGTCGGAAACTGTCCGGTGAATTGAGCGAAATAATCAACCACCCGACTCACCTGGGTTTGCTGGAGCATAATTTCTGAAACCCAGATCAGGTATGGGTCTGACGTCTGGCGCCAGGGTAAATCACGTTTCGTCTGGTCATACCAGTCGAGCAACTGGTGACGAAAAGAGGCAATCTGGTCTGGTTCGAACGGCATAGTGTGAGGTGAGAATGAAGAATGAAGAATGAAGAATGAAGAATGAAGAATGAAGAATGAAGAA
>CAZXCE010000924.1:0-2671 GCA_964639175.1 uncultured Clostridia bacterium
ACTATTTTTCCTTCCCAAGAAAATTATTTGAGACTTGCTGGGCGATTGAATTTTTCAGATCTTCGGCTGCCCGAGCCAGGAGTTTCGCTGCCACGGCAGACGTTGAGGTTGCCTGCCCAAGTGTGACACAGGTTTCTAAAATCGAAAGCGTCTGGCGGTTGACGGGAACTGAGATGACGTGTGACGGACGACCTCGCCGGCTCGCTTTTGAGGATGATTTTTCGGTGCTGGGCGCTGGTTCTGGAGCTGTTTTTTTTACTCGTGGCATTGTGAAGCCTCCTGAATGAAAAAGAATAATTCCGGTTTAAGAATAGATCGCTGGCGGAAGATGATTTTGGTGGGAAATTTCATTCATTATTCTTGAACGAAAATACTGAAGTGAAAATGCTTGAAGATCGGCTGCATAATCCTTTCAGTATCTGAAAAAATACTTTGTTGAAGTGAAAAAAACAAGCATAGATCGCTCAAGAAAAAGAGGCTTCATTCAATAAATCAAATCGTGTTTTACAGGCTGAAGTTAACGTGCCGGTAATTTTTAATTTGATATAAAATTTTGTTATTCAATGAGATATGGTGCAGCAGGTGATGGGTTTGGAAAAGGATTAACCAGTTTGGCCGGAAGACAGAAGGCCAAATTACTGGGAGATAAAAAAATATTCAATCAAGATATTGAAGAAATAATCCATCAAGAAATAATTTCCTGAGACACATCCAGAACTCAGTGGAACATCGCCGGTAACCGGTCGAAACAGTGATCCATTTTCACCAGGGTTTTCAGAAAAGATTCAAAAAGGCAGCGTGCGGAAATAGATGGTTTGTGGCAAACAAAAAGATCAAATTTTTACCGAAGAAATGGAAATTGAGGCGGCAAACTGAACAGCTTTTTCCCCGAAGATAAGTGCCGTTTGACCCGACCTTTATACACGGCGCCACACCGGCGGCATCGGTAGAGTGCCTCATCGTTTCCGACCTGTTTTTGGACTTCGGGTGGGGCCGTCATCCATTCTTTCAAAAACCCATTGCACACCGTTTCTTTTCCCTTTTCATCAACGTTTTTCACGGTGCAATTAAAATGATGTTCACTTTTTAAGGCATGAAATTCCATAGTTGATCTCCTTTTTCTGGCAAAGTGTTTCAAGGAACGTGAGGTTTTTTGATACTATCCGGGTCATTCCACTTAGATGTGTTCCTTCATTGTAAATGCGAATTCCACTTGATCCACCAAAATTTACTGATTTAGTGCAAACACTGGTTCGTCACGCCCTGACACCAGCCATTGTATTCTTACCCAGCCGCCGGGCATGCGATGATGCGGTTGAATCATTTCGATCAATTCGTTCGGTTGGCCTGTCTTCTGACCAGATTGACCAGATTGAAACTATTATTGACTCATTTGGGGACGAAGCGCCATTTCTGCGGAAACATCGGCATTATTCGCTGGTCTTTCGCAAGGGGGTGGCGGCCCATCACGCGGGTCATTTGCCGGCCTGGAAGCATCTGGTTGAAAAATTGATGTCCTCCGGGTTGCTCCGAGCGGTTTTTTCAACCTCCACGCTGGCCGCCGGAATTGATATGCCGGCGCGATCTGTGGTGATTACGGCCTCCAGTTTACGGAGCGACGACGGTCACCGCGATATTAAAGCCTTTGAACTGGCCCAAATGACCGGGCGGGCTGGTCGTCGGGGACGTGACAAAGTTGGGTTTGCCGTGTTTATCCCAGGCCCGTTTCAAGACATTCGCCTGATTCAAGAGCGGTTGTTCCAGCCCCCGGAACCAATTGAAAGCAGTTTCAATGCCAACTACACGATGGTACTCAACCTGCTCCAACAGCTTTCCCCTGAATCAGCTCGGGCCCTGGTCGAACGGAGCTTTCTTCAGTTTCAGCGCATTGAGCAGGCCAAACGCCTCCGCCCACGGCTTGAACGCATTCAAAAACTGGTCAATGACGATGCCGCCCAGTGCCCGGCTGGAAACCGGGTGAAAACAATTATGCGGTATCAGGAGCTGGAACATACCCTCAACCGTTCGCGCAAACAGGTCAAATCACTGCGGCGCATGGTGGATCGCGAACAGGTTGCTGCCGGAATGGATCCGGAATGGACGAAGTCTTTAATGGAGGGCCTCGAAAAAGAGGAAACCACGCTCCGAACGCTCCTGGCCAAACGCGATGATTTGCCCTGTGGAACCTGCTCGCAACTGAAACGCTGCCCACAACGGGCTGGTGAGATCGCGCATAGTTACGAAGAACTGACCCGACTTGAAGACCGCATGGATAGCTTTGAACATGGGCTCTGGTCAGGTTTTGAAGACTGCGTGAAAATCCTGCAACACTTTGATTATATTGATGATAACTGGCGTCCAACTGAGCAGGGAAACTGGGCGTCGTTTCTGCGGGTTGATAACACACTCTTTATTGCCGAGTTGCTCCGCGATGGTTTTTTTGACACACCTGATGCCCGGACAATGGCTGCACTATGCGGTGGTTTGGCCGCTGAAGATCGTGATTTTACAACCAGTTATCACCAGCCAGAGCCATTTCTGGCAACCCTGAGAAAAGCGGTTGGGATTGCCAAGGCCATTGAAGCGGTTCAGGATCTGCATTCGTTTTACTGCCCAATGTGGATTGACAAAGAAGCGTCCAAGCTTGTGTGGCTCTGGGGCGATGCTACCC
>CAZXCE010000925.1:0-2659 GCA_964639175.1 uncultured Clostridia bacterium
GGTACTGACACATCCTTTATTTCCAACCCCTAACATTTATGACCACCACGCCTGTATCACATTTCCGAACCTGTAATTTATGTGAAGCCCTGTGTGGCATCGAAATCACGGTGAACAACCAGGAAATCGTTTCGATTCAAGGTGATCGCCAGGATCCATTTAGTCGTGGCCATATTTGCCCCAAGGCCGTGGCGCTCAAAGATGTTCACCTGGATCCAAATCGGCTGCGCCAACCAGTTCGCCGAACTCCAACCGGCTGGGAGCCAATCAGTTGGGAGACCGCATTTGATGAGGTGGCCACCCGCCTGCGAAGTGTTCAGGCCCAGCATGGCGTGAATGCGGTAGGGGTGTACCTGGGAAATCCGAATGTTCACAACTATGGTTCGATTCTCTTTGGTCCGCTCATGCTCAAAGCATTGGGGACCAAAAATCGCTTTTCAGCTACGTCCGTTGATCAATTGCCGCATCATTTCTCGGGATTCTTTTTATATGGTCATCAGTTGATGCTCCCAATTCCGGATATTGACCGGACAGATTTCCTATTGATTGTGGGCGGGAATCCAGTGGTATCAAACGGAAGCCTGATGTCAGCACCTGATGTTGCCGACCGGTTAAAGGAAATCCGGCAGCGCGGTGGAAAAGTGATTGTGGTTGACCCACGCCGGACCGAAACCGCGGCGATTGCTGATGAACATTTCTTTATTCGCCCAGGAACGGATGTCTATTTTCTGCTGGGTATGCTCAATACCTTGCTGGTTGAAAACCGTGTCCAGATGGGGCGGCTCGCTGAGTTTACCGATAACCTGGAGCAACTTCGCCCGCTGGTCGAAAGCTATTCGGCTGAGGTCGTGGCTGATGTAACCGGTATTCCGGCTGAAGCCATTCGGCGGCTGGCACGAGACTTTGCCGCCGCACCTTCGGCAGTGTGTTATGGCCGGATGGGGGTTTCGGTCCAGGAATTCGGTGCCACAGTTCAGTGGTTAATCCAGGTATTCAACATTGTCACGGGGAACCTGGATCGTCCAGGCGGAGCGATGTTTACCTTGCCGGCTTTTGATGCCGTAGATTTGACCGGACGCATGGGGCGCAAAGGTCATTTTGGAAAATGGAGAAGCCGGGTTCGAAACCTGCCTGAATTTGGTGGTGAACTTCCAGTCGTGGCCCTGGCTGAAGAAATATTGACTGAAGGTCCCGGACAAATTCGGGCGCTGGTGACTTCGGCTGGAAATCCAGTGCTGTCAACGCCAAATGGAAGTCAGCTTGAAACGGCACTTGCCGGGCTCGATTTTATGGTGTCGGTTGATTTTTATATCAATGAAACGACCCGCCACGCTCATATCATCCTGCCGCCAGCCGCCGGATTAGAGCACGAAAACTATGATGTGGTCTTTCACGTGCTGGCAATTCGGAACACGACCAAATATACCCCGGCGCTCTTTCCGGCTGATTCAAATTCGCGCCACGATTGGGAAATCTTCTTAGAACTCTTTTTGAGACTTGGCGGAAAACATATCCCTGAAAAAGAGCACCGGCGGATCAAACGCTGGCTGGCAAAGCGCAATGCACCAGAGGTTGTTTTGGACTGGGCGTTACGCAATGGTCCGTATGGCTCTCGGTTTTCACCACTTTCTCAACAACTCACCTTGCACAAGCTCAAACAGCATCCGCATGGCATTGATCTTGGCCCGTTACAACCTTGTTTACCGCAACGATTGTTTACCCCAGATAAACGCATCAACCTGCTTCCTGAAGTGTTTACCAGTGATCTGGCACGCGTCGAGCGCCGGTTCTCAGAGATTACCCAGGAGACAGGCTCAGACCATCTGTGGCTCATCAGCCGGCGTCATTTACGGAGCAATAATTCCTGGATGCACAATGCTGTTCGGCTGGTGCGGGGAAAAGACCGCTGCACGTTGCTGATGAATCCCCAGGATGCGGAAACTCGGCAAATTCAGCCGGGGCAACAGGTAACAATCTCTTCGCGCGTCGGCAAAGTCCAGGCCAAAGTTGAAATTACCGCTGAGATGATGCCAGGGGTGGTCAGCCTTCCACACGGCTGGGGTCATCATCGGGAGGGTATTCAGATGGATGTCGCTCAGAAATTTGCCGGGGTGAGTGTCAATGATCTGACTGATGATTCGCGACTTGATGAATTAAGTGGCAATGCAGCACTGAGTGGGGTACCCGTTTCAGTTGTGGGAATTGGTTGAATCTCATGAAATGGGGAGGGGGAATCCGACCTCTGACCCCTGACTCTGTCACCAGCAAAAACAAAAAGGAGGAGCGATGTCGCTCCTCCTTTTGTTTTGATCAAATCTGACCAGCTACCGATTTATTTGTTGTAGCGATAGGTGGTGTACTGGGAATCCATCCGGGTATCCTGACCAGTTGAGAACTGGAACATACAGCTATCATCGGTGTAGTCCATAAAGTTGGTGATCGGGTCGTTGCCGGCAATTGAGGTGCAGGTGTTACGGCCAGTTGGGCAGCCATAGGCGGCTGAGCGTTCGGCTGGGGTATCTGACACAAGGTCGCCACCGCTGGTGCCGCTCTTGGCGCAACCACCCTGGAAGGTATGATAGAGACCCATCCAGTGACCAACTTCGTGTGTGCCGGTGTCGCCCAGGTTATATGGGGCGGCTGATCCACCGGGCATTGA
>CAZXCE010000926.1:0-2656 GCA_964639175.1 uncultured Clostridia bacterium
CAGCCGCTGGTCTTCATCCGTTTTGACGGGGATATACACCACCTCGCCACGCGGGCCAACCGCTCTGAGATACGTTTTTCCATCTTTGACCTGGGATGGGGAAACCGCCTGATCCTCACGTTTCAGCTCGTCAAGCCGCTCTTTGATAAGTCCAATTTGGGAATCAATGGTACTCATCCGCGTCATGATCTCTTTTGCTCGGGTTCGTAAAGCGACCCGGCGCAATTCTTTTTGATTTACTGTTGGGGCTGGCGTGGGGGGGTCAATCGGCTCGGGAGATGGGCGCGTCTCAGGTTGAGGATTGCGCCCACTGGGGAAATCTTCGTTGGTTAAAACACGGTGTTTTTTGGGGGGAGCTGGTGAGTCAGCGGCTTTTTTTTCGGGGGAGGCAGGCGCTGGTTTCGTTTCCTGCCCGTAAACTGCGCAAACTTCAAAGCTTATCAGCAGCCAGGTCAGCAAAACGATGTAGTTCATATCCAACTTCCCTTTCCTCGAAACAGCCTGTTCACCACCAGGGTCAGGCATTGTCGCCGCTGTCATCAGGTGGCGGCGCCGCCTCAGTCAAACGGTCTTTGATGATGCGAAGCAACTGCTTCACCTCAAATGGTTTTGAGATACAGTCATCCAAAGTGACATTAAATTCCTTGGATTTTGAAATATCGTCGAGAACGTGGGCGGCTGAGCAAAATAAAATTGGCACCTGCCACATTTCCGGATTATCCGAGGATCGAATCAGCTCCATCAGGCGTGGCCCACTAATGACAGGCATCATCACGTCCAGGATCACCAGATCCGGTACCTGCTTCTTGAGCGAAGCCACCGCCGCGAGGCCATCCTCAGCCAGAACCACCTCATATCCTGCTTCGGTAAGCAGGCCATCAAATAATTCACGTATCGCGTCGTCATCATCCACGACTAATATTCTTTTTTTAGCCATACGCGTGTGTGTTTCCTTCACTGAATCCTTCGGCAAAAGAGAGATGTGATGTAAATCGAAGGGAGTTTGTGATTGTCTTGAGACTGTGTGTGTTAGGAGAACTGTCAATTTGCATTGCAACACATCAGCTTTGTGCTGTCAATTGCCCAGTGTGTGCCCGAAGCCGATTTTCAGGTTTTGCATCTGCAAGCTGGAGGCTGTCTTTTGTCTTTGAATTCAAAGCAGTTACCCGCATTTGACAAAGAAGTTGCCCTTTCCAGCCGGCCCCGTGCCACCCTCTCTGCCATTACCAGTGGGGACCATCCAGACGGGGTTGATCAGGCCGATACACCTAAGTTCCTTGTTTTTCGAACCACATCTTTCTAATCTAGCCTTTTTGGCTGGCTGCCCCTGATTTCAGGCACATCAATACCATCCTGGAATGCCCCCATGGTATTACAGAAAAGCTAAATAATTGAAAAAATTGTATTTCCCTTAGCTCTTAGCCCTATACCCTCAGCCCCAAATGGTACAACTCTATCTCAACCCCACCCGCTCACCCAGGTGGTACTGACTTTCTAAGGAGATTTTCTTTTCATGCGAGTAATGAAGTTTGGCGGAACATCCGTTGGAAATGCTGACCGAATCGCGGCGTTGGCAAAGATCGTGGCGGATGCCTATGCCGGGGATAAACAACTGGTCGTAGTGGTATCAGCCATGAGTGGCGTTACCAATCAACTCCTCGCCAGTGCCCATGATGCGGCGGCTGGCTCACTCAATAAGGCAATCCACGCCCGTGCCACACTGACCGATAAACACCGCGACGCCATCAATGCACTGGTCTCTGACACGTCAGAGCAACAAAAGCTGTATACTGAAGTGGATACGCTGCTCGAACATTTTGGAAAACTGTGTTACGGCATTCATATTCTGGGCGAAGTTCCGGACCGGGCGCTGGATGCCATTGCCGGGACCGGAGAACGACTTTCAGCCCGAATCGTCGCCGCCGCCATTCGCAACATTGGGTTGCGAGCCAAAGCCATTGATGCCACCGAACTGGTGGTCACCGACGATAATTTCGGCGATGCCACCCCCGACAGCATTGAAACCAATCTGAAGGTTCAGACCCGATTGCTCCCGCTCCTGCGAGATGGAGTCATTCCAGTGGTGACTGGATTTATTGGGGCAACACCGCAGGGCGTGATGACCACACTCGGACGTGGCGGCTCAGACTACTCAGGGGGAATCCTCGGCGCGGCCCTCAATGCCGATGAAGTCATTATCTGGACCGACGTCAACGGGTTTATGACGGCTGATCCCAATCTGGTCCCTGATGCCCAGACCATTCCCCAAATCAGTTACAGTGAAGCAGCCGAGCTCTCTTACTATGGCGCGAAGGTATTGCATCCAAAGACGTTGCTTCCGCTTGCCCCAGCCAAAATTCCGCTCTATATCAAAAACAGCTTTGAACCCGATCATCCCGGCACCCATATTACCTCCCAAACCGGCGGCTGGGATGCCGATATCAAGGCCATCACGGCCATCAAAAATCTGAGCCTGGTCACCATCAGCGGGAGCGGGATGATGGGTGTTCCTGGTATTGCGGCAAAGACTTTTTCCGCCGTGGCGAGCCAGAGCATCAACGTGCTGATGATTTCCCAGTCATCTTCGGAAAACAACCTCTGCTTTATCGTTGACTCTGCCGAAGCCGAGCGCACCCGCACGGCCCTGCGCAAAGCC
>CAZXCE010000927.1:0-1413 GCA_964639175.1 uncultured Clostridia bacterium
GCTTGGGGCTGAAGAATTGGTTTTCTTTCATCCCTCATCCTTCATCCCTCAGCCCTTTGATTGCCCCAAGCCCTCAGCCCCAAATTCATCAGACGTGCATAAAGCCGCCATCAACGGTCAGGTCAGCGGCTGTAATGTAGGACGCTGCATCACTGGCCAGAAATACAACCGCAGTTGCGACTTCTTCGGGGCGTCCAGCTCGTTGGAGTGGAGTGGTTTGGGTAATTGAAGTTTCAAACCCGGCCAGCACCTCAGCCGGAAGACCCAGTTTGGCCTGGATTTCAGTCGGCACAAACCCTGGGCTGACAGCATTGACGCGGATGCGCCGGGCGCCAAGTTCGGCTGCAAACGACCGGGCCAGCGACCGAACGGCGGCTTTGGTGGCCAGATAGACAGTTCCCATCGGAAGTCCTTTTTCATTCACGGCTGAGGCATTGAGTATGACGCTCGCGCCTTCGTTGAGCAATCCTGAGAGTTTTTGAACGGTGAAATACAGACCTTTCACGTTGACATCAAACTGTTCGTCAAAGTGGTTTTCATCAACGACTTCGTGCGGGGCAAATTTGGCGACCCCGGCGTTGGCAAACAAAATATCGAGTTTTCCAAATTCTTCACGTACCCGCCGGGCAAGTTGATCCAAATCAGCCAGTGATCTGGCATCTGCCCGAACTGGGATTGCCTGGGGGCCAAGCTCTCTGGCGGCTTTGGCCAGTCGGTCTTCGTTTTGACCCGTGATGATGACGCGGGCGCCTTCTTTGATAAAGTGGCGGGCGGTTTCAAATCCAAGGCCGGTGGTGCCACCGGTGATGACTGCGGTTTTGGTATTCAAGCGTGACATTTCAAAATCTCCTAAATATATGTCAAATCTGTGAAAATCTTGACTGATCGGTCAAGGTTTTGGGTAAAAAAAATTAGGCTGGCCGGAGCAGCGTCAAAATTGCCTCGAACACACCTTTGAAATGGGTTTGATCGGTGGTGACACGTCCCATCAGCGCCACGCCCTGGCCAAGACAGACCAGCAATCGGGCAAGGTCGCCGGGTGGGATGTCGGCTGGGACTTCACCTGCGGCCTGAGCTCGGGTCACCGCATCAGTAAACGCATTTTCAAGTTGAGTCAGGTGCTCGCTCAAAACGCGGGCCATTCCGGTATCTTCAGTACAAAAATCAGCGAGGTTATTGCCAATTAAACAGCCTTTGCTATCGGGTTGGGAGTTGGCGTCCTGCCACCTGAGCAGAACCGCCTCGATATTGGCTTTGGGTGAGCCGGGTGCCGCCAGTTGATCTTGCATTTCCTTGATGGCGGTCTGGGAATAAAGCTCCAATGTTTTCAAAAAAAGCTCGTGTTTATTGCCAAACGTGTCATAGAGACTTTTGCGCCCAATCCCCATCTGGTCGAGTAATTCTGACAAACTC
>CAZXCE010000927.1:1423-2655 GCA_964639175.1 uncultured Clostridia bacterium
CGCCCCCTGGTAGCCGCGAGCCAGAAAAACTTCCATCGCTTTCTGGAGCGCCTCGGTTGGGCAAAATTGTTTCTCAGGTCCACGTTTCATAACGGCACTCTAGTTAACTTAGAACGATTGGTCAAGGTTTTTTTCCGGATGACAAAAATGCCAGGGCTGAAGACTTTGGGCTGGGGGCAATCGAAGGGATGAGGGATGAGGGATGAAACCAGGAGCTTTCATTCTCAATTCTTCATTCTTCATTCTTCATTCTTCATTCTCAATTTCTTCTTCATTCTTTCAATGCGAGGTAGACAGCCTGTTCAGCGTGAATTTGGGTTGTGTCATACACGCTGGCAGCCGCATCCGAAGCGGTCACCAGCATTCCAATTTCAGTGCAGCCAAAGATGATCCCTTGCGCCCCCTGATCAATCAATGTCTGGATGATGCGGCAATATTCAGCTTTTGATTCGGGCTGGATGATTCCGTGACACAACTCGTCATAAATCACACGGTGAATAATGTCACGGTCAGCTTGTGTTGGGACCAGGATTTCAAGGCCATATCGGTCTGCGAGTCGCCCACGATAAAAATCCTGTTCCATGGTGTAGCGTGTTCCAAGTAGACCAGCGCAGGAAATTCCATCTGCCAGCAATCGTTCGGCAGTGGCATCGGCAATGTGAAGTAGTGGCAGGCTGGATGCCGTTTCAATCCAGTTCGCGACTTTGTGCATGGTATTGGTACACAGCACAATAAAATCAGCGCCGCCAGTTGCCAAATTCTGAGCCGCTTGAGCCAGCCGTTGACCGGCGGCATTCCAGTTTCCTTCGCGTTGGAGTGCTTCAATTTCTGCAAAATCAACGCTATAGAGCAGAATTTTAGCCGAATGCAGGCCGCCCAATCGTGTCGCTACGCCCTGATTGATCAATTTGTAGTACAGTGCGGTTGATTCCCAGCTCATCCCACCGAGTAAACCAATTGTTTTCATAAGCAAAAACCTGGCTGAAAGATCTCAGAGATTTACCACAAAACACACGAAAAAAAGCCGAAACCGAAAAGAAAAAAGAAACCACGGAATACACGGAACACACCGAAGAAGAGACAGAAAAATTTCCGGGGTCCAAAATATTAGACACTCTTGGAGATACCTCACCAGGAACGAAGAAGAGGTGGTATCAAGTCAGTACCACCTGCGTGAGCCTTGTCTTTAGCCATAACATGTTAAGTTACGGGTAATTGGTTAAAAACAATAA
>CAZXCE010000928.1:0-2636 GCA_964639175.1 uncultured Clostridia bacterium
GGGTTTTCTGAGGTGGTGCCAACCGCAAAAGCAAATGGAATTTCGTCGGAAACCTTTGCGCTACCAAGGTGTTCCCCGGTCTCGATATCAAAGGCTTCGACCCGCTGTTCAAACGGGACAAGGGCATACCCACGGGTGCCGTCAGGGCTGAAGCGTGGCGCGCTATACAAAAGCTGCTCAGCGGTAAATTCAACCTGTGAGACCTGTTTGGGGGCCAGCGGTTCAGTCAGGTCAAGCACCGTTATGAGGGCTTCGGAATCGTGCTGAACCAGCATCCGGTTGCCGCGTCGTTGCAGGCGAGCTGGAAGAATCGGCAACGTCGTGCGCGACAAAATTTCAGCCGTGGTGGTGCTAAATGCGAGCAACTGTCCACGGGCAATCGCGATATAGCCGAAATCTTCGCTATCACTGAGCAGGACTGTGTTGCTCAGCGACAGGGCGCCGCGATCTGGAAACCGGTACACCGCCTGTTGCCGCAGGGCGCGAGGGTTGGTGGCATCCACCAGAAACAGATTGTGCGGTCCGTCAGGTGTACTGGTAATGGCGAGCAGGCGCTTGCCGTCTTTTTCGCGGAGTGCCAGTTGTACGGGGAAATCTCCCAGGGCGAGAGTTCCAAGTTGCTCGCCGGTCTGGGTGTTAAAGGCAAAGAGCGTCCCACGCCCTTTTTTGTCAACCACTGTGCCAAATACCACCTGTCCATCACGACTGAGCGACAAGGTTTCCTGGGTGAAATAGGCAGATCGTTTTTCAGGAAAGAGGCAGGTTGAAACCAGATGCGGCGCACGGGGATTGCTCACATCCACAATCGAAATTGTCGGTTGCGGCTGCGAAAGAAAGGCGTTGTTAAATACCGCCGCCAATGTTCCTTGAACAATGACCTGGGTTGGGCCATCGCCAACGGTTACTTCACCAAGCTGCTCACCTGTGGCCATGTCAAACGTAAACACCGAGTCAGTTTCATATGATCCGACCAGCCCAAATGTCCCATCATCACTGACGACCAGGTTGTTATTGACACCAGGGAAAAATGCCCGTGGAAACGCCAGTGTGTTGATTTGGGAGGCTTGATTGGAAGTTGAAAACGCCGCATGCGAACCACCAGTTGTTTCAGGATGAGCCTGAACTGCCGCAACTTCCAGTTGTGGAACTGCCTGATTGATCCCGGTCGCGAGACTCACAATGACGGTAAAAATGAAAAAAAATCGGTAAAACTTCATAAAAAATCCATGATATTGACGCGATTGGGCGTTGCCCAATGACACCCCTACTCTTCCAATACCTTGATAACAACAACGGTTAAATCATCGTCAAGGACCGACTGTTGGGCATATTTGCGAACAGCTTCATAAATCTGGTGAACCATTTCGCGGGCTGGCAGGTGGCGTAATTCTTTGACGATGTTGATCAAGCCCTGGGGGCCGAGTTCGACGCCGTCGCGAGCCGCTTCGGTGACACCGTCAGTATAGAGAATCACGATTTCTCCCGGCTTCAAACGGCGGTTGCATTCGCGGTAGTCAATGTCTTCAAACATCCCCAGAACCGTGTTTCCGCACGAGAGTTCCAGGTGGGTGTTGTCCGCCCGGAGCAAAATCATCGGGTTGTGACCGGCGTCAGCATATGTAAACCGATGCGAAAAGGGATCAAGCACCCCATAAATCTCTGTGACATATTGGGCTCCGGTCACGCTTTCCCAAAGGTGATAGTTGACCTTCCGAAAAATGCTCCGAATCGCGTAATCATTGCGGACCTGGGCCCGAAGTGAAGCTCGAAAACTGGCCATAATCAGGGCCGCCGGAATCCCTTTTCCTGAAACGTCGGCAATACAGATCCCCAGTTGCTGATTGGGAAATGAGATAAAGTCAAATGAGTCGCCACTGACTTCTTCAGTTGGGAAATTGGCCCCAGAAATATCAAACCCCGGAATCACTGGGTCCCGATCTGGCAGCAAGCTCAATTGAACCTGGCGGGCAATCCCCAGCTCACTTTCAAGTCGTTTCTTTTCAAGGCGTTCCTGGTGCAGAAAGGCTTTTTCAATTGAAATCGCAGCCGTTCCGGCAAAAAACATCAGCATATCCAGGTCGCGTTCGGTATAGGTGGTTTCTTCGTGGCTTTCCAGGTTAAAAGCACCGATAACTTTGCCGTTTGAAATGATCGGCGCCACGATTTCAGATTTCGTTTCCGGATCGGCTTCGATGTAACGAGAATCTTTGGCAACATCCGGGATGATTACACCTTTGCTGTTTTTAATGACCCACCCGACCAGCCCTTCACCAAATTTCAGCCGCAGCATGTTGGTTCGCGAGACGTCATAGGCCCGATGAACGAGCGCCTGCATTCGCTTTTCATTGGATTTGCTTTCGACGATATAGATTGCCGCCGCGTCATAGCGGACAAACGAGCGCACGGCATCAATGATCAGGTTCAGAATTTCATCAATATCGAGCGATGTGCTGATTTTGTGAGTAATTTCCTGAATAAGCTGGAATTTGATCTCCGTTGAAAGCGTGTCAACGGGTGGAAAATCAATAAATGCAGGCGATGGATCGGCAGAGTACATAGAAGATGAAAAGGGGCACGGTGTAATTCCGGGTTCCGGGTTCCGGGTTCCGGGTTCCGGGTTCCGGGTTCCGGGTTCC
>CAZXCE010000929.1:0-2616 GCA_964639175.1 uncultured Clostridia bacterium
ATTCCAGCATAAACAGGAGCCTGTAGGGTCTGGTATAGCGGATAAATAATCGATATCTCTCAAGAATGCTGGGGAGGTTGTCGGTGAGCGATGGAGGTGGGTGGGTGTTACGTCGTGGCATGTAAAAAATCCCAGTTGGGCGAAGGAGCGGAGTCGCAAGGAAGCAGGTGGCGAGTAACGAGAGCGAGTAGCAAAGGAGATCCGTCTTACGTCTCAGATTGGGGTCTGTTAATTCCCTGGTTTTTGCCCTTTTGACTATTTCGCTATTTCACTCTTTGACACTCACTACAGTTCAAAATTGGAAGAATTGGCGGCTTCAGTTTCGCGGTTTGCCATAGTTGATTCGGTACCATCGTGCCATTGCAGACGGACTCGTCGAATCGCCCGTCCATCAGCTTCAAGGATTTCAATATGCAGCCCGCGAAGGAAAAATTGCTCTCCGACATTGGGAACGCGTTCCAGGGATTTAATGATCAACCCATTGACCGTTGTAAAATCATCGGCTTCGAGTTCGACATCAAACAGTAATTCAATTTTGCGAATTTCAGTGCTGCCCTTGACCAGATACCAGCCTTCAGCTTCTTCGACAATTTCCAATTCTTCAGGGCTGGTTTCCTCAACATCTTCGTCTTCGATTTCGCCCACAATTTCTTCGAGGATATCTTCAATGGTCACAAGTCCCGCGACACCGCCAAATTCGTCAATGACGAGTGCAATTTGGGTTTTTGACTTTTGCATATCTTCCAACAAATCAGCGACTGATTTATTTTCAGGTACAAAATAGGCCGGGCGGGCAATGACGCCGGCTAACTCAGTAGTTTGATTCTCACTCCAGCACCCCAGAAGATCACGGACATAGACGACGCCCACAATGTTATCTGGATTTCCCTGATATACCGGCAGTCGCGAGTGTCGTTCCTGGACCATCAGATCCCGGACCTGTTCAATGGTGGCTGAATCCTCAATGCAGACCATGGCAGAACGTTTGGTCATGACTTCTTTCACAACTGTGTCGCCAAACTCAATGATGGACTGGATGAGTTCACTATCGGATTCCTCGATGATTCCCTCTTCCTCCCCGACGTCAATCAGGGCTTTCAAATCTTCATCGGAGCCAGTGTTCTGAAAGCTGTCGGGGGTCACACTGAGATCCTGGGATTCACGAAAGGTTTTGAGGATTTCATGGACGGGGAAAACAAACAGGGCGGTAACTCGAAAATAGGGTTCAAACACTGGTAACAGCCGCATCAGAAACGGCCCAGGGGAATTTTGAACCAGCAACCGGGGTAAAAACTGACGAAAAATCAGCACCAGCGTCACCGTGGCAACAAACACCACTGGGATACCAAACCCCACCGGAACTATTTGTAGTTGTCCCATCAGGTCCGCCAGCACCAGCGTCAACAGGATAATGGCCGCCTGAATACCAAACGAAAGCGTCAGCCAAAACAACTGGCGGTGTTCCAACAAATAGCGCAAAAACCGGGCTCTGGCTGGATGCGCACTATGGGCTTCGGAAGCAAGCGAACGCAACGCCAGATCGCTGAGGCAACCATGCGCACTCTCAACAATTGAAAGAAACACCAGAACGACCAGCGTGATGCTGGCCAAAGCTATCTCATAATCCATAATTGAAAAACTGGGCGGTTACGGCCCGAAAAACGGAGTCCCCAACACAAGCCGGACCTGATCAAACAGAGTGGATTCGGACTTTGAAAATTTATTCGACGATCAATTAATCCCGTCCGGAACCCTGGAATGAACAATCCACTTGAGGTTTTGAAGCTTCAAAAGGCTACAAGCAGTCGAGGTGAACGAAGATTTGCCAAAACCGAGGGGCAACAATGGAAATCAATCTGCCTGGGAGAATATCACGTTGAGGACGAGCCTGGAATGAAAGCCTGGAGCAAAGGCTCTGATTCTTCCAGGATAAGAAGACCCATCTCAAACCTGATTGACCACATCTGCCTTACCATTCGATCTGATTGGTGATGAGTTGCTTGCGTAGTTTTCGCTCAAGCCGCTCCATTTCGCCCTGGTCGGTTTCGTGGTCATATCCCCGTAAATGCAGTATTCCGTGAATGATCAGTGTCTTAATTTCAACTGGGAATGTCAAGTTGAGTTCCTGAGCATAGCGCCGCGCCGTGTGGGTTGAAATAACAACTTCTCCAAGGAGATCACCTTCGATCACCTGGAATCGCTTGAGTTGAGCAGCGGCGGCTGATTCATAGGGCGAGGGGAGTTCAATCATTGGAAATGACAGCACATCGGTTGGTTTATCAATTCCCCGATATTGCTGGTTGAGGGCTTGCATCACCGGGTCACCCACAAAGACCAGACTGATTTCAAACCGGCTCAGTCCGAGTACTTCAGCCGTTTGCCTGGCAAGCTCGCAGATCACCGCTTTTTCAAGCCGTTCACGACGCTGACGATTGATAAAGGAAATCATAAGGTGGGATACAGACTGAAGAATGAAGAATTGAGAATGAAGAATTGAGAATGAAGAAACGGCTTGGTTCTTGGTTCTTGGTTCTTGGTTCTACTTCGAAAGTATTGATTCCTAATACTACAACGAGGTTTTTATTCCCGCTGGTTGAGACGCTCCAAACGGCGTTT